>JAQWNP010000006.1:0-325666 GCA_029268515.1 Phycisphaerales bacterium | reverse complement strand
CGCTTGACAAGATCAGCGTTTATTACATTTGATGAGAAAGGGCGCGTGCTGAAACAGCGGTTGTGCGCGTCTGTTATTCGCTCTCACAAAAGATTGACGTACCTTGAGGCACAAGCGCTTATTGAGGGAAAGACCGACGAGGCTCTTACGCATACGACAGCAAACACCGAGTATTCGAAAGAGTTAGTTAACGCATTAGTGAATGCGAATCGACTCGCAAAAAGCATAAGAAAAAGGCGCCTTCATGATGGAATGATCGTGCTTGATCTACCAGAAGTCGAGCTTATTTTTAATGACGGTGGTCAAGTTATTGGAGCCCAGCCAGAAGATGGTGCATTTACGCACACCATCATTGAGATGTTTATGGTCGAGGCCAATGAGGCGCTGGCTCGTACTTTCTATTCGCTTGGGTTGCCCGTGATGCGGCGCATACACCCAGATCCGAGTGGCGGAGATATGACAGAGCTTCAGGAATTCGCTCGTATGATCGGCTTGCGTATGCCAGAGGAGCCGGACAGGAAGGATCTGCAAAGACTTCTTAAAGCTTCAGCAGGTACGCCGGCGGCACGTGCAATTCACATATCGGTTCTTCGCACCATGACAAAAGCAAGCTATTCGCCAGCCATCATTGGTCATTACGCGCTTGCGTCTGGGCACTACAGTCACTTCACAAGTCCGATTAGAAGGTATGCAGATCTTCTTCTTCATCAGGTCATGTCAGCCTATCTTGATGCGACAGAGAATGGGAAAAAGCCACCGCGTAAGCGTGAGGAGCGAGCCTTTGCCAGTCGACTGAGTGCTGATAAGCGTGTGCTCAATGAGAGCGCACTGATAGAATTTGGTCGTCAATGTTCTAGTACCGAAGTCGAAGCAGAAGCGGCGGAACGTGAGTTACGTCAGTTTCTTGTATTAGATTTCTTGGCACGAGAGCATCTTGGTGATCACTTTCAAGGCGTGATCACCGGTTTTTCAAAAGGCGCTATTTACATTTCCCTAGATGAATTTCTAGTTGAAGGCATGGCTGATCTCACCGACATGCCTGGAGATGATGGTCGAAAAGAGTTTTGGCGCAGTGCCGCGAGAGGCATGCGTGTTGTTGGAGGTCGTACAAATCGTTGCCTTGTGAGAGGTGATCAGCTCACTGTTCAGATTGAAAAAGTTGATCCAGCGTCTCGGTCAATGTCATTGCGTGTCTTAAGTTTGCCAGAGGGTGAACCAAGATATGATCGTGGGGAACCAGAAGCAAAGAAAAAGAAAACCGGCAAAAACAAGAGCCGTCGAAAACGAGCCAAAAGAGGTAGATAGAAAACCCATCTTTCAGATCGTTCCTTCGTCGAGTACAGTAGTGTTTATGTTTATAATTCGGGAGAATCCGTTATGACTGAAACAGTAGATAACTCAGGCGAACTACACTCAACGCTTGTTGAAGATCGCATATTTGATCCGCCAAAAGATATTGATGCACGTCTCAGTGGCGCTTATGTTAGCTCTATCGATGAGTATCGATCGCTCCATGAACGATCAGTCAAAGATCCCGAAGGATTTTGGTCAGAGATTGCGCTGGAGCTTGATTGGTTTAAGCCTTGGGACAAGGTGCTGAACTGGAACTTGCCTGACGCCGAGTGGTTTGTCGGCGGCAAGACAAATATATCGCACAATTGTATTGATCGGCAGATTAATAATGGGCACGGTGCCGAGACTGCCCTGATCTGGGAAGGTGAGCCAGTTGACGGCGATGGCCCAGAGGTCCGCCGCTTTACCTACAAGCAATTGCATTCGGAAGTTTGCCGCTGCGCCAACATGTTGAAGAAACTCGGCGTTAAGCGAGGCCAGATTGTCACAATCTACATGGGAATGGTTCCAGAACTTTCGATAGCGATGCTCGCATGTGCTCGGATCGGTGCCCCACACTCCATTGTCTTCGGTGGGTTTTCATCGAGGGCTATTGCAGATCGTGTGGATGATGCGAAGAGCTCTGTGGTCATCACATGCGATGGTGCATGGCGGCGGGGCAAGGTGGTTGAACTGAAAGACCATGTTGATTCTGCGTGTGAGCTTACAGATCAAATTAAAACAGTTGTCGTTCTTAAGCACTGCAAAAATGAGTGTGCCTTTAATGAAGAGCGAGATGTCTGGTGGCATGATGCCCAAGAAAATATATCCGACGATTGTCCATGTGAGCAGATGGACGCTGAAGACATGCTCTTCTTGTTGTACACCTCAGGTTCTACAGGTAAGCCCAAAGGCATCGTGCATAGCACGGGCGGATATATGGTTTACACGTACTTGACCAGCAAGTATGTCTTTAATCTGCGCCCGGACAGTGAACAGATTTATTGGTGTACGGCAGACATTGGTTGGATTACTGGACATAGCTACATTGTTTACGGGCTGCTACCTAATCGCGTGCCGACGTTAATGTATGAAGGTGCACCAAACTATCCGGAGCCTGATCGCTTCTGGGATATTGTTGAGCGTCATAAGGTGACCCAGTTCTATACAGCTCCAACGGCAATTCGATCGTTCATGAAATGGGGTAATGAGCACCCCATGAAACATGATCTCTCCAGTCTTCGATTGTTGGGAACAGTTGGTGAGCCGATTAATCCAGAGACATGGATGTGGTATCGCAGCATGATTGGGCAAGAGCGTTGCCCAATTGTCGACACATGGTGGCAGACGGAAACCGGTGGACACATGATTACGCCGCTACCAGCGGCGACGCCCACCGTTCCTGGTTCGTGTACCTTGCCATTTTTTGGTGTTGATGCTGCTGTCGTAAATGAGCAGGGGGAGGAGCAGGCTACGAACACGGGTGGTTTGCTGGTTATTCGAAAGCCCTGGCCATCAATGTTACGAGGCATTTATGGGGACAGAAAACGGTTTATCGAGACCTATTTTTCTCGCATTGAAGGTGCGTATCTGGTCGGAGATAGTGCTCGGCGGGATGATCGCGGGTATTTCTGGATTATGGGTCGCATTGATGATGTCATCAATGTATCTGGTCATCGATTAGGCACGATGGAGGTTGAATCAGCTCTGGTCAGTCATGAGGCGATTGTCGAAGCGGCTGTGGTGGGTATGCCTTGTGAGATCAAGGGCACTGGTATTACCGCATTTTGTACGCTAGATCCTGGATTCCAGCCTGGCGAAGCACTAATTTTGCAACTTCGAAATCACGTTGGCAATGAGATTGGCCCAATCGCTAAGCCCGACAAAATTCACTTTACGGATGTGCTGCCGAAGACCCGCTCCGGGAAGATCATGCGGCGATTACTGCGAGATGTCGCTGCAGGCGAGGAATCTAGCCAGGATGTGACAACGCTCGAGGATTACAGCGTGCTAGCGAAATTGAGGAGTGACGACGAAAACTAGCGACCGCGTTGGCGCTTGCGAGATGTGTTCAGGAGTTGTTTAACTTCTATTACCCCTGACACCTCGTCATTTTTTTGCCCTACAATCTGGCCATGGCGACGTACGGATACATCGCTCGTGACCAGGATGGTCAAGCCGTTGAGGGCAGGCTCTCGGGCCACTCTCTTGAGGCGGTGCTGTCGGAACTACAGGCTCGACATCTGGCGCCGGTGAGAGTTCGCCCACTTCGTGACGAACCGATGTTTCAGCGTCGTATCGGTGTCAAGCAACTCGCAACAACGTACCGTCAACTATCAGACCTGATTAGGGCTGGTGTTCCGCTACTCCGTAGTCTCTCCATACTGTCGCAGCGGCGTGCCCATCCACGATTAGCAACGGTGATGGGCAAGGTGCGTGATGCAGTTGCCCAGGGTTCGCGTCTGGCTGATGCAATGGGATCCCATCCATCAGTATTTCCTGATGTCCAGGTTGCGATGGTTCGAGCCGGTGAGCATGGTGGATTCCTTGATCAAGTATTGTCTCGCTTAGCGGCTTTTCTTGAGCGGCAGGCCGAGCTAAGAGCAAGGTTAGTTGGCAGTCTGATTTACCCATTGCTACTACTCGTAGTGGGTGTGGGTGTTGTAGTAGCGGCTCTGATTTCATTCGTGCCACAGTTCAGAGATCTATACACCGATATTGAATTGCCGGTGCCCACACAGATACTGCTGGGATCAAGTGACTTCCTGGTGAATTACTGGGGTGTGGTACTTCTGATGTTCTTCGCACTGAGTGCGGGTATTGCATGGTCTTTGCGATTGCCTTCAGTTCGAGAGTGGTTATCAGTTGTTCAGTTGAAAGTGCCGCTTTGGGGTCAGTTAGTACGCAGTTCAGGGACTGCAAGATTCTGCCGCATGCTTGGCACATTATTAGATAACAGTATTCCTATGCTGTCGGCTCTAAAGATCTCTCGTGATGCAGTGGGTAATCCAGTGCTCATGAAGGCCGTCGAAGAAGCTCAAGAGTCTGTCCAAGATGGTGGATCATTAACTTCACCATTGGTTGCTTCGGGTTTTTTCGAGGAGGATGTCATTGAGATGATCGCAGTGGGTGAGTCAGCAAATAATCTCTCCTGCGTCCTTTTGACCGCGGCGGAGACAATTGAGCGTCGGATTGACCGCCAGATGGCTTTAATGATCCGGCTCACAGAGCCTCTATTGCTATTGTGCATGGCTGGAGTCGTGCTTTTCATATTTATTGCCTTGGTTGTGCCGATGATGAGGATGAACTCGGCTCTTTAATCAACAGAGGATGAGCCACGTCGTGGGCGATGGCTTATGGCGGGGGTGGCGTAAAGAATTGTGTGTTTGGAAAGTGCTGAAGCCTCTTACCCAAACATGCCAGGCATTGGAGAAAAATTGTGAACTACATGGAAGTAAGATCATCTCAAATCATAGCTAGGCGAGCTTTTTCACTCATTGAGCTGCTGATCGTCATTGCAATTCTGCTGCTTCTTGGTGGCATTGTGGCACTCAATTACTCAGGCGTGCGAAAGCAAGCCAGTAACGATGTGACACTGGCTCACATCGATCGATTCGAAGCGGCATTAGAGATGTTTGAAAATGATATGGGCCGCCTTCCAACCTCTGAAGAGGGACTGGCTGTTCTGTGGAATAGTGAGGTTCTAGAGGAAGAAGATGACACAGTTCGTTGGCGAGGCCCATATCTCCGCGATGGTATGCCTTCAGATGATTGGGGCAGTAGTTGGGTCTATCGTGCACCTGGAGACGGTGAAATACGAGGTGAGTCTTACTATGACATTGTCTCGGTCGGACCGGATAAAGAAATCGACACAGATGATGACATTCATAATCACCTCCGTGCAATGAATAATGAGGGTGAAATTGATGAAGCTATGGAGTTCAGCATTCCCGAATCGCCCACAGAGAGTTGATGGCAACAAGCTGCCTAAAAGAGGGCCATCTTCTTATCATGGAATCTCTCTGATTGAAGTGCTTCTTGCACTTGGATTGCTACTCATTGTGGCATCAATTGGTGTTGTTTCATCAACAGCACTACTTAATCAGCAGAGCTTTGATTCTTCGCTGGATACTATTCGCGAGCAACTCAAGCTCGCGCAGCTACACGCAAAGCGCACTTCCAAGATGATTGAGGTCGTGTATGAGCCAGGCACCAATAGCATCGTGGCCAATGTCCTAGAGCTCACCGATGAAAATTCAGCCGTCCAGGACGACTTAGGGTTGCAGCAAAAGCGTTGGGCACACAATCAACTCAATACTGGATTAAGTCTGGCAAAGTCTCTGGCTGAGCCATCGGCGTTCATAGAATTCGAAGAGATTCTAGATGGTCAAGACATGATTGCGAACCCGTTGGTTGATGGAAAGTGGCCTCTCCTTGTCTTTTTGCCCTCTGGAGGATGTGCTCACTTCGATCCTGTCTATCTCAGAGATAATCAAGGTCGGCTTGCAAAACTCTCTATTGAACCACTCACGGGTCATGTGACTTGGGCTCGCCTGGATCAGGCAGTGTCAGATGATAGTGGGTTTGATGATTCGAGAGATTCAGATCTTGAAATTGCCAGTGCAGACGAACTACGGTTGCCCGAGCTCCCCGCTGCGCAGGAAAGTCAAGGCCCACGGCTGGATGTTGATCTGGTGTATCCATGATCACAAAGAAAAAGCACTTGGTGTTCCAGACGTTTACACGGCGAGGCGCAGCACTTCTAGAGTTGATATTGGCGATTTCACTTTTCTTAGGCGCATCGGCACTCATTATGCGTTCAATGAGAACGGCAGTCAGTCGTGTTGCAGATTCTGGACAACGCTTACGAGCTATCGATGTAGCTCAGTCAAGATTGGCGGAATTCAGTAGTGGAATAGTTTCAATTCGCGATGCACAACTTGGTGTTGAAATTGAATCGCCTTGGATCGTTGATGTTTCAGTTGAGCCATCTTCGTTCGAGAATTTTAGCCTTGTCGTTGTTACGGTGCGTGTAGAACAAGACCAATCATCAACTGAGTCATTTGCACCAGTCACGGTTCGGCAGCTCATACGATCTGATAGGAATCAAACTGAGTTTGTTTCTGGAGACAGGGAGCCAGAGGCATGAAGAACCAAGTTGTTCCTAGAAAACGTGCGTTTACACTGATAGAGGTGTTGCTTGCGCTTGCACTTGGAATGGTTCTTAGTGTGGCAATTCTTGGTTTCTTCCGAGATTTAATTCTGCATCGCACCCAAATCAACGAACGCCTTGATCAAGAACGGGCAGCGCAGGCTCTTATTGAAAATCTTTCTCTTGAACTTACTTGCGCCATTGTTGGAATTGAACAAATTGGATCTGGCTTGATCGGGGATGAGCAGAATATTGCAGTCATGAGTCGTTCGGTTTCGGTCGAGCAATTGGTTCCAGGCCAAGATATGCTTGGGGATCTTACTGAACTGAAGTTTCATTTTGATCCGACTGAGAGCAAGCTTGAGGGAGGTCGGCGCCTTGTTGAGGTTGGCGTTCAGTCGGATTCTACAGGCTACCTAAATACAATTAGTAACAAGCTTGGATGGGTTCGTTTTCGCTATCTTGACAAAGGGCGATGGCGTTCAAGTTATGACAGTGCTCAACAACAAAGGTTGCCTGCAGCAGTCGAAGTGGCGATTTGGTATGTCACGCCACGTGCAATGGAAGACCAGGTGTCCGATTCTCCTGCAGACTTTCTTGAAGAGCCACTCATAGAAGAGTCAGATCCCGACCGGATTCGAATTATCAGTATTCCAGATGCAATGGTTGCCACGGGGAGGGATCATCATCAACTTGACTAGTGCAAATCCACACAGCGGTGCTCCATCCCGCCGAGGACTCATGCTGGTCTTGGTTCTGGTCGTCATGCTCTTTGCTATTTGGACGGCCAGCGTGTTGGTTTCAACAGCTCAGGTACAAGCGGGATCAGCATCGGTTGCTGAACAACAGGCTCGTACTCAGGCGCTTCTCCGATCTGGTATTGATGTTATCTCACATGCTCTTGCCCGCCAACGAGAGGGAATACTTACTGGTGAGGAAGTTAATCTGGAAGAGCAATATGTCATTTATAGAGATGGCGCCCGTCAGGGAGTTGTGAGATTGCTACCAGTCACACCGAATGGCGACATCGTTCGGAACGAAGCCACATGTTTAGACATAAATCATGTGACTGCTGAGCAACTGCTCAGAACAGGCTTATTGCAACCGGAGCTGGTTCAGGCAATCGTGGATCGGCGTGAGTTGGTTGGCTCCTTCGGATCGATTACGGAATTACTAGCGGTCGATGGCATGACACCTTCGCAACTCTATGGTGATATTGCTGAGATAAACTACACATCACAGGTCAGTGGTGAGGCGCCCGGATTAGGAGAACGCGTACTCGACCGACTGGGCTTTTCATCACCACGTGGCTTAGCTGATGTGGTTACTGTTTATGCTTGTGAGCCAGTTTCGCCCAGCCTGGAGAAACCAACAATCACCATTGCTGCCGGTTGGTCGAAGCAGATCGAGGCGCAGTTATCTTTACGCTTCGACGCTGCAACAGTGGCGATCATCAAGGGCGTATCAAAGAGGGGCCCACTTCAACACGATGGCCAACTCGCGCAGCGGCTTGCCACTCAATTGAGCCCAGACACATTGATCCAAGTGATGGGGGCGCTGACATGCTCTACTGAGCCAACGCGTCTGGGGCGAGTCGATATAAACCATGCCAGCCCATTCGTTCTTAACGCGCTCGGTGGGCTCGATTCGGATCAGATCCAGCAATTAGTCGATCGACGGGGCGATATCGATGTCACCTCCAGGCAGTCACCGTTATGGCCTCATACCCAAGGATTGATCAGACAGGATCAGGTGGCAGATTTCTACGAGATGGCGACGACATGTGGTCTGGCCTATCGCTTCATCCTGGCTGCTGGCGAGGTTGAGGCTGACGATGAAGAGGACCGATTGATTGAACCACAGATCTTCGAAATCGTCATTGATCTCGTAGATTCGAGTCCGCGTGTGGCTTATCTACGTGATATCAGCCTCCTTCAGACAGCAGCACGACTTACGTTAAAAGAGTCTTCTGAGGCCCCAGAAGTACTGTTCCAGGAGCCTGGCGGTCATGATGAGCTCTTTCTATCGACTCACCAAGAAGATCCGGCTCTTGAATCGGAAGCATCTTTGAATAATGGACTTACGGAACTTAGCCGGCGCCCTGCGTCCAATTTAGTGGCCTCCTCCGCAGATGATCAGCTGGAAAAAGATGCTCCTGATGAGCTCTCAGAGCCCGCATTTCCGGCGGCATCCAATGGGCGAATCGGCCGTTGGCGGGTCGTGAAATAACCAACGATATGCACAATCAAAGTGGTTCTGGTGGCCTCTTCGCGTGAGGCAACCTCTTGTCGGTACAATTGTTGACGATCAAGGATCGATCAACCGTGCTGCCTCAACGACATACCACAATCATCGATCTCGGAAGGTCGAGAATCAGAGCTCTTGAGGCGCGACGCGCTGGTGGTGGCTACGTAGTCACCCATACATGGGCTCAAGACCTTCCCCCCGAAATAAAACGAACAGATGCGCAGCAGACTGGCGCTTGGATCCGGCAAGAATTGCGCGATTCGGGTTTTAAGGCCGGCGCAGCAACAGTTTCACTTCCCCGTGAAGATGTGGTTGTTAAGCGACTCACGCTTCCAACAACAGATGTCAGAGAGTTGCCTGAGATGACCTTTTTGGCCATGCAGCGAGAGCTGACATTCGATACCTCGAAAGCGGTCATCGACTTCCAGTTCCTTAATTCTGATGGAGTCAACAGTACGGTGCTTGCCGTTGCCGTTCCGACAGAGACGCTCGACTTAGCTCGTCAGACAATCCGAGCAGCCGGTTTCAAAATCCGTTGTATTTCACTCAGGGCTTTTGGATCAGTGGCTCTTATTGCTCATGACCTACCTCGTGAGCATGATCCAACGAGTGGGACTCTTACGATTGATGTGACCAGTGGTGGAATTGAGTTCTGTGTTGTAAAGCAGGGCAGTCTACAGTTTTCGCGGGCAGCTCATCTGAACGAAACGAGTGTTCTTGATGAGGTGGCAGACAATGTGTTAACTGAAACCACACGTACTTGGACCAGCTTCGGAATCATTAATGAGGGTCATCCAGTTACCAGTGTTGCTGTCTTCGCACCAGACGAGCTTAGATCTCGAATCATTGCTGACATAGCCATAACCGTTGATGCACCAGTTCGAGAACCTGAGACCAATCTTCGAATTGAAGTTCAGTCAAATGAAATGGAAGAGCTTTGGCCTGCTGCTGGTCTACTGCTCCAGTATCGATCTTCTCAACGACGAATTGATCTTGAGCACCCCATAAAGGCAGTTGATCAAGTGGTGTTAAGACGCCGCCGCTTTGGACTTGCCGCAGCGCTCATCATGGCCACTGTTTTTGCTGCGTGGACAATTCTCAGTATGAACCTTGGTGGACTCCAGGCGAATTTTGACGATCTGTCTAAACAACGGAGCGCACTTTACCAAGAGTACGCTCGCCACTTTCGGGATCAGTACCAGCTATCTCATCTCGAATTTTGGGAGTCAGCACAAATAGATGTACTCGGCCACCTGCTCTACACACAGCAGCTTACGCCTCCGTCTACAACATTTGTACTTGATCGTTGGATGGGCTTGCTTGAGTTTTCAGGAGTCGAGTATGACCGAGCGACGCAGGAGTGGATTGCACCGCAATCAATCAAGATCGTAGTCGACGGTGAGGCACCAGAGCGCGTCGCTGCCGATGCCTATCGACAGTCGCTCGTCGAGAATGAAGTGTATAGCGTAAGTTCATCAGGCGCAGATGCTGAGGGTGGGACGCGTCTTGGTCATGCGTTTACCTATCGACTGACTTCGAGTACCGCATCACCACAAGAAACGCAGGTCGATGAGCCGGAGCCTGAGACATGAACAGCGCTCGGTCTAAGAAGCTTCTTGTTGTTGTGATTGCAGTCATCTTTGCTGGTGCAATTATCTGGTATGTCTTGGATCGTTCGTTTATCACTCCAAAGCAGGAATTACTCACAGCGATTGAGGGCGAGCAGGCTTCCATTAAGAAATATCGCACTGCATTGAACCGGGATCCAGCAATACAACGAGCACTGAGTGACTACGGAAGTCGGACATTAGGTGGTGATATCGAGACCGTTGATCATGAGTTGCGAGCCCGACTCAATCAGATAGGACAGTCGTCTCAGCTTGCAGGAGTTCGTGTTGATACGGGCCGATATGTTGCTCTGAAATCACCCGCAAAACGTTTGTTTAGCGGAAAAATGAGTGATGAAATTGACTTTGTTGAGTTAGAGGCGTCAATCTCTGCGGAGGGAGCTCTTTCCGAAGTTGTAGAGATGATTGATCGGATTGATGCTGAAGCATGGCCAAAACAAATTAACCAGGTGTCCTTAGATCCTAAGGGTGATGGGGAAACAGTCAAAGTCGTTGTGCGCTTAACAACATTGTTCGTTCCAGGCCGTCCGCCAGGGACGCTTATGAAAACGAACTGGGCAGCAGATCGATTGGCAAGGGTTGAGCCACTCATTGAGGGCAACCCATTCCGGTTGCCACTGCCACCACCGTCACCAGTGGCCGTTGTCGCGGCACCTGCACCGCGCATGTTTCCTTATCAGAACTGGGCATTGACCGGGGTTATCGAGTCACCAATGATCGAAGCCCATATACGAAATTCTGCATCTGGTAAGTCACGGGTCCTAGCCGTTGGCGACCGGATCCACAAAATGGAATTCGTAGGTGTGAATGGCCTCGTTGCAGAGTTTGATTTTGAGGGAGAGCTCTGGTTTGTAGAGCTTGGGGCAACCATGGTTGACCGTCAAGTACTACCAGAGGCAGAGAGGATTGGATCAGCACAATAGAACGGGAGCTTCAGGATGGAGATTGGTCGTATGGATCGGGACCGCCCAAAAAACGACATAAAAAAGTATCTTTGCCTCGATAATTCACCGCGCGCAATCCGGTGGTTTGGGCAAGGCATTGTATTGTTCTTGGCTCTTTTTGTGGTGTGCGCTGCGCATGCACAAGAGAGTGGGGCCATTGATGGTCCAAACAAAAAAATTGAGGCACCGGACGCGAATGACAACCTCATTCGCTTCAATTTCAAGGGTGCTACTTTTGATCAGGTGCTCGACTACTTTTCTCGTGCCACTGGAATGCCGGTGGTAAGAGAATCTCCAGTCCCAAATGGGACGGTCGACTACCTGTCGCCAGTTTCATATTCGCTGCCAGAGGCTCTGCAGGTGTTGAATATTTTGCTGCAGTCTCGTGGTGTCATGTTGCGTGTTGAAAATGACATTTTGTATTTGCAGGCCCTTAAGGAGATGGCAAGAGAGAATATTCCTACCTTTATCAGTGAGCTCACAAGCGATGTTACAGATGATCAAATTGTGACACTTGTGTTGCCACTTAAGATAGCGCTTGCCAAGCCAATTGCAGAAAAGCTTGGCACAATGGTGGCAGCCTATGGATCAATACAACCTTTAGAGCAGCAAAACGCATTGGTGATTACTGAGACCGCTGCTCAGGTTCGGCGTCTGAAACAGATCATTGGAGAGCTTGATCGTGAAGACCCCGAAGGGGTCATTGAAATTATTCCAGTCAAGCATGGCAAAGCTTCGGATCTGATGCAGCCACTTAAGGCACTGCTCAGCGAAAGGATCATTAAGTATGTGATTAATCAAGATGGCAAGCAGGTTAAACTCGAAGAAGATTCGCTACCCGGCCTCAAAATCACCCTTGATAAACGCACGAATGCTCTCATCGCTAAGGGCATGCGACAACGTCTAGACAAACTCAAAGAGGCGCTTGAATTACTTGATGTGCCAGTTGTGGATAGTCGTCGAAGTGTCAAGACGATACAGCTTAGTGAGATCGTACCCGCCATTGCGAAGGGTCGGCTTGATGAGTTGTTCTCTTCGTGGCCGGCCGCAGACCGACCCGTGATTCTAGCGCTTGATGAGCAAGGCAAGATTGTCCTTGCTGGTCAGGACGCAGCGATTGCAGAAGCGATCATGCTCCTGACGGCAATTGATTCGCAGGTAGACCAAAGCAATTCAACAAGTTCCATGACAATTGTTCCACTCGAACATATTTCGACCCAAGCAGCAACAACGTCTTTAAATCAACTACTTAGTCCGCGACAAAAGTCCCGAGCAAAAATAGTTGTTGGTGCAGATGGGAAATCTCTAGTACTGGCAGGACCAGAAACTGATCTCCAAGCAATCGCAGCAATGATTGAACTTATCGATAAACCATCGATGAATGCTTTGGTTGTGCGTTTGGTTAGGATTGCATCAGATGACCCGCTTACAGTTGTCGAAGCTGCGCAGTCACTGTTTGACCGAAGTGTGATTGCTGATAAACCCTCAAACCAACTTGAAGTAACCCTAGATGAGCGTACTCGTACACTCACATTAATAGGAGACAGTTCTTCAGTTGAAGGTTTCATTGAGACCTTGGACATGATTCAGAAGCATGGCGGATTACCTGTTGAGACCAGGCAAATCACATTGCTTGAGACCAAGCCATCCGAAGTGATTGGACCACTGCGATCGCTTCTATCGCCGCTGTTAAAAAATAAGAATGGTCAATTGGGTAAGCCTATTGAAATTGAGGCTGTCGATCAGCTTGATCTCCTTGTGGTGACTGCAGAGCCAAGTCAGTTTGAGTTGATTGATGGGTTGATTGAGCGGCTCGATCAAGTTGCGGCTGATGATGTCGAGTTTCTGGCGATTGCTTTGGGTGATGTCAGTGATCCAATTGGCTTAGTTGATCGTGCAGAAGCACTGTTTGCACTTGCCAGCACTGGGCTCAACAGTCGAGATGCTGAGTTGCCGGATATTGAGATCGATACAACCGCTGGTCAGCTGCTGGTTTCAGGTTGGGTTGAATCTGTTGCTCGCTTTGCGAAGGCGATTGAGCAGGCTCGTCAGCTGCAACCACCGCCTCGGGATGGCCGAATGATTTCACTGACCCAGGCAAAGGCGAGCGATGTGCAAAAGCAATTGCTTGAGATTCTCACTCAAGCAAAGCCCGCTGAAGGCTCACGGCAAATTGCTGTACCTGAAATTCAGGTCATTAATTCAAACAACAGTCTATACGTCGTTGCAGAATCGAAGCAGCATGAAATGATTCATGCACTGATAAGTGAGCTAGATAACTTTGAGCATTTATCGTTGCCCCCAATGAAGCTTCTGCAAGTGCGCGCTGCTGATGCGGTACAAATAGCGGGGATGTTGCAAGGTCGTTATGACACGCGGCCTGCCGAAATGCGCCGTGAGCAGCCAGTAGAGATTTCGTCAGATACGGCTACCAATACACTCATCGTATCTGCTCATCCAGCCGTATTTAGTGAAATTAAGTCTTTTGTAGACGAAGTCAATGCTACTGGTGAAGATGAGTCCGAGCGCACCACAATCATATTGCCACTGCAGCAGGCACGTGCAACAGATGTTGCCATTGCACTTAATAAGCTTTATCCCAACCCACCGATACCATTGGATCGCCGTGGAAAGCCGATGCCGCATCTAAGGCCAATGAAGGAAGTTCATATCAGTGCAGATGCTGCCACGAACACACTTATTATTGAAGCGCCAAGTGACCGAAGAGCGTCATTCGAGTCGCTTGTTGAGAAGCTGGATCTACAAAAAACAATAGAGGTGCGTACCTATCCGGTCGAGCATGCAGATATTGATGCGATGGCGCAGTCACTTTCAAAACTGGCGGATGCCGGAGCGCTGAGTCCAACTGGCCAGGATCGCAGGGTCCCTGTATCTATTACAGCAGATCCGGCGACCCGCACACTGGTCATTTCAGGACCAGCAGAGATTTTCAAAACGGTCGAGCGGGTATTAGGAGAGCTTGATCTGCCTCCATCAACAACCGAAACTTCAATGCGCTTATTCTCGATCAAGCATGCAAGGCCTGCAGTCATTGCGGAGACTCTGAAAGCGGTTGTTCCAGATCGTATAAAGCAGAATGTTTCTGGCTCGTCTGTTGATCTTGGGAGTATGTTTACGGTAACGTCGGAGCCCGACAGTAGCACGGTGATTGTCTCAGCGCCCGTGTCAGTCATGCCAATTGTAGAAGCCCTCATTCAACAGCTTGATCAAGAAGAATCTGCTCAAGCTTCCATTGAAGTCAGGTTATTCAAGCTAGACAAAGCACGCGCTGAAGATGTGGCTCGAGCAATAGCCCGTGCCGTCGCTGTCAGGGCCTCACAGCCAAATTATGTGTCAGAGCCGCCACCAGTTATTACCCCAGAGCCGGCAAGTAATGTACTTGTTGTTGCGGCTACAGCCGAACAGATGGTATTTCTTGAATCGCTTATCAGCCCACTTGACAGCGCAGAGGATCCAGATGAACCACTTGTGAAGACGGTCTTCCTAAAGCACGCGCAGGCAGAACGAATTGCGCCGTTAGTCGAGCAGTTGTTAGCAGGCGAGATCATTCCTTTAAATGTTCGCATGGAAGCGCTTCGAAGAAGATGGACATTGCCCGAGGATAATCCGGGGATTCGCGTTGTCGCTGATAAACGACTTAACGCAATTGTCCTTTCAGGCGCTTCAGTAGCCTTGCCATTGGCTGAAGAGCTTGTTGCTCAGCTTGATGTGGCGCCTACGGCAAATGGCAAAAACACCAAAAGACCAGTTCATGTACTGGTTGTCGATAATGCCGATGCCAGTAGCCTCGCAGAGAATATTCGTCTTCTCTTCGATGAGGATGATTTTGATGTGGAGCCGCCAACAATTCGTGTTGATACGCCGAACAACTGCCTCTTGATTCGCGCAACCGACGTGCAGTACGAAATAATTTCACAAGTTGTGAATGAAATTGATCAAGCTGCGCTCGAGACGGCTCGGCAGGTGCGTACCATTAGCATTGATCCTAATCGAGCTGAGGCAACGGCTGTTGCAGATTTGCTCAAGCGCATGATGAATCAAAATCGGGATAACCAGGTTGAGGTCATGACACTTGAGCAACTATTAGAACAATCAAATCGCGATCGCCCGAAAACAGATGCGCCAAGTTCGCAACGACAAAGACCAATCGTTCCAGGTATGACAGCGATCGTATTACTGGCCCTTGCCCAGGTTGGCGATGACAGCGCGTCTGGAACCAATGCTGACGAGACAAATGAATCTGACTTCAGTGCGCCGCTTTCAATTGCTGTTGACAAGGAATCAAATAGTCTTGTGGTAGTTGGCTCGCCAAGAGCTGTTGAGCGACTTAGTCGGATTGCCAAACAATTGATTGCTGAAATGCCAGCAGAAGGCTCACGAGTAAGGGCTATTACTTTGCCAGAAGGTCGCAACGCAGCCTCGCTCGCGAATTTGCTTAGAGGCACGCTCTATCGACTTACGCCAGCCGGTGGAAAGCCTGGTGAACTTGCACGGCGCGTCATGGTGATGGATGACCCTGAGACGAATACGTTAATCATTACAAGTACTGATACAGACTTTGGTGTCGTAGGGGACTTGATTGTTGCACTGACGAATCCCCCTGCGATTGAAAAAGTAGCTGTCAAGGTCTATCCACTGACCAAGATCTCATCATCCCAAGCTCGCGCCAGTCTGGAGCAGCTTATTGAACCAAATACCGCAGGGCGCACTCGTAATGCTCAGCAAACCAGGGCCATAGCCGTGAAGTTTATTCGCGATGAGCAGACGATAGAAGGCGTTCTTGATCCATCGCTGGTGAAGATTCGCGAAGACCCATCTGGGAACGCACTTGTTGTTATTGCGCCACTTGAGACCTTGTCATTTCTAGATCAGTTTATTGCGATTATTGATGAGACACCGGTACAGCGCCGAGAATCGTTGCAAATATTTGAGCTTAAGCATGCGAAGGCAAATGAAGCTACTGCAACACTTCAGCAGATATTCCAAACGCGGCAACGTCGCGGCGGTCGCGAGGGCAAACCGCCAGTTGATTTTGCGATTGACTCTCGTACAAATACCATTTTAGTGACAGCAAGCCCAGAACAGCTTGTTGAAATCGAGAGTATCTTGGCTCAGGTTGATGTGCCTACGCCACCACAACAACTACGCGTCATTCACCGTTATGAAGTTTTAAACACTTCACCGACGCTTGTTGCAGATGTCATTCGAGATGTGTTTGGCGTCACGGAGTGGTCACGTCGTTGGTGGGATGATTCTGCTTCAGACGAAATGGTTATTCGTGTGGATCAGCCAGGCCAATCTCTAATTATTGCGGCTACAGAGTCCGATCATGCGAAGGTTGAAGAGCTTATTGACTCGATTGACTCAACGACTCAGTCTGAAACGCAACATATTGATGTCATACCAGTAGAGTTTGCCCAGGCACGAGATTTAGCGGGCACGCTTGATCGATTTTTTCGCACGCGAGCTCGTGCAAATGGCTCCAACATATCTCCGGTGACAATTGCTGCGAGTGATAGTACAAACTGTCTCATTGTGTCTGGTGATGAAGCTGGCCGATCCATGATTAAAGATCTTATGAACACACTTGATCAGCCTGACGCTTCGGGGCAAAGAAGCGTCGAGATCATTCAGCTTGAGGACGGCCAAGCTCTGGCTATTGCTAACATCATTCGCGAGCAATTTAGCCGTAGGTCTGGTAGCAGTGTTGTTGTCACGCCTGATCTGCGCACCAATGCGCTGATTCTAAATGCCCCAAAACAAGAATTAGATCGTGTTAAAGCACTGGTGGCAGAACTAGATGCGCCTTCTGCAAGCGACGAGACAGTTATTCGAACATATGAACTGGCAACGGCGAAAGCAAATGAAGTAGTGTCCTTGCTTACGGAGACGTTACAACTGGATGATACTGGTCGTACACGAGGTATTACTGTTGCTATTGACAACACAGAATTGCCGTCGGTTGAAGTCAAAGCAAAAATTGTTGCAGATCAGAGATCAAATTCATTGATCGTGACCGCTACATCACAGTCGTTCCCGATTATTGAGCACTTGATCAAAGAGTTAGATGCTGTTCCCACAGTCAATCCGATCGAGTATCGCGTTATTCCAGTCGAGAATGCCATCGCTCGTGAGTTAGCGTACACCTTAAATTCATTTTCTCGATCTTTACCATCACAAGACCGTCCTCGTGTGGATTACGACGAGCGAGAAAATCAGTTGATTGTGGCCGCAAATGCCCAACAGTTTGAGCAGATTAGTAAGATCGTTCGTGAATTAGATACGCCTTCAGAACAGAATCGGACAACAGAGTTTGTGCCACTTGAGTATGCCCAGGCTATGCAAGTACAAGATGCGCTCTCTGTGTTTTATGGTGACTATGCGCTTGAAGCTGATACGCCAGAAAAGAGAAGTGTTCGCATTGTTGCAGATCCAGCCACAAACTCACTGGTGATTTCAGCTGCGGCTGGTGAGTGGGAAGGAATAAGAGCCTTACTTCTTGAGCTCGATTCTGAACAGTATGATGCGTCCCTTCAGCTGAAGGTGATAGCGCTGCGATATGCAGACGCGACCTCGGTTGCAAAGGCCATCAATGATGCGTTTCAGGCCTCGCTTGGCGCTCAGCAAGCGAGAGAATCTGCTCGTGGCGGATCCGATGGTGATGATGGGCGGCCATCAATTCCAAAAGTATTAGTCGCAGCAGATGAGTGGGTTCGTGCATCTGCGGAGCCACAGACCAACTCGGTAATTGTTTCGGCAAGTCGGCAGAACGTACGCAAGGTTCAAGAGATTGTTGGACAGCTCGATGTTGCTGATCATGCATTGCTGCCGCCACCACGGATTATTCCGTTAACTCATGGAGATCCTGTTCAGGTAGCACTGGCGGTCACAAAGCTCTTTGGACAAGACAAGCAGAGAGAGGGCGCAGATAGCCTTCGCATTGTCGGTGATCCTGTCACGAACACAATCTTGGTACGGGCTGAGGATGACGAGTTTGAGAAAATCAAAGAGTTTACGAACGCGCTGGAGTTAAATGCTCAGACAGGCGGTGTCCGCGTTCAGATCGTTACGATGACGAACGCACCCGCGTCACGTGTTGCAACCGTTCTTGAACAAGCATATGAAACACAAGCTTTACAAGCACGGCAGCCACTATCAATTCAGGTTGATGTGCCCGGCAATACTTTGATTATCTCATCGACGCCAGAGCTGTTTGAGGAGATTTCGAATACCGCATTAGAAATTGATAAGTTGGCGCCGAAGCGTGGTCAGGCAATCTTCTTTATTGATCTCAAACATATGAATCCAGAGTCAGCCGTAGACATGATTGATAAGTTAGGTCTTAATGATCCGATTGATGAAGATGTGTCAAATAGGATTGTTACGGAGCCAGTGAAAGCAGTCGTGGTCGAGGGACGCCGAGCAATCATGGTTGTTGCAAATCCGCTGGATCAAGATGCCATCTTGGGTCTCTTGAAAGCCCTCGATAGTGAATCTGATATTGCGGAGGCGGAGTTAATATTAGTGCCCCTGGTGAAAGCAGAGGCGAGGGCCGTTGCGGGAATACTTGAAGAGGTATTAGCGCCCAGCCCACAACAAGCCAAGACGCCACTCGCAGAAGCACTCGAAGAGCAGATTCGCCGATTAAATATGCAAGGCGACGGTGTTAATAAATTAAATATGTCGCTCGATCTCTCGGTGCCGATTCGAGTTATTCCAGACACTGTTGGCAATGCCCTCCTCGTTGGTTCAAGCAAATCCAATCTTGAGGCAATGCGATGTTTGATTAAGCTACTTGACCGACTGCCTGTAACAGAAGCCGTCACTGTGAAAGTGCTGCCCCTAGAGAATATTGCAGCGGAGCAGTTTGCTCGCATCATGAATGAACTGTTTTCAAAAGGCAGTGATCTGGCGTCCATTCCGGGCACCAATATTGTTGGTCAGCCCAGTGGGATTGTGGGCAAAGCCCTTATGGACCAAGTTGCTATCAGTGTTGATCAGCGCACAAACACCGTGATTGTTGCTGGTAAAGAAGACGTTGCTGCAACGGTTGAGGTGTTATCCAAACGATTAGACCAGGAAGTTCCAACAGGTTGGGTTGAATCTCGAATTGTTCAACTTCGTTACGCTGACGCGGTTGATCTGGCACAGACCATCGATTCAGTATTGGTACAAGGAACAAGTAACTTGCCGCAAGCGGGCCCGCTTCAGGAACAAGTTGGTCGACTTCGTTTGGCACGGATGGAGAAACATGGTGGGCAAGTTCTTGAATCAGATATTTTTCAGCCGATGACAAGAGTAGTCGTTGAGGCTCAGCCGCAGCTCAATGCACTCATACTCGTGGCCACGCCTAGCAATCTAGAAGTGATTACTGAGTTGGTTCATATGCTCGACGTGGAGGCGGCGAGCCCGAGCTCTACCGTGCGTATTTATCCAATCAAGCATGCTTCTGCAGCGAAGTTAGGAGCGACACTCACAAATCTCTTTGATCAACAAGCGGAATCAAAGGCGATTCGCCCTGAAGATCGCGTCATCATGCAGGCAGATGATCGAACCAACGCACTTGTTGTGACGACAAGCACTCGGAGTTTCGCGGTTCTTGAGAATCTAATGCAATCACTTGATACAGAAATTTCGCCAGATCTACGCGAGATTCGTATTGTGAGCTTAAAGAATTCATCAGCATCTCGATTAGCCAGTCTGATTCAGCAGCTCATGGATGCAAGACTGGACCGGCTGCGTATGGTTGAGCCGGAGACCGCAGACTTAGAGCGCGCTACAATTGTGGCTGATCCAAGAACCAATTCGCTGATTGTTGCTGCTGGAAATGAGTCATTTGACGTTATACAAAAACTTGCGATGGAGATGGATCAATCACAGTTTGATGATGGCACACTGGTTCGGATTCTACCCATTAAGAAAGGAAATGCATCTCGTATCGCAGCGACTATCGAGACTATTATGCAGCGGCGCTATGCCGATTTACCGGCAGAATTACAAGTAGCTCAGAAGCCCATGATTCTGACGGACTCTCGATCAAATAGCATTTTACTTACAGCGAATCCGGAAGACGCAGTGATTGTCGAGGATTTGGTCAAGAAGTTAGAGAATGCGCCGGTGAATCAAGCAGTCACCTTGCACGTACTGGCACTTCCGGAATCTCGACGATGCGAACAACTCGCCCCAAGATTGCAATCGCTCATGCGTGAGCGACAGAGGTCTCTTGGTGAGGCGAGCTCTGCGTCTGATAGGGTGAGTATTCAAGCAGAACCATCAACCAATGCACTCATTATTGCATCGAGCGAAGAGAATCTGGCCGTTATTGAGAACCTCCTTGGTGCATTGATTGATGTTGAGGGAGAGAGTGGAGATTTTGAAGTAGAGGTGCTGACGCTTCATCGCAGCCGCGCTTCTGATCTGGTGCCAGTTTTAGAAGATCTCTACGTTGAAGAAAGTAATCGCGCTCGCGGTAATAAATCGCTACGTGTGACCGCAGATGATCAGTTGAATGCGGTTCTTGTAAGTGGGCCCGAGCGAGATCTTTTAGCCATACGCGGTCTTGTCGCGAAGCTTGATGGAGCTCGACCTGAAGCAGTGGTCGAGATTAAGTACATATCGTTGACGTCTGCGAACGCGCTTGAGACAGTTAATTTGATTGAAAACGTGCTCAGCGGCCGGGGTATTGGCTCAAGACGTGGTAGCCAACAGTCTATTATTCTCAAGTATCTGAGTGAGATGGATAACGGTGAAGTCATTGATAAGACAGGTGAGATTCAGGTATCAACTGCATTGAGAGAGTCGATTAGTCTGACACCTGATCTGCGAACCAACACCATCATTGTTTCAGCGCCTCAAGAATCCATGTTATTGATTGAGCGAATGATTACAGATTTGGATGAAAGTAATATTGGCGCCAAGAGCATTCGTATTTTTAACCTGGTGAATGCAGATGCCACTGCGATGGCTGAGATGATGCGAGATCTCTTTCAACTTCGTCATGGGAAGGACCTCATGGTCTTGAAGCCACGTGATGGAATGCAGGGCAGTATGGAAATCGTCACCGATGCGCCAGCTGTCGAGATGATTGGGACAACTGGCTTGGGTGAAACAGAGTTGACCGCAGTGCCCGATCCCCGTCAGCAGTTATCAATTACAGTTGATAGTCGAACAAATAGTCTTTTAGTCTCAGGATCTCCAACCTATTTGGATCTTGTTGAGGAGGTTATTGAAGAGCTTGATTCGCTTGAGGCCAACGAACGAGAGACCTTGGTGTATCAGCTTCGCAACGCTACTGCCGAAGAGGTTGCTCGGGTTCTAGGTGACTTTGCAGATGAAGAGCAGAGGAAGCTGGTTGAAACACTAAACAACGATCAACTTGGATCAGCGGCACGTTTGCTCGAGCGTGAGATTACGATACGAGGTGATGCAAAATCAAACACTGTTTTGATTAGTGCCTCGCCTCGCTATATGGAGCGTGTGCGTGACATCATTGAACAACTGGATGTCGATCCACCCCAGGTTTTGATTCATGTGCTGCTGGCCGAAGTGTCACTAAAAGATCGAAACGACTGGGGCGTCGAACTATCAAATAATGCAAGTATTCGCGGCGTTGGCGTTGATTCTATGTTTGCGTTGGCGTCGGCTAGTTTTTCTGCAATGACGGGCACGCCGACACTGAGTATTGCATCAAGTGACTTTGGTTTGATTATCAAGGCCCTTGAAGCCCAGAATCGTGTCCATGTCTTAAGTAATCCATCGGTCATGGCCGCCAACAACGTTCCTGCAATCATTGATGTTGGCGAAGAGATATATATTCCCGACGCGACTCAAATTTCTGAGTTTGCTTCGATTACATCTGTAATCCCTAAAAGAACTGGTGTGATTCTTAAT
The DNA here is from genome assembly GCA_029268515.1 of Phycisphaerales bacterium. Taxonomy (NCBI): domain Bacteria; kingdom Pseudomonadati; phylum Planctomycetota; class Phycisphaerae; order Phycisphaerales; species Phycisphaerales bacterium. The sequence continues at coordinate 303,452 of JAQWNP010000006.1, read as the reverse complement.
GTGACCCCTTCGATTAATCCAGACGGATATGTTCGGATGGAGGTTGAGCCCCGTTTTATTCAAGAGACCGAACAGAGTACAACGCCATTGACTGGTGCAGGGCCGATACCAATTTTCCGTGAACGTACGGCGGGAACAACGGTCACAGTTCGCGATGGCGAGACAATCATTCTTGGCGGTCTGATCCAAGAGGGGTATCAGTTTATTGAAGAACAGGTTCCAATTCTTGGCTCTATACCTATTCTTGGCGCACTTTTTAGGAGTGAGACCAAGCGGTTGGATCGAACGGAACTGTTGATTGTATTGACACCACACGTGATTCATTCGCCAGCTGAAATTGATCGGCTTAGCAATCTTCGTGATGGGGAGCTCAATAAGTTGACCATGCCAAATCGCGTCATTGATGACATGCGAGATGGTACGATTGACGAGGGTGGCAGCTTGTTTGAGTCACTTGGTGATGGACCGCTCAAGCTACGAGAGTGGAAGATTCAGAAGCGGCCTGAGGTCCTTCCGAATGAGGAAATCGGTGATGCTGCGTTGGTAGAAGAGGTGGTAGGAGAAGAGTAATGATTATGAAGTTGAAAACTGGGCAAGTGGTGGCTGTGGGAATAGCTGCATTGTTCATATGCCTGCCTATAGGTTGCGAAGCAGTTCCAGCACGCCGTCGAGCGACTCAAATTCCGACCCCTGAGCCTATTCCGGCGCCAGCGGTACCTGCTGGTGCCCAAGCAAACCGAATGACGCTTTTGGTCTCTCCGAATACAGAAGACTCAAATGGCAATGGTTTTCCAGATGTTGTTCATGTGACATCTTCTTTGTTTTCACATCCCTATCCAACGCCACTTCAAGCAAACGGAACATTTGTATTTGAGCTCTATGCAGTGGGTGATGGACAGCAAGCCAGCGATGAACCACTGGCGGTGTGGCGACGTGGGCCAGAGCAAAATGAGGACGTAAAAACGATGGCCATTTACGGCACTTGTTATCCATTTGCACTGAGCTTATTGGAGGTGTTTCAGAGCGATCGTGTCCCGCAGATCCCACTCACCATAATGGGGTACTACGAACCGGCCGATGGCTCTAAAATAGTGCGGTGTTCGGCAGAGCTTCGTAGCGTTCAGCTGGGGCGCGGTGGAAGTTGATGCTTGGTTGAAACTCTATCTCTGTTTATGTGTAAAACGGAGCATCGTCGAGAACAGAAAGCCAACGAGTCCACCGAAAATCAAGACCACACCAAACACAAAGAGTGCGGGTGTGTCATCGGTGTTATCTAGGCTGAGCCCAATAGCCAGTAGCACAATCCCAAAGATAAATGCGGCGAGGCAGAGCCAAAGCAGCCAGGTAGCACGCTTATAGCTTGGCGGATGCTGCAGGAAGTCGCGAACGGAATCGTCAACAACTGGTCTTGACGGATCTTGTTCCTGATTCATTGGTAGAAGCCTGTTCTATATGTAAGAGCAAAGGTAGTGATTCATCAGGGTACTTGAAAATCTGCTTTGCTTGTTGAGATTCATCTTTGGTGATTAGCACCACTTAAAGAACAACTGGGGATCAAGGATTCGAACCTTGACTAACTGATTCAGAGTCAGCCGTGCTACCGTTACACCAATCCCCATCAGAAAAAGCAATTCTAGCCATCCAGAGCCATTTGGAGCAAGCGCGTAGGAACATTGCGTATTAGGTGTGTAATGAGGGGTCATTCGCGATTAACGTTTCAGCAATTTGGCAAGCGTTGAGAGCAGCACCCTTACGTAGTTGGTCGCCAGAAAGGAAAAGTTGGAGGCCAATGCCCTCTGGCTGGCTCTGGTCCATTCGAATACGGCCAACCAGGATGTCGTCTTGTCCGCTTGCATTGATCGGCTCAGGAAAACGACCATTTTTTGGGTCATCACAGAGGGCGAGACCGGGTGCCTGATCAATCAGAACACGAGCATCTTCCACTGTCAAAGGTGCGCGAAGTGTGAGGGTGATGGACTCACAGTGGGACCGCAGTACGGGAACACGAACACACGTCGCGGTGACACAAGCCTCTGGCTCTTCCCAGATCTTTCTTGTCTCATCGATCACCTTACGTTCTTCGCCGTTGTATCCGTCATCACCAATGGGTGTCTCATGGCTAAATACATTGAGGAGATAGGGGCGGTCTAGTGCCGCTAAGCGATATGGTTGGCCTGTGGCATGATCGTGAATTTGATTTTCTAGTTCTTCCATGAGTGCTCGGCCGCCACCCGATGCGGCTTGGTAGGTACTGATCACCATCCGTTCAATACCCACAGCTTCTCGAATTGGATTAACAGCAACAAGTGCCAAGGTGGTCGAGCAGTTGGGGCTGGCAATGATCTGAGGGCGTTGGAGTTTTTTAAGAAGTTGCAGATTAACTTCTGGTATCACGAGGGGAACTGATGGATCCATCCGAAAAGCACTGGAGCTGTCAATAAACCAAGCGCCATGTTGCACGGCGCCGGGTGCGATTTGGCGAGCAATAGAATTTCCAGCGCAGCTGAAGATGATGTCATGGTTTTCAAGAGAGGCATCTTCAAGTGACTCAACGGTGTATTGTTGATCACCAATGAGAAGGGGAGACCCCGCAGATCGGCTCGAGGCCAATAGGTGAAGTGCGTAGGGTGAGGTCAACCGCGTCTGGAGAATTTCTGCAACCGTCCGACCGACAACACCCGTGGCCCCAATAATGGCGATCGAATTTTTAGGTTGGCGGGCCATTTGGTGGTTCCAAATCCAGGGCAGTGGGCGGGCCTGGGTGGTTGTCTTGGGGTAGTTCAGACAAGGGGGCATTGCGACTCTGCGTGGGAATAGTACCATCGACATTCTTTCCCTCCTTAAGAGCAAGCGAGAAGTTCATGTCAGAGCAATACACAAAAGTAGATGGTGCACGCATTGGCGTACTCATGGGCAGTGCCTCAGATTGGCCGACCATGGAGAAGACGTCCTCAACGCTCAATAAGCTGAGTGTGGCCCATGAGTGCAATGTCATTTCTGCCCACCGTCAACCTGACCGTTTGGCGGACTATATCGAGGAAGCCACTGAGCGAGGAGTGGAGGTCTTTATCTGTGCAGCTGGGGGAGCGGCTCATCTTGCAGGGGTGGTTGCATCTATGACAGCGCTTCCAGTCCTTGCATGTCCGATGCAGGGGTGGTCACTCGATGGACTGGACTCACTTCTATCGATGGCACAAATGCCCAAGGGTGTGCCAGTAGCCACCTTTGCTATTGGTGGTGCTGGGGCGATTAATGCAGCCCTTTTCGCCGCCTCTATTTTGGCACTCAGTGACGACACAGTAAAAACGGCATGGTGTGAGTATCGCGCAGCGCAATCTGCGAAAGTAGATACGCTTCCACCTGCAAAATAAGCAAATATATTGGCGGACCGGACAACATGGAATATGACTTTGACCATCCACCTACTACGCCATTTGATTGGTGTCGCGAGTGGTTTGCGCAAGCGACCGAGATCGACTTACCAAATCCACTTGCGATGGCACTCTCTACGGTTGATTCGCATGGACAGCCAAGCAGTCGAATTGTCTTATTGAAAGACTTTGATGAGCGTGGAGCGGTATTTTTTACAAATAGCAACAGCCAAAAAGGCAGCGAGATTGCAGGCAACAAAGCAGTGGCGCTTCTTTTTCACTGGGATCAACAGGCTCGTCAGATCCGTATCACTGGTCATGCGCAGCGTATCTCTGATGAGGAGAGCGACGCATACTTTCAAACCCGCCCACGCGGATCTCAGATAAGTGCTTGGGCAAGTACCCAATCACAACCTGCTGAGTCACGACAGGCTTTGAAGGAAGCTTGGAAAGAGGCGGAAAGTAAGTTCAATGGAAAGCCAGTGACAAGGCCTCCATATTGGTTTGGTTATCGTGTGTCCTTAGATCGCATCGAGTTCTGGCAGGGGCAGGATTTTCGTTATCACGATCGGGTTCGCTTCGAACAGCAGGATCAAGTCTGGTCGGTACGGCGGCTTTATCCCTAGTCTTTTTCGTCAAGCAAGCGCCTTGCTTCGGCCAGGATGTCTGGTGGAAAATCAGGTTGGGCCCTGACGTACTTGGGGCCATCCTGTTTTTGAGCAGGCTTGGATGGTGGGGGCGCTGGAGTTGATTGCGGCTTAGGCACCTTCGCCGGGCTTGGTGGGGCAAGCTCTGACAAATCAAACTGCTCAAGATCAATATCGAGATATTGAGCCCATGCCTCGATGGCCGTTTCACTCAATGGCCCTTTGGGGCTCGGTTTAGATTGGGCACCCTTGGATTGAATATTGGCATTTTCAGCATCAGCCACGAGATGCTCTAAAAAGTCTGGACTGGGGATCGTCTTGGCCTTGCGTCGTCGGACGGCTCTTTGGATAGCTCGATCTGAGGTGACCACTGTGATTTGACGGGGGTAGCTTGCAGCCAAAACCTTGGCCACGATGACCTGGTCAGCTGTGAGCTTTGAGCCAGAAAAGACCACCTGGATTTGATCAGGCAAACTTGTTTTTGCCCCAGAGACGCCATCACAGACCAGAAAAGACTTTTTTCCCCGATAACGGCTTAATCCAATGAGTTTGGCGAGACCAGCCACATTGATGCCCGCCAGAGAATCGGGAAGTACGCCGACGACATGCAGAACGTTGTAGGTATCAACCAAGAGGGTCATTTTATGCACTCCAAGTGACTATATCGGCAGTCTAGGGATACCACTGGTGTTCTCCGAGGTTCTGGCCTCAAGATCGCAAAAATGGGGGCCCGCATGGCCCCCTTTCTGTAAATCGTGGACTACTATGGCAGGCTGTCGATTATTTATGCCGAGCTCAGTGGTCTTTACCACTTGCCAACACGGCCAACTTCCGATCTAATACCCCGCTCAACTTTGAGTCAGGAAGGCACTTTTAATGGCGATCCGAATCAAGACACGGCACAACGAATCAGTGGGGCAGATGCTGCGCCGCTTCAAAAAGCTGTGTGAGAAGGAAGGCCTGACCAAGGACGTGAAGCGACGGCAGTATTTTGAGAAGCCGTCCGAGCGCCGCCGTCGAGCAATCCGTAAGTCCATTAGCCGTGCAGTTCGTGAACAGACTGGCGGTACTACTGAGCGTCGACCTCGGAATCCAAGCCGCTGAGTCGCAGGTTGTTGCCATAGCCATGAGTGCGAAGTGCTTCTGACAGATGGAGTTGGCTGATCGGTTAAGCCGATCACCTTCGATAGTCCGAGATAGTCTTGTTGAAATATAGATACGTGGCCATCGGTGATGGCGGGAGTTTCCCTTCAAACCTTGGTTCCCCACATCATGTGCTTATGTGCTTGATGGATAATGAGTTGTTTATGAGCGTCGCTTGTGGGACGCATCAATCGTACAAATTGAGAGTTATCTGAAAAACGTCGTGTAAGAGTTTTAAGGCTGTCAAAAACGACAGCTTCACAGGAGAGTGTTTCCGTGAACGAGTTGACGCTTGCGAGTTTCAATTATGTAGCCGAGAACATCCCGGCATGGTTTATCGCGCCTGGTGCTGCAATCCTCGGTTTGTTAGCAGCTTTTTACTTTAGCCGTAAGGTGATGGCCCAATCAGAGGGTGAGCCCCTGATGGTTGAGATTGCAACTGCCGTGCGCAGTGGTGCCATGGCATATCTCAAACGCCAGTACATCGTCGTCTTCTGTGTCTTTGTTGCCTTGCTCGTGGTATTGGCAGTTCTGGCTGGATTTGGCATTCAGCCTATCTGGACCGTCATTGGCGTTGCGATTGCAGGCACACTCTCAGGCTTGTGTGGTTGGTTTGGCATGAAGATGGCCACCAACGCGTCAGCCCGTACGACATTCGCTGCCAAACAGTCTCTTAACGACGGCCTGACCGTTGCGTTCCGTGCTGGTGCCGTGATGGGCTTGGTCGTGGTTGGCTTCGCACTACTCGACGCATCAGTCTGGTATTTCGTATGGAACATGGTGCCTCTTGGAGAGGGTGAAACAACCGGAACACACGTTCTTTACTTCACAGCTGTCATGTTGTCGTATGGAATGGGTGCTTCCACCCAGGCGCTCTTTGCACGTGTTGGCGGTGGTATTTACACCAAAGCCGCTGATGTTGGTGCTGACCTGGTTGGTAAGGTCGAAGCGGGTATTCCTGAGGATGATCCACGTAACCCAGCAACGATCGCTGACAATGTTGGTGACAACGTTGGTGATGTTGCAGGCATGGGTGCAGATCTCTACGAGAGTTATTACGGCTCTATTCTTGCGGCGATGGCGCTTGGTGCAGCAGCAGCAATGGGGCTCACGCAAATGGGAGCCGAGGTTACAGATGTCGCTCTTCGCCTGACCGTTCTTCCGATGGCACTTGCTGGCTTGGGTATTCTCTGCTCATTGATCGGCATCTATTTCGTAAAAGCCAAAGAAGGTGCTTCGTTTAAGCAGCTGCTTAATGGTCTACATATGGGTGTCTATGTTGCCTCTGGACTTCTTTTGATTGGTTCACTGGGACTTCTCTATTGGATTCTCAGCGGCCTCGGCGACGTGAGTTGGCTTGGGTTATGGGGCGCGATTCTTTGCGGCCTCCTGTCTGGGCTGGTTATTGCTCGAGCGACAGAGTATTACACCTCGTATGAGCATAAGCCGACCCAAGAGATTGCCGAGCAAGCCGAAACCGGAGCTGCCACGGTGATCATCTCGGGTATTGCTGTTGGTATGCGCTCGACGTGGATACCTCTTATGACGATTGTGGTGGCGATCATCGCAGCCTTTACGATGGCAGGTGGTCGAGAGCACTTCCTTATTGGTCTTTATGGAGTGGCGATTGCAGCGGTAGGCATGCTTTCCACACTGGGAATCACCCTCGCTACTGATGCATATGGTCCAATCGCTGATAATGCTGGCGGCAATGCAGAGATGTCTGATCAGCCTGAATATGTACGTGAACGTACCGATATGCTCGACTCATTGGGCAATACCACTGCTGCAACAGGCAAAGGATTTGCGATTGGCTCTGCGGCGCTGACAGCAATGGCATTGCTGGCGGCATACGTTGCGGTTGTACAAGGGACGCTTATTAAGAAGCTCACAGCAGATTCCGACGCGATTCAAGCGATCTATGCTGAAGCGGATCCACCTGGAAACCTAAGCCCTATGGCCTATGGCGAATTTGATCTGACAGGTGAGCACAGGATCCATGCTCAGTATGAAGGCCATGGTCAATTTAAAGCCCTTGATATTTCTGAGAGCGGTTACATGCAGTTTGGTGGCCTCATGGTTGCAGCACCTGTAGTCGATCGCATGATTGACGATAACATTGAGCCTGGCACGATTGTTGAGCTTGATGGCCATTGGGCCGACACAGCAAATGTGTATCAGATAGATGCTGTTGTTATTGACGGAGAAAAAGAACCAGCATCTTTTCAACTCGTGGCGGCACATCGAGCGACGATCAGTCAGATTCTCAACTTCTACGACATCTCAATCATGAACCCACGTGTTCTTGGAGGCATTTTCCTTGGCGTCATGTTGGCCTTTGTATTCTGCGCTATGACGATGAGTGCAGTTGGTCGAGCGGCTTATCAAATGATGGGCGAATGCCGTCGTCAATTTGCCAAGATGAAGGCTCAGTTCAAGAAAGATGGGATGTCAGATGCTGATCTTGCTGATCCAATGAAGTGGCCTCGCAAGGTGATGGTGGATGGTGTTCAGTATCCTGACTATGCAGAGTGTGTATCAATCTCAACAGCTGGCGCACAGAAAGAAATGGTTGTTCCGGCAATCATGGCGATTGTGACACCGGTGTTGGTCGGTATTGTTCTTGGTGTTGGCGGTGTGATGGGATTACTCGTCGGCGGCTTGACCAGCGGTTTTGCGATTGCGATCTTCATGGCGAATGCTGGTGGCGCTTGGGATAATGCGAAGAAGTATATTGAAGCAGGGCACCATGGCGGCAAGGGTTCAGATGCTCATAAAGCTGGTGTTGTTGGTGATACCGTTGGAGATCCCTTCAAGGACACTTCAGGCCCGGCTCTTAATATTCTGATTAAGTTGATTGCCATTGTGTCGGTCGTGTTTGCGGGTTTGGTGGTTTATGTTGGCCCAGGTGTTTCAGCTTGGTTCGGCCTTGACTAAGGCCTCGAAGGAGCACTTTGACACCAGACCCACCAGCTCGTGAAACGCCCTCATTGGAGACGTTCTCTATACAAGTAGCTCAGCTTCTTGCAGACCGTCGCTGCGAGGACGTGCGCCTTCTGGACGTGCGTGGGCTGAGTCATGTTTGTGATCAGATACTGATAACCACAGGGACAAGTGATCGTCAGATGCGTTCCGTCGCAGACGAGCTCGCCAAGCTTGGCAAAGAGCTTGGTTATTCCTGCTTTAATTCTAATCGTGACGAAGCTTCGACCTGGATAATCATCGACTTTGTTGACTTGGTTGTGCATCTGTTTGAGCCTCGGCTACGTGAGTACTACGCACTCGAAGAGCTTTGGCATGATGCACCGAGCATTCCTTGGGAGAATGCCCCAAGATCTGCACCTGGTTCAGTAGGGGCTGAATCGGAGCTGTAGGCACGACTGGTTTTGAAGCTGATCCGACCGTAGACGGAGAGGCCAGATATGTCATTTGGACTTGGGCGAGGGCGACAATTAGAGACTGGTGCATGGGGACTGGTGCAAGACGATCTGCCACCCCATGATCAAGGATCGTTTGATCCTCATTCATTATTTCCAGTCACAAAGTCTCGCCTCGAAATTGAAATTGGGGCCGGCAAGGGCACATTTCTTGTTCAACAGTCTTCTCTTCAGCCAGAGACGAACTTCCTGGGCATTGAATGGGCCGGAGAGTTCTATCGGTATGCAGCTGATCGACTTCGGCGTCGTGAACTACAAAACGTGCGTGTATTGCATGCGAATGCAACTGAGTTCATTCGATTTTGGTGTCCAGATTCCTGCACCTCAGTGATTCACTTGTACTACTCAGATCCCTGGCCGAAAAAGCGTCATCACAAGCGGCGTGTTTTGCAAAGTGAGTCACTTGAGCAGTTTCATCGGATCCTAGAGCCAGACGGAGAGATTCACCTTGTCACAGACCATGCCGAGCTTTGGGCGTGGTATGAGGAACTGGTGGGCGCCAACCAACAGATGTTTTCTCGTGAGGAATTCAGGCCACCACAATCAGCTCAAGAGGGTGAATTTGTTGGCACCAACTTCGAAAGAAAGTACCAGGCTGAAAAGAGATCAGTGAGTGCAATGACACTTCGCCGACTTGGATGATGGATAAGACGTCGTTACGAGTCTTTTTGCGGTTTTTCCCAATCAAAGTCCTTACTGCGATCAAGTGAGGTTGCTCCCATTCTTGCGCAGCGGCGGCAGATCCAGGCGTCTTCGTGAAGTGGACTCTCCCAGAGTGGTTCCTCGCGCACTTCTAAGCACATATTACAGGTGGTGCCTGCTGGCGCTTCTGGTGCATCACCGAGACAAAGAAACGTAAATGCCACAGTGAGGCATTGGCCGCAGATGACAGAGCCCTCATGGCCCTCAATCATGGCATGATTTCCACCCCATGGCTTATGGCAAAAGTCGCACAGAATATCATCAAGTTGGATATTGGTGAGATCACAGCCTGGTCTTTGCATGTTGTCAGTATAGGGCCCAATGGCCCTCTGCTCACAATTACGGGCTTGTCGAAACAACACATTCTGAGAATGTATGAGCTAAGTCGTCCTTGTTGGCATCAACAATGCCTCGCTCTGTGATGAGCCCTGTAACAAGTCGTGAAGGAGTGACGTCAAATGCATGATTAACTGCAGATGTCTGTGGTGGCGTGATGCGTACCTGCTCGATGGAGCCATTTTTTGTACATCCCCATACATGAGTCACTTCTTCTACCGATCTTTGCTCGATAGGAATGCTTGAGAGGCCATCAGAGAGCGACCAGTCAATTGTTGGCGATGGTGTGGCAACGTACATTGGTATCTGATTATCAGAGGCAGCTAAGGCAACCAGATAAGTTCCAATCTTGTTACATACGTCACCAGTCGCTGTGACACGATCTGCGCCAGTGATGACGAGATCAACTTGGCCTGTTTGCATGAGGTGCCCGCTGCAGGTATCGGTGATTAGATGGTGCGAAATGCCCATATGACCAAGTTCCCATGCCGTCAGCGCAGCGCCTTGGCTACGAGGACGTGTTTCATCAACCCAAACATGTAAGTCGATGTTTGCTTGATGTGCTAGATAGATCGCAGCGGTTGCGGTACCCCAATCGACTGTGGCAAGCCAGCCCGCGTTGCAATGAGTGAGCACATTTACAGGTCGATTAGGATTCGCAGCTGCGAGCGATTTAATCAACGGTAGACCGCTTGCCGCGATTGCCTGATTAATCTGAATATCTTGCTCACAAATCTCATGGGCGTGCTGATACGCGATGTCAACTCGTTGATCTACTGGTGTTTCGTTGAGTGCGGCATGCATATTCTCCAGAGCCCACTTGAGATTACGAGCGGTTGGCCGAGTTGCAGCGAGCTGTTCTGTCGCTTGAGCAAGTGATTCATCACTGGCATCAGCGCGAGCGGCGAGAGCCATGCCATAGGCAGCCGTTGCCCCAATGAGTGGGGCACCACGTACAGCCATGGTAGAGATGGCATTGGCAGCATCGCCGACAGAAGTAAGCTCACTGATAATAAGTTCATGTGGAAGCCTGGTCTGGTCAATGATAGACACGGCTTCGCCAGACTGGGTACACCAGATGGAACGCATGGGCTTTCCAGCAACAAGCATAGATAGGATCCTCCAAAGAATTCCCAAGTCTAGCTGAGAAAAGGCTCTAGAGAGCTCATGAAGCGGCTACAGAAATAGTGTAAACGGGTTTGAATCGGGATAGGGGTTCCACCAGACCCACTCTGCCCGTATCTTTTGGGGGTGAAGTCAGGAATCAGTCTTTCAAATAAGTGTCAGCTCCTTTTCGGATGTGCCGTGTTCATCATTCTGATCGCGGCCTTAAGTGTGCCGTGGTTTCACACGGCCGCCCTTGTTAAGGACTACCAACTAGAGCTTGCTCGACAGCTTGCAGACACCTGGCTTGCAGCAGGCATTGAGTTAGGATCAATGAAAAACTCAGGAGAATTACCTGAGGCCTTAGATGATGAAGTGAAGGATCCTAAACAAAGATCTGCACTCTCGATGCAGTTTGTTGAAGTCACAAAAGTAGACTCTTTAGATAAAGGCAAGGGGTTTATAGAGCGGGCGCTCAAAATTTTTCAATCGAGCCCCAGAGACTCTGAGTACTACGTATCCACCGAACTCAATGATGTGCCAACGTTTCGATATGCGAGGGCAGTGCGTCAATCACAGATGCTTGCGATCGATGCAAGATCAATTAAAGAGTTTGTAACCAGCCCAGTTGAAACAAATGACGCAGATCCCGTGGTCGGTATTTTAATGGTCGAACGTACGACGCAGTTTTCTGCGAGCCAGCGACTGGTGAGCCGTGTCTTCATCATTTCTGCAGGTATTGTTGCGGGGCTTCTCGCCATTTTGGTCTTTTACTTTATTTTAACCAAACTAATCTTCTCTCCAGTACGGCGGCTGCGTGAAACTGCGGAGCGCGTTCAAGCTGGTGATTTGACTATTCGCGCAAATCTAAGAACTGGTGATGAGTTTGAACAACTTTCTGGTGCGTTTGATTCAATGCTTGACCAGTTAGAACAAGGGCAATCAAAATTAAGATCAATTAATGAGGGTCTTGATCTGAAGCTTGAAGAACTTGCCGAAGCCAATGTCGGTTTATATGAATCCGACCGACTGAAGAGTGAGTTCCTAGCAAACGTGAGCCATGAACTTCGGACACCTTTGAATTCAATCATTGGTTTTGCAGAACTCCTTGATGAAACAAGCCGTGTGTCAGAGGGCGTTGACCCAAAGTCGGTTCGTTACATTGCAAATATTATTCACAGTGGCCGACAGCTACTTGAAATGATTAATGAGCTTCTTGATATGGCTAAGATCGAAGCTGGGCGCATGGAGGTGAATCTCGAATCGACTAGTGTTGGCGATCTTATTGAGGGCATCGTGGCGATTATGCGTCCGCAGGCAGAATCAAAAGAGCTTTCAATCGATGTTAAGATTGGAAAAAACGTGCCTTTAATCGAAACCGATCCTGGCAAGGTGCAGCAAATTCTTTATAACTATCTCTCGAATGCAATTAAGTTTTCACCCCCTGGAAGTCCCGTTGTACTTCGTGCAGAGCGAATCGTACGACCTGATCGATCGCCAGGTGTACGTGTTGAGGTAACAGATTCAGGGCCCGGTATTCCTGAAGATATGCAAGACACCGTTTTTGAAAAATTTCGTCAGGTTGATGCATCTCATACCCGCGAACACCCGGGTACAGGTCTCGGCCTGGCGATCTGCCGTGAGTTGGCCGAAATGCTTGGTGCCAGCGTGTCATTTGGGTCGAATCCTGGCCAGGGTGCAACTTTTGTCGTAGAGCTTCCAGAGCAGTACCGTGTGGAGGAACGCCGGCCTCTCATGGGCTAGTGGGTAAACATGGTATTGATTCAGAGTCTGACAGAGCAGGAAGAGGCCCTGGGCTGGTGTTTCCTTGTGAAGCTGGAATCAGGTGATCTTCTCAGAGAGATCGAGGTCCATCTGTCGTGGGCCGATTACAATCTATGGTCTCAAACAGGGGCTGATATGCCTTGGCTCGTTGCTCGAGCTGCGTTGGTTTTTGTGCTTCGTTTTATGACGGTTGAGGAGCTTCCTAAGCGGCTTGATGCCTCGATCGTACGAAGACTCAATAGATCAGCAGATGCTCAGGTTCCTGATCTGATTGTTGCAGAGGGTTGATTCAGTGCTCAAGGCACCTGGTCGAATGGAAGGTCATTTGTGAGTTTCTTTCTAGAGATTGCTCGGCTTGGCATTTGGAACCTGAGGCTTCACTTGCTGCGCTCCATTTTGACCAGCATTGGCATTATGTTTGGTGTTGCAGCCGTGATCGTGATGGTGGCTTTGGGTGAGGGTAATAAGCAGGCGGCGCTGCGCGAGATTCAAAAACTAGGCGCTACCAATGTGATCGTACGTTCACAGCGACCGCCAGAGTCAGGTTCATTTGGTTCGAGCCAAAGGTCGTTTGTGGCAAGCTTTGGATTGACACGAGCAGATCTCGCACGTCTAGAGCACTTTCTTACCGATGCCGCTTACATCGTTCCACTAAAATCCGTTGGTTCAGAGATATCGCGTAAGGCAAGGCGCACAGTGAGTCAGTCGTTTGGCACCACTCCAGATTTACTGGATGTTGCCAATCTGACAGTTGAGCCTGGTGGTCGGTATCTTTCACCGGACGATATCGAGAAGCGGCTGCCAGTTGCAGTCATTGGTGCCGACATCGTAAAACAGTTCTTTCCACTTGAAAATCCGGTTGGACAGGAGTTTCGGATCGACCGGAGAGTCTTTCGTGTGATAGGCGTTCTTAGCCCAATTGGATTAGCAGGGGGTTCTGGTGCGGCGTTGCTTGGGCGTGATTTGAATGCGGATATTCACATACCAATAACGACAGCCGAACTTGAGTTCGGTGATATCGTAGTTCGTCGTCAGTCAGGTTCATTTTCTGGTGAGGATGTTGAGATCTCTGAAGTCTATATTACGACCAATGAAACAGAGGAGGTCGTTAATACAGCGAGCAGAGCACAGCGGATTATTGAAGTTGAGCATCCAGAACTTAGTGATGTGAAGCTCATCGTTCCCTGGGAGCTTCTTGAAGCGAGAAAGAAACGGGAGATGATCTGGAACATTGTGCTTGTATCAATTGCTGCCATCAGTCTTGTTGTTGGTGGTATTGGCATCATGAATATTATGTTGGCGTCAGTCACTGAACGTATAAGAGAGATCGGTGTGCGCCGTGCTGTTGGGGCAACCCGAGCACATATATTGGCTCAGTTCTTAGTTGAGACCGGGTCGCTTTCAGCAGTTGGTGGTTTGTTGGGGATTGCTTTGGGCATTGGGTTGTCTGCAGTTATCTCTACGCTCGTCCCATGGATCCTCTCGTTGCCGGGCATTGCAGAGTCGTTTGATGGTGCTGTTGTGTTGGAAACCCAGGTGACGGCATGGTCAATTATCGTGGCATTCGTTGTCTCTGCCGTTGTTGGATTGGTTTTTGGTATCTACCCAGCAATCGTGGCGAGTCGACAAGATCCCATTGTGGCATTGCGGCATGATTAGTCGTATCCAGTAAAGAACCTTCATTTCAAGGAGTCTCCCTCGAATGTTTACATCAGCCATTGGAGGCCTGCTACTGCTTTTTGTTCTCGGCTCTTCACAAGGGGCCCCGACAGCAGTGCACGGAAAACGCACCCATAGCATTACGATTGAAGACTATTTCACCTTGGCTTATGTCGGAGAGTGTGCAATGCGCCCTGATGGTGGCAATGTTGCTTTTACGGATAGTCGTTGGTCACTGGACCATGAAACCCGCAACAGAGATATATGGATGGTCAACATAAAAGGCGAGCATCTACAGAGATTGACTTTTGACCACGCAGATGATTGGAATCTTTCTTGGAGCAATGATGGCTCCTGGATTTATTTTCAGAGTCGACGATTTACTGAGAGCGGCGGTTTACAAGTATGGAGGCTATCGCCAGAGACAAAAACGATTCAGCAAGTCACAAGGGTCAAAGGCGGGATTGATCAGTATCAACTAAGCCGTGAGAGTGACCGTTTATACTTCCTGTGTTCCCGTGACGCCGAGATTGATGATCGATGGCAAGAACTGCGTAGCCAGTTTGATCGTCTAGAGTATGGTTCAGATGCTGGGGAGCACTCTGAACTGTGGGAGCTTGATCTCACGACCTGGCGACTGAATCAGTTGGTGACCCCTAAGGGTTTCTATCGAGACTTTTCAGTCAACGATCATGTTCAAAAAGTCGCACTGGTAAAAGTCCCTGACGACGAACTGATTTCGCATGAAGGTTGGTCTCAGATGGATATTGTGGATGTTCCGAGCGGCAAGACAACCACCTTGCCCGATGGACTTTGGCGATCGCAGGGACCATCGCCATATGGCTGGATAGAATCGCCCACTTGGTCAGCTGATGGGGCAAGGCTGGCGTTTTCAGTCGATTTTGATGGCTATCCTCAAGAAGTTTTTGTTGCGACATTTCCAGAGGAGTCATCTCCAACTGTTCGTAAGTTGCCACGCACTTTATCTGGAGATGAGGCAGCAAAAGAATTGACGACCTCGGGCAGATTGACATGGAGATCGAAATCTCATGACTTATGCTTCCTTGCGGAATCACATGCGGTCCAACGTGTGTACCAAATCAAGGATGCTGGTGGTGACCCAGCGTCTAAAGCAACAGTACTGACACCAGGTAAGGTCGTTGTTGATTCATTTAGTTTTGATGACAACGGCCAGCAACTCGCAATCGTGACGAGCGGATTGATTCACTTTAATGATGTGTTCTTGGTGATGGATCTTGGTTCAGAAGCGCAATACCGTCGTTTGACCAATGTAAATCCCCACGTTGATCAATGGCGGCTTCCTCAGGTCAAGATTGTCCAATGGAAAGCACCAGATGGTGTCACTGTTGAGGGTGTTCTTGAGTTGCCACCAGGATATGACCAGCAGTCAGATGGCCCATTACCAATGTTAGTGCAATTGCATGGGGGGCCAACAAGTTCAAGCAAGTACCGTCTCCAATATTGGGTTTATGGTCGGACGCTTTTTCCCGCACGCGGTTGGGCTCTTCTTAGCCCGAATTATCGTGGCTCAACGGGCTATGGAGACAAGTTTCTGACAGACCTGATCGAGCAAGAAAATGATATTGAGGTGTCAGATATTCTGGCTGGTGTTGATGCTATGGTTGAGCGTGGTATCGCTGATCCCAACCGCCTCGCTGTTTCTGGGTGGAGCAATGGCGGTTATCTCACGAACTGCCTGATTACTCAAACGGATCGCTTTAAAGCAGCGAGTAGTGGGGCGGGTGTCTTTGATATGACCATGCAGTGGGCTGTCGAGGATACGCCGGGGCATGTCATCAACTATGCGGGTGGACTTCCATGGGAAAAACCTCAGGCGATGCAGGAGATGTCACCTCTCTATCGCGCCGATGAGATTAGCACACCGACACTCATCCACTGTGGAGCGAATGATGCACGTGTGCCTGTTGCCCACAGCCAAGCACTGCATCGCGCGTTGAGTCGATATCTGGATGTGCCAAGCGAGTTAGTTGTGTATCCGAACACTGCCCATGGACTAAGTCGACGATCTGACCGAGAAGCAAAGTTACAATGGGATGTGCAATGGCTAGAGGGCTATACACTGGGTGATGAGGAATAGTTACTTTTATGACCCTGTGAGATAGTGCAAGTAGCCAATCATTGTGCACGAAGACCATTTCTTTCAATCGCAAAAAAGAAAGCACCCTCAGCTTATTGAGGGTGCTTTGAAGATCTCTAAGAAGTCATTTGTTCTATGGGTTATTTACAGTGCCACCAGTAGAGCCAGTGACTGTTGCTGTATCAAATCCCTGAAGCTGCGAGTTCTGAAGCATGCCTGAAAAAGTGACATAGCGTCTCGCGCTACCCGAGTCAGATGTCTTGCGGGTTGGCTTGATAATAGCGGGATAACCAGCGATCTGCCGCTGAATGAAGTCAGGGGCCCGAATAATAAGATTGCCTTCGTAGTAACGGATATATGCAGCTGTTCCACCGTTGATGTTCCAGCTCGTAGGCTCAACCAATTCAGTGATGATCACAATAAGCTCTTCCGCTTTTTCCTGTCGGTTCATCTGATCAGGATCGCCGCCGGGGCCACCGAAGATGTTACCACCACCACCGCCGCCGCCACTACTGCCGCCGCCGCCGCCGCCGCTGCGACCGCCACCGCCACCACCATAGCCACCACCACCACCACCACCGCCGGCACCACCACCACCGCCGCCGTTCTGGCCTTGGTCAAGCGATGCTGCAAGATCGAGATCTGGTGGATCATTAAACTGTGGAAGGTCGTAGAGTAGATCTTCGACAGGGTAGATGCGAAGCTCTTGAGCAGGGGGAACACTGAGTCGTTCTTTTGTACCCACCTCTAGATAACCATTGCGAAGTTGCCAAGTTGTATCTTCGAGATCTTCTGCTTGTTCAAGTATGTTCTCAAGGATGAGAAGTGCTGGTTCGTTTTCGACATCAAGGGAGATCATCATGTCCGGATCAATACCGTGACCTTCCTTATCGTCAGAGTAGCGACCAATGATTCTTACTCCGAGGACATCCTGCATCAAAGTGAAAACTTCACGGACAGGTCTGTCTTGGAATTCAAATGTCAGCGGTGTATACAACAGAGCGCCGAGCATCTGGGCTTTTGCTCGGGTGAGATTCGCTTCTCTGTTCTTGCGAACCTGGTCAATTCGTTCAGAGAGCGATTGGCCTAATACTGGCGTAGCTAAAAGGGCAATACTCAGAGAGAGTGTGAGAAGTTTCATAGTGTGGTCTCCAACAAGTAAGAGCTCCGCAATTCAGGGACATCTGGGCGAAGCGATCTCTACAGTATATTCATCGGATGATGAAGGCTGAGCCCTTCGAGCGAAAGTAAGTGTGTTATTTGGGTTCGACGTGTCTTTTTGTGAGAATTCGTAGGCTCTCGAGGGTTTCACAAGCCATAATCAGCCCCATCGCCTGGGCCGCTGAGGGTTGATTTTGATCCCAAAGAGCCGCTCGGACCCCTCCAACAGCTCTTTTGGGCGTCCGGGGCTGATGTGGGGTCTCTATTCGATGCATGAGTTGTATAAGAAATCTCATGGCAGATAACTGAGATTCTATGGCGGCTGCTAGCTCCTGATCATTTGTCAGGTGCTGCTGGCCGAGCATGGTGGCTAAGAGAATCCCTGGGCGTAAGCCCTGAGCGGTTGCATTGGCCTTGGTGCCGAGGCCAAGAGGGAACCCACCATCAAGCGTTGGAGCCCAAGGAGCATCTTCAGGGCCGTCTTGAGCGGTCTGCAGCAAGCGCCGCTGGCGGCGGAGCATTTGGTCCCAGCTTGTCGTTTCACCTGAGATCACATTCATATCGATCACCGCCCAGCCTAACCAGGGGTGGAGTGATACATATTCATTTTCGGGTACCAACGTCCAGGTTGCATCAATCCACTCAGTCATCATTTCAGGGGTCAGCGGTGGAAGATCAGTTTGGCCAGCTTGGCGCGATATGGCAGTCATTGCAGAAACGATGATGGCTTGCTCATGGGGATTGAGCTTTAAAGCAGAGCGGTTCATGGTCAGCGCCAGAATGGTATCGCGAGCTTCCTGGTGCAATGCTGCTGAATTCGTCTCATACGGCATTTCATCTGCCCAAGCTAAGACAATAAATCCTGCCAGTACTGGATGAAGTGGAGGCGCATTTTCATTGTTCCTTCGTGTCGCCAGCGCCGTCAGTATTGAGGCGGAGAGTTCACGGGCTTGTTCCGCTTGGGTCGGATTGGCTCGATCGATACGCGCGTATCTGCGTAGTGCCATTGCGATAATGAGCTGATCTTCATCTGAAGCGATCAATGGAATGTATGAGTCGGTGACGGGGTTGTAGCCCCCAAGCAATCCAACCGGCTCAGGGCCAGGCCAAGCTTTTGTTAAGAGATGTGATGCGATCTCATTTGCGGCTTGGGTGATGCGAGCTGGAGTAATTGAAGAAGCTTCGACCAAAGTATCGCCTTGCTCCAAAATAAGTGGCAGTGCTTGCGGTGAGCGTTGTGCGAGATCCAGCGTGGTAAACCGATAGACACCCATTTCAGGTTGTCTCGCAAGTTCAGAAAGTGGCCGTGGTGGCAAGCCAGCTTCACCGAGAAGCCCCGCCAGTGTTGGTGCGGCAATTCTCCGATTGAATGCTCTGGCTGCAGATGGAAACTCAAGGTACCAACGCTCTTCATGACGAAGTGCCAATCCATCAGAACCTGCTGCCAAGCGGTTGTTGAGCTGTGCCGCAGTTGTTGCCAAGATTGGTTGCATGTGGCCAGCCACTTCAATCTCAAGTGAAACCTGTGTTGCAAGTTCATCTCTCATATCGCGCGGGAGGTTTGCTGCTCCGGCACTGCCAAGCACCTGACTCAGAGCCCGGCCAACAGCACGCCGTACCATCCACTGGTCTGGTTGAGCGTCCGTTGCCAACGCAATGACATGGCCTGCCCTTCGAAGAATGACAGCAACGCCAGTGGCCCCAGGAATTGGTATTGCTGATTGGGGAGAGGTTGGTGGTGGCAGTCCCTCATCATCAAATAAATCGATCCATGAACGACTTACTGTAAAAGCGTCTAAGGCAGCACTCACATCCAGAGTCTCATCTGCATTCGCGTAGATAGAAAAACTGTGTCCAAGCACCACTGTGGTAATCAATAAACATTGGATGTTGCTTTTGGGCATCATGCGGCGCATAACCAGACCAAGTGGTCCGAGAAAAAACCGGCTGAGGCAACTGGCTCTCCGGTACTTGCTCTGTGCGGACAATGGCACAGGGATTGAAGTTATTAAGTGACTAGACATCTGAAGATCAGGAAAAAAGGACCTTTACCGTGCGAGCAATGATGACATTGACGGAG
This sequence comes from Phycisphaerales bacterium, assembly GCA_029268515.1. NCBI lineage: Bacteria > Pseudomonadati > Planctomycetota > Phycisphaerae > Phycisphaerales > Phycisphaerales bacterium. The sequence goes on along the minus strand of JAQWNP010000006.1, from coordinate 283,908 downwards.
AACCGTCGTCGAATAGCGATTTTGGTAGTGCTGACATTTATCACCCTATGCTAGCCCACCGGGATCGTAAGGACGTCAGGTATTGAGAAGATATGCCTTGAGCTTTCCATTTGGCAGCTTAGAGGGCATATCTGAATACAACAATACAAGCGTCCAGCATGTGGACGCCTCAAAATCGCAGATCACGACAGTGACGGTCATTCAATATACGCCGCGTTTTTCGCGGCCGGATCCTTGGGGGAGGATTCGCGTAACAGGCTCAGCCTTTGGCTGGGCCTGTTTGGTTAATGAGTCATTGTTTCAGACGGCTTAAAAAAACCCCGGCAAGGCCGGGGCTTTTTAAGAAGTGATTTTGGGTTGGTTTGATTAGAGCTCGATCTTGTCGGTTCCCAATGCACCATGGTCGTCCATGCCGCCCTTGGATGGTGCATCTGATCCTTCAACCGTTGGATCGCCGTCTTCAACTGGGGTGTCATCGCCCCATTGTGCTCGCTTGAGGCTCAGGCCAATCTTTCGATCAGCAGAGTCCACTCGCAAGATCTTAACATCGACCTGGTCACCAGGCTTGACGATGTCATTGGGCGTCTCAATTTGGTCGTCCGAAAGTTCGGAGATATGCAAGAGGCCTTCAAGACCTGATTCTAATTCAACAAAGACGCCGAAATTAGTGATCTTCGTAACGGTGCCATGCACAACCATGCCAGGCTGATATGCAGCAGGAATCTGCTCTAGCCATGGGTCTTCAGTGAGCTGCTTGACACCAAGGCCGACGCGCTGCTTTTCGCGATCGATTTCGAGCACAACGCACTCAATCTCTGTGCCCTTTTTATATTTCTCATTGGGATGGGAAATCTTCTCAGTCCATGAGATATCGGAAATGTGTAACAACCCATCAACACCCGGCTCGATTTCAACAAACGCGCCGTAGTTTGCAAGATTGCGAACAGTTCCATGGATAATTGTGCCTGGAGGATATTTCTCTGCGACTAATTCCCAAGGATTAACTTCTGTCTGTTTGATGCCAAGAGAAATCTCATGCTTATCTCGATTGATATCAAGAACAACCACTTCGATTTCTTCACCAACGCTGAGAATTTCACTGGGATGATTGACTCGTTTTGTCCAAGACATCTCTGAGATGTGAACAAGGCCTTCGACGCCTTGTTCAAGTTCAATAAACGAACCATAGCTGACCAGATTCACCACACGCCCAGTGATACGGCTGTTAATCGGGAATTTCTCTTCGATGCTCTCCCATGGGGAGGCTTCTTTCTGCTTGAGTCCAAGTGCGATCTTCTCTCGATCCAGATCAATCTTCAGAATTTTGACTTCAAGCTCATCGCCGACTTTGCAGATTTCACTGGGGTGATTGACTCGGCCCCAGCTCATATCTGTGATATGCAGCAAGCCATCAACGCCACCGAGGTCCACGAAAGCGCCAAACTCAGCAATGTTTGTGACGGTGCCCTTTACGAGCTGGCCTTCTTCGATGCGGCTCATCAGTTCGGATTTAGCTTCATGACGTTCGCGTTCGATGAGCTTACGGCGACTGATAACGATATTGCGCCGCTCCTCATCGATCTTGAGAATTTCCGCGCGAATCATCTTGCCGATGAACTCACCGATGTCACCTGGGCGACGGATATCAACTTGAGAGGCGGGTAGGAACACAGGAACACCAATATCAACGAGTAGTCCACCCTTGATCTTACGCATGCCGCGGCCTTCGATGATGTCACCTTCCGCATTGTTGGCCAAGATACGTTCCCATCCACGGATGCGATCGGCCTTGCGCTTCGAGAGTTTGATGACGCCTGAATCGTCTTCAATATCTTCGAGCAGGACTTCAATTTCGTCACCTGGTGAGAGGGCGTCAAAGTCGTCAAATTCGTTTTTGTTAATAAGGCCTTCAGACTTGAGGCCAACTTCAACAACAGCGTCATCGCCGGCTTTGCCTACGACGCGTCCCTTAAGGATTTTGCCGCGTTCAAGTTGTGCCATATCACTGGCAAGTACCGAGTCCATATCGCCGCCGGCGACCTCGGTTCCAAGTGCTTCAAGAATAAGAGCATCGACGCTTGCTTGATCGATATCAAGAGTTGCAATTAGATTCTGATCTACCATGTGTTTAGTGGGTATTTCGGTCCAGTTGGACCATTTTTCTGGGGCCAGTTCAGGGGCGGAATGCCCCACACTGTGACGTCGTCATCGGCTTCAAAACAATTGAAGCATCCATCGATTGAGAACGTAAGCGTGGCCGGAAAGCAGCCAAGCAGTATAACGTCGCTTGAGTCATTTTGGACCAGAAAGTCAGTCTCAATAGGTCAATCTGCAGCGTCTTGGCTCGAGCCAGGTAGAACGGCCGATGCTCGCTGCTGAGACCGGTTCGGTGGAGATATAAGCAGGAATCCAATAGCGCCAGAGGCACTAATGGCAGCGCTGACAGCAAAGACCACTGGTCCATCCCATGTGGGCCAGCTTGCTAAGGCCTGATAAAGGCCAACGCCCGCCAAAGGCGCCAGTATTCCTCGAATGCCAAATAGGGTGACGTGGACACCCATATATTGCCCACTCTTTTCCAATGGGGCAAAGTCATGGTGCCCGAGGTTCCACGCCAAAATACCACCACCTTGTGCCACACCAAGCATGATGGAAGCAATCCAAAGTGAAAATGGGGAAGACGTTACCGTGGCTATGAACATGAGCAAAATGGTGATCACAAAGGTCCAACTGTGAATTCGCCGGAACTTAATGATGTGTACTTTGTCCAAGAGCCGCGACCAAAGACCAATACAGAGCATCATGACAACAATCGGTATCGTCATCAGCAGCATGAGTGATCCGAAATATGCGAGCTCAAATTGATCTTTCAATATGATCACGAGTGGCGCCATTGCCATGAGATTGCCAAAACCAAAAACGAATTGCGTTAGTACAAAGCGCCGAAATAAACGATCACTGTTGAGGATTTTCAATCCTTGTCGAAGTGATGACTTAATGCCAATCCCTGCATTTTTGCGTTCGGCTGCTCGCAGTGCTTTATGACCGCGAACCTTGACGCCTCCATATGCTAAGGCGCCAAATGTTCCTGCGATGGCGACAAGCGGGAAGATGATTCGGAAAGCATTAGCATTCCAGTCCATCGCCTGACCTATCACGGCGCTGATACCCGCAACCGGTAGCGTGTGGAGAATAAACAGGCGGCTGGTAATTCGGCCACGTTCGTGCTGTGGGTAGTTCGCTGCCCAGACACTGGTACGAATGGTGACTACGCCAGTCCAGCAGATGCGCACGCCAATGACGCCCACCAGGAAGATCCACACACCGAGGGCGTTAAAAGGCGCCAGGGCCATGGCTGCAACAAGCAGCACAGTGATAAACATGAGCATGTTGGCGAACTGAATTTTGTGCTTTCCAGCACTCATTCCAGCCCAGCCGAGGCTGGTGATATTGGCAAACGCCTTAGATGCGATGAGAATCGCCACAATCAGATTGAGCAGTCCATCAGAGACCACACCTGCGTAGGCATTCTTAACGATGACGCCAACGACCTTGCCTTCAGCGGCGCCAGTCATCAACGGTAACAAAGACCAAGCAATAAGCTCCTTCTGGTAAGCGTGACGACTGAGCTCGGGCATCTGTTTTGGATGAAACGAGGCGACAAATGTTTTAACCAGGCGAAAAACACTCAGTTGCATGTGTGCCTATCAGCATGTGACTACGCTTGAAGGAGCAAAGGTTTCTTCAAGCGCAAATCGAAACTGCAATTTTATGATCAATTAAGTCAGTCCAAGAAATGCGATGCCCACATCGTCGCGTCACTGGCAAAACACAGGTACGGAAAATCAGCGAGGCTGACCACTGGTGTAGACGATTGGGTAGGGACTGAGCCGGCTGGGATGGTCGATATACGTGGCACGTCCTAAATCACCCCAGAACTCTCGAAACTCCACATTGCCAGTCACAGCCATATGGCTCTGGACATCAACGCTTCTCTCAGTGAGTCCTTGTAACTCGGGCGTCAGATTAGAAAGAATAGCATTGGTGCTCACATTATTTGGGGAACTACAGCCCACCAAGGCAGTTACTGTGATTAGTGAAGATCCAACTGTAATAAAGCTAAGAGCACGGTTCATGCGTTCTGCCACCTTGTTCTGTTCCCGAAGCTCAACACTGCCGCCGGACAGGAAGAGCTAGGAGTGAGATTTCGACCAGCCGCTCGCAGCACCGATCGTGCTGGTCGCGGCCCATAGTATAGAACTTCTGTCCATGAATTGCCGGAACATTGCCTAAATGCCTCGCCCTACCTCCATTGTGGAGGTACTGTCTAACTGGCAGCGGCCGCCAGGGGTGGTGGCCCTTGTTCGCCTGGTATTTTTTCTCGAGCCTATTGAACCCCATGGGATCGCTGATCCGCGACGACGGGCAAGCCTCCAAAGAGTGGAAGTCCTGGATCGTCGGCAGGTGAGCCCACCTTGATCCTGGGTTCGAGCAAACCATGGCGGACGTGGGCAATTCACAGTACCTGTGCGGTCGCCGCTTTTTTATTTAGGTATCAAGAAGAAGTGAGGCTAATTGCTGACGATAGTCTGTCGCGATCTTCTGGAGTGAGTCAGGCATGACTCGTACATCACCAACAACAGTGATGAAGTTGGTATCACCGTTCCACCTTGGTACCAAATGGGCGTGAAGATGTTCAGGCAAACCAGCCCCCGCAGCAGCACCTTCATTGATGCCGAAGTTGATGCCCTGTGGGTTCAGTGTGGCATGTACCAGTGCTGTTGCTAGTTCAATCAGATCCCAGAATGCGCGGCGCTGATCGGCGTCATAATCGAGAAGGGTGGGACGTGGCTCTCCTATTGCAACAAGAAGATGCCCGCATGTATAAGGAAATCGATTCAGTAAGATCATTCCAAAATCATTGCGATGGATGACCAGATGCTCCTGATCTTTTTCAGGAGTTAGCCAATAGGTGGCCAAGAAATTATCAATACTGGCCACTTCTTTCCCTGAAGCGTCCGCTTTATATTTCAGGTCACGAAGATAGGTTGCTCGCCAGGGAGCCCAGAGTTGTTCGCCTTGCATGTCTTGATCCTAGGGCGGCAGGCAAGGTATGCAACCCCACACCATTAGGGCTAGGCTATTATCAAGAGTCGCTCATTGAGGACTATGGTGTCGGAATGTCTGGAAATCGTCTAAGAATTGGCTGGCTATGTCACTGGCAACATTAACGAACGTGGTTTGCAGATTTGGCACGAACGAGGTGTTAAGTGGCGTCACTATGGCCATCGAACGCTCACAGCGGATTGGGCTGGTGGGGCGAAATGGTACGGGCAAGAGCACGCTGTTAAATATTCTCAGTGGCCAAGTTCCATGTGATTCGGGCAGCGTTGAGGTGCAACGGGGTCTGACCATCGGTGCGCTGGCTCAGGAGCGATTCTTTGATCCGAGTGATACCGTGCTTTCCGCAGCCGGGCGTGCCTTTGCTCGAACATCTGAATTGAAGGATCAACTGGCGGCACTATTTGAAGAGATGGCCCATGCGGAGGGTGCAAAGCTCGATGCGCTAATGCGCCAGCAGGTGACCCTAGAAGAGCAGCTCGAGGTCGCTGGTGGCTATGTGACGGAGCACCGCGTAGAAGCAATGCTCCATGGACTTGGGTTTGCTACCAATCAATTTGATCAGAAAGTCACGGTTCTCTCAGGTGGACAACTAGCGCGGCTCGCATTAGCTCAATTACTACTTGAATCGCCCGACATTCTTGTGCTTGATGAACCAACGAATCACCTCGATATTGAAGCGAGAAAGTGGCTAGAAGATTTTCTTATAGATTCACAGTTTGCCGCCATCGTCTTAGTGACCCATGATCGTTGGTTGCTCGATCGAGTGGTCGACAAAATTATCGAAGTCGACAACGGCCGCCTGTTTGAATACCCAGGTCATTTTTCAAATTATCTTGAGCAGCGCTCCCTGCAGCGCACAACCCTCAGCCGACAGTACACCAAACAGATGACGCGAGTCCGTCAAGAGGAAGGTTACATACGCCGATACAAAGCAGGCCAAAGATCGAAGCAAGCCAAGGGGCGTGAGTCACGCCTTGATCGTTTTCGAAAAGAGGAGATGATCGATCGTCCCAGAGAATTGGATGTGATTAAGCTGAAGATTCCCGAAGCGCCGCGTAGTGGCGATCAGGTTGTTGTTGCGCAGGAGATTTCTAAGTCATTTGGTGATCTCAAGCTCTTCCAAGATCTGTCCTTGACCATTACGCGAGGTGATCGGGTAGGCATTATTGGCCCCAATGGAGTTGGAAAGACAACACTGATCAGATGCTTACTTGGTCAGGAGCAGGTCACACAGGGTGAAGTGCGGCCGGGAAGCCGGCTCAGCACGGGTTATTTCAAGCAAGTTCATGATGGTCTTGACCTCTCCCTCTCGATATGGCGAGCGATTCAGATAACCGTTGAGCATGAGTCAAATGGCCGTGATGTCACAGAGCAGCAAGCCAGAGATCTTGCTGGAGGGTTTCTCTTCAGTGGAGAAGAGCAGGATCAACCATTGCACTTACTGTCTGGGGGTGAGCGGGCCAGAGTGCGTCTGGCTGGTTTGTTGGGCTCACCTCACAATTTACTTGTCATGGATGAACCATCGAATCACCTTGATATTCCTGCGGCAGCTCGTCTCGAAGAGGCCTTGGCAATTGAGAGCGGTTTTTCGGGCACGTTACTTCTGATCACACATGATCGAGCGCTCTTGCAAGCGACTTGTACACGTTTGATTATCTTTGATATCAATGGTGAGGTGACGTTGTTTACAGGAACCTACGAACAGTGGTTATCTCAAACCGAAAAAGTCGTGGACAAGGAGAAGGGGTCGCCGTCACCTGGTAAGCGAGACCGAAAAAAGAGCAGCGTGCAAAATGCCGGCCGGCAGGCTTCAGAGAAGGCAAGCACATCAGGCCAGAGCAATCTTTCACATCTCAGCCTCAAGAAGCTTGAGGATCGCATAGAGACGTTTGAGTCTGATATTAAGAAAATTGATCAAGAACTCTCGCAGCCAGATATCTACACGAACCCCGAGCGATGCCGGGATTTAACCGCCATGCGAGAGAGGTTAGTTGTAAAACTTCTGCCTTATGAGGCTGAGTGGTCGGAACGCGGAGGAGCCGCGTAGGTCAATGATATTGATGATGTAGGGTTACTGGAGAGGACGACATTTCCAGTAGCGTCGGTCACCATGAACGTCGCATCGACCAGTTGGCTGGCATCAATTGCGAAACGCTGTCCAGTAATGGGTCGTGAATTGAAACTCACGATATTGGACAACTCAGTTCCATCCGAAAGTATCGCACTAAGTGTGAACTCACCATCACTGGAGGGGAGGTCTAGCGTGATCAGGAAGACTTCATTATCTCGTTGATTGACCCAGAGATGGCCCATGCCTCGTGAGTTTCTTTCAACAGAGTACATTGCAACCTGAATGCAACTTGGATTTGCGACAAAGGAATCAAGATCATTGCCAAGGTACGATTTAAGTTGATCTTGTGTCTGTAGGTTGAGTGCAACATCAGCCAACAAAGCATTGGTTCGGTCATTGGTTTTATAAGCGTAGATGGAGATTGCAACGACCACGCCAACGAGAATGATTGCTGCGCCACGCCACGCATCGTGCGAAACTAAGTTGCGTCTGCTCACTCGGGTAGTTTCACTGCTTGTCGCCAAGTTGTGTCCGAAGCGGCCAATGGTTGCCAGCGGCGCCAATTCAGAGTTCTCTTCAAGGATCCGCTTCCGTAAATGTTCCAGTACGCGTTCACGAAGCGCTTCTGGTGGCATGATGTTCGGTAATAGTGAAGTATCAGCCACAATCTCTGCTTGAAGTTCTTTAATCTCATCCTGAACAGCAGGAGGGGCATTGTGGAAAGACCGGTTGAATTGTTCGGTCTCGAAATCATCTAACAGCCCCAATGCATCTGCAGCAGCAACTTCAAGGAGCTCAGTTCGTGTTAACAGGTTTGTGTCTTTGGTCATCATCCGAATCCTAATAGTCTGTTTTTCCGCTATGCCGTTGCTTAAATCTATTTCGCAGCAAAGAGTTGGGGGGTTGCTTGGTATCTTTCAGTTGCAGGCCTTATCAAGGCAAAAAGATCGCATAATTGTTACATATCCTCGATTAGGGCCCCAGGAATCACTCTTTTATACAGCCCACTCGGCTGATCGACTTTCTCTTAATTTAATGAGCCCACGGCTCAATGCTGATTTAACTGTGCCGAGAGGTGCATTTAACTGAACGCTGACCTCTCGTAAAGTGTAACCCTGTAAATATGCCCGCTCAATCACAACTCGTTGCATTTCAGGCAGTTCTCCAACTCGCTTCCGTAACGAACTTCTCCACTCCTCATCGTTCGTCTTCTTTTCCGGTCTATCGTCATGGCGAGAAGCGGCTAAATCTTCCTCCAGCACTCCTGGTGAGGGGCGCACCGCTTTTCGTCGAAGTTGGTCAATCAAATGTCGCCGAGCAATTAACATGACCCATGTCACGAGCTTGGCTCTTCGGGGATCGTATCGATCAGCCGTTTGCCAGAGTCGGATGAATACCTCTTGAACAGCATCCTCAGCCTCAGGCTGACTAGAGAGAAACTGGCGGGCCACCTTGAATACAAGAGCATTGAACCGATCATAGAGATCACCAATGGCGCCTTCATCGCCAGCAGCAACACGATGCATCAGCATCCAGTCTTCTTGACTCATTCGTAGGTTCTCCCGCACCAGAGACTTCGCAGGGTTGGGCTTAAAGATCCCAAAAAATACCTAATCCAGTGCAATCAGCTCTAACTGTCCCCAAAATGGGCACATCTTGATGGAAGGCAACATATGTTTAATAAATCGCGATAAGGGGCTCAAAAACAACCTTTTGCCGAAAATTAACCTCTTTTGAGCCCATTAAAGCCCTTCATCAGTATTCATTTTAGCTTACCGCAAGGAAGAGAACAGAGTTTTTATTTAGGTAGAAATGCCTCAATCACATAGACTATACGCGTGGTCAGTTGGTCTGCGATGAGGAGAAGCGGACTGGTTGGGCATACCGGAGGCTGGTATTGATCAGCTGAGGTCAGCCAGGATGATTCACACTAGTTGTTAGGACGACATTAGTGTGGTGGCTAGTAGGATGTGTGGCATGGCTTGTATGCCGATTATTCAGAGACGTAATGGATTGCCTAAGCGGCGAACAGTTGCATTGCTGAATCGCGGTTTTAGCCTCATCGAACTTGTCGTCGTCATCAGCGTTTCGACAGTTTTGACTGGCCTCCTTCTTCCAGCATTATCAAAGGTTCAGGAAGGCGCGAATCGCGTTTACTGTGCATCGAATCAGCGCCAGTTGGGGCAGGCGATGTTCCTTTTCGCACACGATCGTAATGGCAAATTACCAAAGAGCGAGATCGCTGCATCTGGCACACACCCATGGGATCTAACAGCGGTAACCGAGTCCACTCATGGTGGACATCGCTGGGATGGCATCGGTTGGTTATATGCACATAACTACTGCCGCACACCAAACTGTTTCTATTGTCCAAGCCATGGTGGCAATCATGCTTATGAAGAGTACGAAATTACTTGGCGTGAGATTGGCCAGGTGGGCGCATGGACACGGCCAAGTCGAGAAATCCAAACCAACTATCACTATGCAGGTGATGTTGATTGGGTAACCAAGCGACCTCGAAGATTGTCCGAAGGTTCGAAGCTGGTTCTATTGGCGGATGGCCTCAGAGAATTTGAGGATCTCAACCACACCGCAGGTGTGAATGTTCTTCGCGGCGACGGCAGTGTGCAATATGTGAATTCTCCGCGGATCAGAGAGCTGCTCTGGGAGTCAACGATTCCACTCATTCGGTCGGTCAGTTCATTCAATGAATTGTGGGATCTTATTAGTGAAAAGCAGGCTCAGCAGCCACTTGCCGGGGCACGCGATTAATCGCGAGTCACGAGTTTCCAAACAGTTCTTATAGCGACAAGCCCGTTCGGACCATGTCTTTTTATTGTGGTGCGCTGATTGGTTTGATATGCAATAGCTGAGCCCAATGACGAGCCATTCCTGAATCAATCAGTTCGTATCCTGTCGCGGTGATACGAGGCCCAAGTAGCGCTAGATCAATATGATAAATGGGCCACTCTCGTGGGAATGAAGCGGCGTATCCACTTCCGGCCACATTGTAGGCGTTGCGCATGTCCGGAAACATTTTTCTGATGGCAGAAGAACCTCTGTTCATATTGAAGTCACCAACAACTAAGTCCGGTGGGGGTAGCTCTAATTTATCTAATATCTTTTTTAGATCATTGGCGATCTGCATGCGTCCAATCTTTGTGGAAGATGGAAGGTCTACAACGTAAACCACGAGTGGTTCACTAAAGAATGGTGATGCATCGATCACTACCAAGCTCATATACAAACCACTATTCCAGATGACGGGTCGTATTTCTTGTACTGGAAATTTAGAGAGAACGGTGACCACTCCATCTCCGCGGTACAGTTGGTGATTGGGCAAGTGGTTTTTGAATAGCGTCTTACTTCTTGCGAGGTCATCTCCCCAGGTAAGAATTGCTATATCTGGATTGACTTCATGGAAAAAAACTTCTTCGCCTTTTTCAGATATTGTGCGGCTAGCCATCGTCCAGCAGAGAATTGACAGACCATCGCGTGGATTTTGGGCCTGACGAAAAAAGCGATGCTCCCATAGCGTAAAAAAGGCTGTTACGAACAGTAAGGCTAGAACAAGTGGCGCCATCCGCTGCCACTGGATCTGCATGGGGTACCAGCATTTGATTCCACCTAGAAGTGAAACGAGCAGTATCACGATGACTAATGGAGATGGAATCCATAACAACCACTGTGACCAATGCCATCTATTGGAGCAGATTTCTCCGACCAACCAAGCGATGAACACAATCACACCGAAGATGGTGATTGCCCAAGCAAGGATGGTCCATACAAGACGCATTAAGAGTTCTTAACCAGGAAGATGGAGTGGGAATGCCACTGAGGCAATAGCAGCAGTGATAAGAGCAGTGATAACTGACAATGGTATGCCAAGTCGCAGGTAGTCGGTAAATCGATAGCCGCCGGGGCCATACACCATGAGATTGGTCTGATAGGTCACGGGAGACATGAAACTACATCCAGCACCCATCATCAGTGTAAAGACAAATGGAACTGGACTAGCGCCCATCGTGGCGGCACTTTCCATTGCAATTGGGAAGAGCAGTGCTGCAGCGCCGTAGTTGGTTATGAACTGAGCGACAATGGCGGCCATTGAAAACAGCACTAATAGAACGACAAAGCCCCCGGCCGGTGAACATGAAGCCAGCCAATCATCAGCAAAAGTCGACAGGAGGCCAGTTTCGCTGACAGCGGTACCAATACCCAAAGCCGCGCCGATGACGAGGAGTACTTGCCAGTTAATGCTACTTCGAGCAACGGTTCCAGTGACACAACGTGTGACGATCATCAACATGGCGCAAACTAATGCAGCGACCCATGCTTGTGAAAGTACGTTCATCAGAATCACCATCAGAGCGAGGATCATGAGTGCGATGATTCCACGTTCGTGACGAACTGGGCGGGAATCAGCGACTTCGGAAATCAGATAAAAGTCGTCGCTATTGCAATACGCATCTACGAAGCCATCATGCGTATCTAGGAGCAGCGTATCTCCAGGTTGCAATGTAATGTCGCCGACTTTTCGCTGAATCTGGGCGCCAGCTCGGTGAACAGCAATAATTGCAGCGTTATACGTCGTGCGAAATCGACTTTCGCGAACAGTTTGACGGACTAATGGTGAGCGTGCTGAGACAACTGCTTCAACAAGCAGTCTCGCGTTTACCGGCGACTCAATCTTCTCAACTTGATCTGTGGCGGGCACTAATCCTTTGATCTTGCGTAGATCCATAACTGAATCTAAGACACCGACAAAGCCCAGGCGGTCGCCAGCTTGAAGTATTTCTTCTGGCCCAACCGCGGGCAGCGACTGATTGCCACGATCGATTTGGGCGAGGTAAAGTCCAGGCAGGTGTCGTAGCCCAGCGTTTTCAATTGAACGGCCAACGATGGTTGAGTCAGGACGTACTTCCATTTCGAGCTGATATTGCCTCGCCTCATCAACCGTAGCGAGTGGACTCTTCCGCTCTTTCAATAGAAACGGCGAAAGCCAGACAATCATAAAAGTACCGATGATCAGTGCTGGTACGCCCAATATGGCAATGCCCCAGAATTGAAGCACTGGACTCATTGGTTCGATGGTGCTCCCCATATCAATTTCTTGGTTTATGTAACTGTTATACAAGTCCATCACGATGATATTGGAAGCGGTCCCAATCAACGTGATCTTGCTACCCATAATCGCAGCAAACGATAGAGGCATATACAACTTCGATGGGCTTATCTTTAGACGTCGTGCCCAGTCTGCAATGATTGGCAGATACATGGCCACAATGGGCGTGTTGTTCATGAACCCCGACAGCACTGCAACAGGCCCCATCATTCTTGCTTGCGCGCGCGCAACCGACTTAGGGCGTCCTAGTAAAAGGTGCGACAGAGATTCCAGGGCTCCCGTTTCTCGTATACCAGCTGCGATGACAAAGAGCGATCCGATCATGACGACTGCCGGGTCGGCGAATCCACGGATGGCTGTTTGAGGATCCACAACCTGGCCAATGATGAGGAGCGTAAGGCCACCGACCATAGCGACATCGACACCAACTCGATTAGAGATGATCGAAGCCATGACGAGGCAGATGACCAGAATGGTAAACCAGGTGGAGAAGTCCATAGAAACCTAGTCGGCGATCACTATGCTCCAGCACCAACACCAAGGGCACTGATTATCTCGATGATGCTCTCATGGAGTCCAGGGACGGCACAAATCACCCCTCGATTGTTCTGAAGGGTTGCTCCCTGTGTGAAATCAAGGGGGGCACCAGTCACGTCAGATACGAGAGCGCCGGCCTCAGTTGCAATGATCATGCCAGCAGCATGATCCCATATTTTCTCAACATATCCCTTGCGAGTTGGCATACGAAGATAAGCATCTGCCTGATTGCGAGCGACTAAGGCATATTTACATTGGCTATCAAGGCGGACCGGTGCTGAGGGTGAGCCGAGTTTCTTCAGTACAGCAGCGGTCTCATCCTGTTTAGAGTGACCAGATTCAACAGATTCACAAGTGCGCGTGGTTTGCCCGGCAGACCAGCTATTGGCATGAACCTGACGTGGTGTGCATTGCGGATCGCAGGCCGGATATTCCCATGCTCCGGCACCTTTACTTGCTGCATACAGAACACCTTCTGAATCAGCAGTATCGAGTGGTGCCGCGTGATCAACCGGTAAGCTTGGGCAACCCATCACACCAAGCACGACTTCACCATGTTCGATATAGCCCAGTGCAATTGCAAATTGTTGTTGCCGTAAGAAGCCCTTGGTTCCATCAATTGGATCAAGGGTCCAGTAGCTATCAGCTGTGCCATCGTGGTTACAGGCATCAATAGCATCAAGTACTTGTGCAGTCGTTACGTCAGACCGAGCAGATTTTACAGTTGAAACGACGGCGTCCAACACGGCTGCCTGATTGACATTTCGTAAGAGATCAGCGCTTTCCTCACCCACAATTAACGGTGCGTCGAGACTCTCATTGAGGCTCATCCAAACCAAGGCTTGAACCGCAAAGTCTGCCACAGTCACAGGGCTTCGATCATCCTTGGTTACTTCTCGAACTGACTCAAGCTCACGTTGAACATGTTTGGCAGCGCCACATCCCGTGGCAACCGCGCTCAATGCAGCCTGCAGCAAAGAGTGCTGCTGATTCATTTGTAATCTCTCCGTAAAAATACGACTCTATTCAGATGGCGACCAACTGCTCTTGAAGTCAGTCAGCATACCCTTGAAGTCATCCTCGAGGCCCTTGAAGGATCTGCTGCTGACCAATTTCTCTCGCAGTTCTTTGCCGGGGCCGTGCATGTACTCCAGTAGTGATGCCTCAAAAGACGGCACGTCATTCTTATTCAGATCATCGAGAAACCCATTGGCTCCAGCGAAAATCGAAATGCACTGGTCGATGACCTCAAACGGCTGGTACTGGCCTTGTTTGAGTAATTCAACCATCACTGAACCACGGTCAAGCTGTCGCTGACTGGAGACATCAAGTTCGGTTCCCAATTGTGCGAATGCCTCAAGCTCGCGGAAGGCCGCAAGGTCAAGTCGAAGTGAACCCGCAACTTCTTTCATCGCTTTAATCTGTGCATTGCCACCTACACGGCTCACCGAAATACCCACGTTGATAGCTGGGCGTACGCCAGCGGCAAAGAGCTCTGGTTGCAAGTAGATTTGTCCATCAGTGATCGAAATCACATTGGTAGGAATGTAAGCAGACACATCACCCTCTTGCGTCTCAATGATGGGGAGTGCTGTGAGTGAGCCGCCACCTTCTTCGTCAGAAAGCTTAGTCGCCCGTTCTAGTAGTCGACTATGGAGGTAGAAGACGTCGCCTGGATATGCTTCACGACCTGGAGGTCGACGTAGCAAGAGCGAAAGCTGACGGTAGGCGATGGCCTGTTTGGAAAGATCGTCATACACACAGAGCACATGTTTAGGTGTCTTGCCTTCTTTGCCCTGCCACATAAAGTGTTCGCCGATAGCACAGCCGGCATACGGTGCGATGTATTGAATAGGGGCAGGGTCTGAAGCGCCCGCAGTCACGACAATCGTATAGTCCATAGCGCCATGTTCACGAAGCGTTTCGATAACACCCGCAACAGTCGATTCTTTCTGCCCAACTGCGACGTAAATGCAGACCACAGCCTCAGGCGTTCCCCAATACTGTTTCTGATTGATGATGGTGTCCAGGCAAACAGCAGTCTTACCTGTCTTTCGGTCACCAATAACCAACTCACGCTGGCCACGTCCCACAGGAATCATGGAGTCAATTGCCTTGATGCCTGTTTGAAGTGGTTCTGTCACAGGTTGGCGGAAGGCGATGCCGGGTGCCACAATATCGAGCTTACGGGTCTTTGTGGTGTTGATTGCACCAGCCCCATCAAGAGGATTGCCCAAGGGGTCAACCACCCGGCCTAGCAATTCTTCACCAACGGGGATCTCAAGTAATCGGCCAGTTGATTTGACGGTATCACCTTCACGGATATGGAGGTAGTTGCCGTAAATAACCGCGCCAACGGTGTCGAGTTCCAGGTTCATGGCCTGTCCCATGATGACACCTTCAGAGGTTTCAAATTCGAGTAGCTCGCCCGCCATTGCATTGGAGAGGCCATAGATACGCGCAATGCCATCACCTACCTCAACCACCCGGCCAACCTCAGAGATCTCTAACTCACTAGAGAACTGCTCGATTTCCTGTTTGATGACAGAGGTGATTTCGTCAGTCTTGATCTTCACGGCTCATACTTTCTGAATAACGTCTTTTGGACAGAGGAGTCTTATTACTTACGAGAGTCCTCGATTTCGAAAACAATATTAACAGTTGCTTGAATGGTGACATCACCCGCTTGGATTGAAGTCGATGGAGCAGATCCAAAGGCATTGCTCTCAGCCATCATTCTTGATCTTGGCATGCCGAGGTTGTGTTCGTTATTGGCGAAGTTGCCGACCGACACATTCAAAATTCGCACCAAAGTAATACCAGCAGCACTTGCCACGGTATTCGCATCGGTCATTGCATTCTTGGTAGCCAAGGTGATGGCTTCTTTGCGATAGGCTCGTTGGTCCTTGAGGCCGAACACAATCCTGTCGATGCTATTTGTTCCGGCACTCGTTGCAGCATCAATAATTGTGCCAACGTCGTTGATTCGACTGGTTTTGATAATGAGCTGGTTCGAGACGCGGTAGCCAATAATCTTTTCTTTCCAATCACTTGGCGGGTTGCGTGGTCTTGGAGCGTAGACCGGGTCAATATCAAATGAGCTTGTCTGGTATTCGTCTTTTGTGAGTCCCGCTTTCTTTAAAGCTTCCAAGCTCTTTTCCATCTTTGCGGCATTGTCACGTATGGAATCAGCGGCTTTGTCTTCTGTCGTTACGACCCCCAACATAATGGTGACCTGATCAGCGGGTCGTTCCATCATGGCCGTCCCGCTCAACTGAAGCTGAGGTACATCGCTTGGTGGAGCGTCAGCCATCACCTGAAAGTTGACCGCGGTTATAAGCGTAAGGACAAGAAGTAAAGGTTTGTTTGCAATGTTGATCATGACTCTAGCTCTCTCCATTGGACTGGCCTAAGAAGTCAGACAAGTGACCAGGAATGGTGTTGCTGCCACCATGACGAAGGTCTTCACGCATGGAATTTAGTTGGGTGGCGATAGAGCCATCGATCAACTGATCACCCACAAGTAGCTTTAATCCACCAAGCATCTCTGGCTCAGTGTATGCATGCAGAACCGGGTCCTTGCCAAGCGCACCTTTAATACGCATTCGAAGAGACTCGAGTTTTTCAGCGGGCAGCTCAACGGCCGTGAATAGATCGACCTCAACTCGGCCAAATTTGTCCTGGACCATTAAATCAAACGCCTGTGCAATCTGTTCCAAATGACCAAGTCGACCTTTACGATTGACAACAAGAAGGAATCGCAAGGTGAGATCTGTTATTCGATCAGCAAAAATACTGCGTAAACCCTGGGTGCGAGCCTCTGTTGAAACAATCGGTGAGCGCAGAAACTCCTGAAAGAGTTTGTTCTCTTTGGCTAACTCAACAATTGATTCAAGTTCTTGCCCAACCTCCATGATCTTGGCCTGACCACCCGCCGCATCGGCGAGTTCGTACAGACTCTTGGCGTAGATCATGGCTAAGGCATCAGTCTCGCGAGCCATAACTGGCTTCTCCTAAACTCAGTTCGCGTGGGCTTGGCCCATTTCATGGAGAGATTCATGCATGAGGCGTTCTTGATCATCAACCGAGATCTCACGCTTGAGTATCTTGCCCGCCATGGTGACGGCAAGTGTTGAGGACTCAGCGTAAAGCTCATTGATGGCAGCCTGTTTAGCCGCATCAATCTCTTGTGTGGCTCGCTGCTTCATATCAGTCAACTCAACTTCATTACGACTTCGCAGCTCTTCAGCAATCGCCTTGGCATCTGCTCGAGCCTTGGCGATCATGTCTGCTGCTTCGTGGCGTGCATTGGCAAGCTCGCGTTCATACTCTTCAAGCGCATTTTTAGCCTGCTTGCGAGCATCTTCAGCTGACTCGATCTCATCTTTGATCTTTCGATCTCGGTCTTCGAGTCCTTGCGTGATGCGAGGCCAGATATATTTAGCCAGCAAAACGAATGTAGCGCCAAAGACGATCACCGCTGTAATGAGCGGTAGAACTTCAATGATAACCGGTGAGTCGGATCCTCCTCCGGCGGCAAGCATCAACTGGTACATAGCCAGCTCCCTTATCTTGGGAATAAACCAACTGGCATAAGCATGTGCTTGTGCCAGCTAGTGATTACCCATAAGCGTTACTTCGCGCCAAGAATTCCGAGCAGACCTACGACCACTGCGAACAGTGCAACACCTTCCACAAGTGCGGCCGTAATAATCATGTTGGTGCCGATTGGGCCAGCCATTTCTGGTTGACGTGCAATGGCGCTCACGGCACCACTGCCAATGAGTCCGATGCCGAGACCCGCACCGACAGCTGCGATGCCAGCGGCCAAGCCGCCGCCAAGTCCCATACCGAGCCCACCACCGCCTTCGGCTTTGCCTACGGCTACGTTTTGTTGATGTGCTTCCTCTGTTTGAGCGGTACCGCCTGCAGCATCGTCTGCATAGCCAAGTGTATTGGTAAGGCCGATGCCGATCAGTGTGACGGCTAGAAGCGCGATCAGGTTCTTCATTGTAAGAGCCACTTTCCTCTGGTTAGTGCTTCGGCCAGAGCCGAATGCCGGATCTTGATTTGAAATGCTGTAGCCCTCAATGCGTACAGTTCATTTCGTGATTCAAAAACATAACTGGGGAACAACCCTAGCCATGTGCTGGTGCGTCTCGATACTCCAGGGCATGTTCAGTGCCCGTTTCTTTTTCATCGTCCTCATCATGGTGTGAGAGTTGCCCAATGAAAACGGTGGTCAGGAACATAAAGATAAATGCTTGTAGGAATGCTACGAAAATCTCTAAGAAGCTGATTGCAAGTGCGAACAGAATGGACGGAATGGAGATTCCAATGACCCCGGCCCAGCCAAGCGAGCTGTAGGCCATGTAGCCAAAGAGTGATAGCGTCGCCATCAATGTGTGACCAGCGACCATGTTGGCGAAGAGCCGAATGGCCAGTGCCGCAGGTTTGATGAGCAGACTCATGAGCTCTACTGGAACCATAATTGGAAGCAGGTACATCGGGGCACCACCACTGAGGTGCTTGAGCCAACCCCCAATACCCAGTTCGCGGAAGCCGTGAACTTGTATAACGATGAAGGCAAGTGCGGCGAGTCCGGCAGTCACAGCCAGATTGCTTGTCACAGTTCCACCAAACACGGCCCAATCCATTGCAGATTCGCCGCCTAAATCCACGTCGAACAGTACATCGCTGATGTGTTGAAGATCAACAAATGGGAAGAGTCCGATGAGATTGCAAACCAGTATGAAAAAGAACAACGTTAAGAGGAAGGGAAGGTATCGATTGGCATCCTTACCGAGTACTGGGCGGATCGCCTTTTCGGAAAGGTAGATCACAATCACTTCAATGAGCTGTCCAAAACGACTGCAAGTTCGATAGCGGTCGTTGCCTTCACTCTTGGGGCCAGTGGCAATCGCTCGAGCAGCGGATGTCAGTGCCCACCACAGTAGAAGCGCTGCCAAGATAAGCGTGATCATGTGCATGGTGACCAATGGTTGATTGGTCAGCCCGACATAATCACCCCATTGCTCGGTGCCACGAAACACAGGGCGAGGGCCGCCGACAAGGTCGACGTCTAGAACATGTCCAAGAGGGTTTATACCGCTACCAAGAAGTGCCATTTCAGGCGGGCTCCATCGGTTGTACCGCCTCTAACCGGGGTTGCACACCACGGAGGTGTGAAGCGCAGACCCAGGTTTCACCGGTGAGAAGGAAGAACCAGGAAATTAAGAAAGAACCGAAAACTGCCAGTTGGTTGAAATCGGTCGCGAAGTATACCAATAAGGAGATAACCAGGGTGAGCATCATGCGGAGTATTGTGCCGACCATCCACAACATGACCCAGAGTGATACCGGTCGCTGGTGGTGAGGCCTGATGATGGCGAGGTAAGCAACTGCAGGCAGGATCACGATGCCAGTCTCATAAAGGCCAACCAGGTACAAATCACCCGCATTTTCCACACCCATAAGCCAAACAACCAGTACATAAAGTGCATATCCGAGGATTGGGGCCAAGAAAGAGATGGTCCAGAGTGCTCGGGCTGGAAGGGCTGACCAGGGCCCAGGAAAGGTGCTCACCGGTCGTTTTGGGGCAGCCGGTGCCGTTTTGGAGTCAGAAACGCTGTTGAGTGGTGCTTTGGACAAGTCCGCTTTACCTATGAATGAGCCATTTTTTGATTAGGAACGGTCTTCTTGCTGCTTTTTGTAATCAGTGATTGCCTGCCGATTTGCTGAGAGCCCAATCTTGATCGCGCTAACCAGAGCAATAATGAGCCCTGTGACGGTGCCAACAATGATCCATGTATCCTTGGTACCAACCACCACATCAATCAACCAGCCGATGAGTAAGCCGGCCACGATTTCGCTAGCCATTGTGAAGCCGAGGCCCGATAGTCGCCACATGCGGTTTCGGGCGATATTTGGCTTTTTCTCGCCGGTTGGGTTGGCCACCATGATCTGGCTCTTGTACCTCTTTAGAGCCGAGGGGCCAAGGGGAGACCGGACCTATGTGAAAAATTTCTCAAAGTAGGCGGATTGCTGGGCTTCAAGCGGGGTGTTGATCAGTTGGTGGGTATGATTCTTAGTTATGACGCAGGGCGAGAATCCATATATTGACGTAACACCCAAGCCTCTGAGCCGTACCGACGGCCTGTTTCTGCCAGCTGTTTTTCGTGGTCTGGGCACGACGATGCGGCACTTCCTTACCAATGTAGGGCGGGATGGCAAAAATAAGGACAACCTCTGGGTGGTGCAGTACCCAGAAGAAAAGCGCGATGATCGACCTGTGGAAGAAGGAGGTCAGTATCGTCCAACCTTCCGTGGCGTACATCGGCTCAACCGTGATGAAGATGGCCGCGTTCGTTGTGTGGCATGCTTTATGTGCTCAACAGCATGCCCAGCGAACTGTATTCACATCGTGGGTGAGGCAGCACCCTGGGATGATCGAGAAAAGTACCCAAAGCAATTTGATATTGATGAGCTTCGTTGTATCTACTGCGGTATGTGTGAAGAAGCATGTCCTGTTGATGCTATTGAACTTACCCCAAGGTATGAGGTTGTTGGCCTGTCACGACAAGAAATGATTTTCGATAAGCAGAAGCTATTAGAAATCTATGACGCAACCATTGATGAAAAACCAATGTGATTAGCGGTCGCTCCAGAAGCGAGGACTGAGTAGCACTAAAAGTGTGAAGATCTCGAGCCTCCCTAAAGTCATCCATAAACACAAGAGAAGCTTGCTGGCATCAGTCATCCAGTTGTAGTTGTCCAAGGCGCCGATTGCACCCAGGCCTGGGCCAACAGTGCACAGTGTTGCAAGTGATGCAGATGAGGCGGTTGCAAATGAACATGCTTCATTTCCACCTTCAAAGAGCATCATCAAGATAGCACCGGAAATGAACAACAAGACAATCAGCACGAGATATGCCAGTGTGCCGAGTTTGAGTTCCTCATCGATGGTGGTGCCTGAAACCTTCAGTGGCCGCACGACATTGGGTCGGAAGACACGTTCGACCTCACCAAGAATGACGCGTAATCCAATCCAGATGCGAGCAATCTTGATTCCACCAGCGGTTGATCCTGCGGATCCGCCAATGAACATCAGTCCGATGATCGTAGCTGTTGCAAGAAAGGGCCAGTTACTAAAATCAGCAACGGTGAAGCCGGTGGTTGTTTGCTGTGAGATCGCAGTAAAACTGCCGTACAGCAGTGAAGCGCCTGCTGTTGGTGCAATAGCGACGCCTTCGGTGGTGATGATTGATGTCTGTGTGACCCACAGTGTCCCGGCGATCAGTAGCACACCAATAATAATGACGCCGACGTATACACGTAATTCAGTATCGCGCAGAATTGAACTAAATTTTCCGCGAGCAGCAGCAAAGTAGAGAATAAAGTTGGCGCTGGCCAGCACCATGAACAACATCGTAATGATGTCAATCGTTGCCGAGCGATAGCCACCCAGACTTGAGTTGTCATTACTAAATCCGCCTGTGGCGACGGTTGTGAATGCATGACAGACGGCATCAAAAAGAGACATCCCAGCAATCAACAGAGCAACGATAAGCGCCACTGTCATGCCGGTGTAGATCAGCCAAAGAATTCTTGCTGTCTCTCGTATGTGAGGGCGAACGCCTTCTGGGTCAGGTCCAGGCGCTTCAATTCGGAAGAGCCGTTTTCCACCAACACCCATCATGGGAAGAACCGCGACAAAGAGCACCACAATTCCCAGGCCGCCAAGCCATTGGGTCAGGGCGCGCCAGAGCAACAGGCTATGAGGCATCGCCTCAATATCCGTAAGCACACTGGCGCCAGTTGTTGATAATCCGCTGATTGATTCAAAAAAGCAGTTCACATAGCTGTTGAAAGGATGGTCCGCCGGATTATCTTGTTCGATCCACGACCACAAGAGATAGGGGAGCGCTGCGAGTAAGCTCACAACAACCCAAGCAATAGCGACGAGGAGCAGCGCTTCACGTCGGCCGATCGACATTTCTTTTCTGGATGAGGCGCCTGTTGTGACAAGATTTTTCTTCGGGCGAATCAAATGAGTGCCAAGTAGCCAGCTCATATAACCGAGCAGGGCCCCCAAACCAGCCGTGGCCAACAGGGCCCATTGGGCGGCGAGTTCAAAGTCGAAGTCGAGTGACCAGCGAATGATCGACCACAACCAAATGACCAAAATAATGCCACTGAGCACAGCTAAGAGTCGACCGAGTTGGCGCAGTATGAATGCGTAATTCACGAGACGTGACCCTGCACGCCAAATCGCTTGCGCAACGGAATCTCCTGTCCATGAGGCGCGACGACTAAAAGTGTGTCACCAGCTTGTATGGTCTCATCTGCTTGAGGCACAAAGACCTGATCACCTCGATCAACAACAACAATCATTCCACTTTCACCCAGTGCGATCTCTTTTAAATTCTTGCCGTTGACTTCTGCATCCTCGCCGACTTGAAGGCGAACCACATCAATCACATGATCGGCAAGTGATGCGACGACACGCAGAGGGCGTTCATTAATAACGTCGTTGATCTCGCGGATAGCCACGAGCCTTGGACTAAAGAAACGGTCAATGCCTACGTAGCGAAGGAGGTGCTGATAGTTCGATCGCTGAACGATGGCCATTGCTTGCTGAACACCCATACTCTTGGCCCATGCGCAGCCAAGAATGTTGTCTTCATCATCATTCTGTAAGGCTACGAAAGCGTCGACATGGTCAATGTGCTCATCTTCAAATACGGTGGGATCAGTTGGATCAGCTTGAATAACCGTGACCCAGTCCAGTTTGGTGGCTAACACTTCGGCACGCTGGCGATCTTGTTCAAACAAGCGAATAGAGAAGTTCCGGTCACGCAATTGCCTACACAGCCACACTGCGACAGGCGGTCCACCCATAATCGCAATGCGTTGTCTCTTAACGCCTCGATCATGAAAGAGGTGGCGAGCTGTTTGAAACACAGGTGCATTACCAACCAGTGTCACAATGTCTTCTGGCTGAATTTTTGTCTGTGCATCGGGGATGAATGCTTTTCCATACCGAGTGACAGCTGCGAGGCGAGAGCCAGCAGGGAGGTCGATGTTCTTTAGTTCCCGGCCGACTGCTTTTGCATTGTCACTGACAGAGAACTCCTGCATCTCTATGGCACCACGAGCGATATTCTCAATTAATATTGCACCAGGATTTCGAAGAGATGAAGCGAGCGCAAGTGCAGTAGAGAACTCGGGGCAGATAAGGCGATCCACATTAAAAAACGTGCGGTAGTTAAGAGAATCATTCATGTAAAATGCAATGTGATGCACTCTTGCAATGGTCTTCTTTGCACCCATTGACTTTGCTACTGCTGAGGTCACCAAATTGACGTCATCGCTGTTGGTGGCTGCCAGCACAAGGTCCGCATGTTGCACACCAGCTCGCTTAAGGGATTCAGCTGAAGAGGCATTCCCGAGTTGAGCGGCAATATCCATCGAGTCTTCTAAGCGCTCGATGCGGCTGATATCTGTATCAATCACAGTGATGTTGTGGTTGGCCTCGCTGAGGACCTCTGCTGCGTGGGATCCCACTTCGCCGGCGCCACAGATGATGATGTTCATATTTTTACTCAGATCCTCTAAGGCTGTCGTCGGACGTGCGATTCTACAGGTCAAATCATCGGATTGATTGATACTGAGAAAACACCCGTTTGCAGGACACTCTGTGTTATCGGCAGCTTTGGCGAAGCAGACGACCCCTCTCAAAGCCCCGAGAGGGTTCTTGTTGTCACTATCAGCGCTCATTGGGTGATTTCACCTTGTCCCTCATGCCACCTGGGTTATTCTCAATATTGAGGAAAGAGGCTTTGAAGGGGTCGAAGGGGGCAAATGATGTATTGGCTAAAAATTGCGGCGGCAGCTGGCTTACTGATGAGCGGGCTTATCCCATTGGGTTGCCAGACGAGAACAAGTTCCAACCGTTCGACTCAGGAACAGTGGCTGGCAGCATCAAGAGCGAGAATGTTGGTCATGCCTGGGCAAAACCTGTTGAGCTTGACGGGTGAAAATGGGGAGCTGGTCAGGAGACAGGAGTTCCTTCTCGGGCGACGCGATGGGCTGCTCAATGTGGGCCGAATTCCAGATTTTGCACCCGTTTATGTGGCTCAGATCCGGACCTGGGATCAACAACAAATCGTCAATGGTCGTCCCAATGAGTTCTTCATTCGAACGAACCGTAGCCTGGAAATCAACGGATCTCGGTGATAATAAATGAGGGACCTTTTTTTGGCCCAGAAAGCCATCATAAATGGGTCTTTTCTTTCATAAAGTGTTGTAGGCATCAGGGTTGTTCTTGACGGCCTTGACTTGCCTCGTCATACTTGAATCAACCGGCTTAGGCGCTTTTTCAGGGCTCAGGCCAGCCCCAGCCGGGGGCAAACAATGAAATAGCGCCTGAGCTAAGGGTATAGGGGCACCTCGCTTAGGCCACGATTAGTGGGGGTTCTTCAAGTATGGCTACAACTACTAAAAAAGACTTAATAGATCGCATCGCTGATGAAACGAATCAGCGTAGGACGGCCGTTAAAAAGACGGTTCAAGCATTCCTGAATAACGTCATCGATGAATTAGGAAAAGGGAACCGGATGGAGTTCCGTGACTTCGGCGTTTTTGAGATTCGCCAGCGCGCTCCTCGAATTGCACAGAATCCAAGGACACTTGAACGCGTGCCAGTTCCTGCAAAGCGAACGGTCAAGTTCAAGGTTGGTCGTTTGATGAAGGAAGCGCTCGATGATCAGCAGAAACCAGTTGCTGTGAGATCGATTGAGTCATCGAATGAAGTCCTTGAGATGACCGTCAGTGTTGACTAACAGAGGGGTCGTCTAACGACCTCAAGCCAGCGTTTGGCGATAGAGCTGGCCGTGGACAAGATGTGGAAGAACTGACGCAGCAGGGCATAACAAGCTGCTGTATTCTCATGGATGATATGAATCGTGGCTCAAGGAATGAGCAACCCACCCAAACATCATGATCAGGGCAGCCAACCTCAGACAGGATCTGGCAAAAGCCGTAGCGTTAAGCAGAGTTCCCAAGCGACAGCTCGAGAGCTCACGCATCTGCTTGAAGCGCTGCCACCGCATGCCATGGAGGCTGAGGTCAGTTTGCTTGGCTCGATGCTCCTTGAACCCACAGTCGTGGGCGATGTTGTGCAGACCCTCCGCGGCGGGTCGGATTTCTTTAAGCCGGCCAATGGCGCCATCTATGACGCTATGGTTGAGCTTTATGACAAGCACGCCTCGGTTGATATTGTTCAACTGAACCAGTTACTTGCCGACCGTGATGTTCTTAATTCTGTTGGTGGTCTCGACTATCTACTCGAGTTAGCCAATGCCGTGCCGAGTGCGACCAATGCACCTCACTATGCGAGGCTCGTCCGCCAGAAGGCGACAATCCGTCGCTTGATCTCTGCGGCCGGTGAGATCTTGGTGGATGCCCATCAAAATGCAGATGATGCAGAGACAGTTCTTAATACCGCTGAGCAGCGCATCTTCGAGATTGCTCAACAAGGTGAAGAACGACGAATTGAGTCTTTGCATGAATTGATTACGGAAGCCATGACTGTCCTGGAGAAGCAAGAAGGCCGCACCATTACAGGTGTGCCGACTGGTTTTTCTGAGCTTGATGAGGTGACCGGTGGTCTACAGCCAGGTGAGTTCATTATCGTGGCGGCCCGTCCGTCTATTGGTAAGACAGCATTGGCTCTGAATATGGCTGAATATATGGCGACGCACGACTATCCAGTTGGCCTATTTAGTCTGGAAATGAGCAAGCAACAGTTGGTTCAACGATTGTTGGCAGCCAGAGCGCAAATTAACTCCCAGCGACTGCGAAGAAATATGCTTCGCACGGATGACTATCGCTCATTGATGACTGCATGCGGTGAACTCATGAGTGCGCCTTTGTTTATTGATGACACACCGGGCCTGACCTTAATGCAGTTGCGAGCCAAGGCCCGTCGGATGAGTCAGAAGCATGGAATTAAGGCCTTGTTTATTGACTATCTTCAGCTGATGAGCTTGGGAGGACGAGTGGAATCTCGTCAGCAGGAGGTCAGCTCGTTGAGCCGAGGCGTGAAGGCCTTGGCTCGAGAATTAGATATTCCTGTTGTTTGCCTCAGTCAGCTTAATCGTGCTGCTGCAGAGCGGACGGGCCATCGGCCATTGTTGAATGACCTGCGTGAGTCAGGCGCTATTGAGCAGGATGCAGATGTGGTCACCATGCTCCATCGCGAAGAGTACTACCATGCATCTGATCCAACTTGGATTGAAGCCAACCCAGATAAAGCTGGTTTTGCAGAGTTGATTATTGCGAAGCAGCGGAATGGACCAACGCCTGTTATTTCGCTTTCTTGGCAGGCGAACTCGACGCGCTTCCTGGACTATGCCCCTGAGACCACTGGTGCTGGGCTGGGCGCCTTTACGACTGGCGGCAATCCATATGCGCCCGGTGGTGCTGGCAGTGGCAGTGGCGGTGGTGCTGGTGGCGGGGCTCAACTCGCTGGGATTCAAGATGATTTAGATGATGGGTTGCCACCTATTTGAGGCGAATCATCCCCGCTTCTGCCTATATCTCACGCAGAATACTCCAGGTGATGTATGCCGCGTACATGACCAAGAGGGTGATGCCTTCGGCGCGCGTGATACGTGCTGGCCCGGAAATCGCGATTGGCACGAGAATGATTGTAAAGACCAGCATGGCGCCTAAATCCCACCATCCGAACGGCATTGGAATGGGGACCACGCCTGCAAATGCAGTCACGCCTAGAACAAGCAGCAAGTTAAACAGGTTGGATCCCACCACATTGCCGACCGCCAGATCTGGTTGGTTGCGCTTCAGTGCGGTCAAAGAGGTCGAAATTTCTGGGAGGCTCGTAGCAACAGCCACAATGGTCAGGCCAATGAGCTCATCGCTTAAGCCCCACCATTGAGCAAGTCCAACGGCGCCTGTCTCTGTGAGCTTGCCACCAATGATGAGCGCCAGCAGCCCCATAAGGCACAGCCAGAAACCAGGCCAGATAGATGCTGGCTCATCCTGGCTCACAAGGTTGCGGGCCTCTTCCACAAGCTTATCCTTGCGATCGCCTAGGCCCTGTCGAACCCACAGAATAGCGCAGAAGACAAAGCAGAGTGTCAATACAAGTCCTTGGATCCACCCAAATCCTGCAAAGCCGCCTGTTCCCGGTAAGACCAAGCCCAAAGCACCGAGGCAGATGGTTAAGACTGTGGCGAGCACCATCAATGGCATCTCCCGTCTCAGAACCTTGCTCGTGACATAGAGGGGGAGAATCACCGCTGAAATACCGATGACTAGACCGATATTGGCAATATTGGAGCCAATGACATTTCCGAAGCTCAATTTAGATGACCCGCTCAGAGCTGCAATAATGTTCAAGGCGAGCTCAGGAGCGCTTGTGCCAAAGGCAACGACGGTCAAGCCAATAATCAGCGTAGAAATGCCTAGCCGTTCGGCAATCCGAACAGATCCATCTACCACCCAATGTCCGCCTAACATGAGTAAGGCGAGACCAGCCACCAGGAGAATGGCAGCAAGTGATGGTCCAGGACTAGAGTTGAGCAAATCGCCGATAGAACCGATCATTCCTGGGTGATTGTAGTGACCGGAACAAAGCCGTGGTGCTAACAGCATCTAAACTAACTGTTCGACCCAATAAGCCAGAGGCTGTATCCGCCTCATTAACCCCAGATCAAGAATGCACTATGCCATCACAGTTCGATAAAGACGAACTGGGGACCTTACTGACCCAGGCAGCGGAGGGCGATCAATATGCCTGGAAACAGCTTGTTGAAGCCTATAGCCGACGC
The DNA here is from genome assembly GCA_029268515.1 of Phycisphaerales bacterium. Taxonomy (NCBI): domain Bacteria; kingdom Pseudomonadati; phylum Planctomycetota; class Phycisphaerae; order Phycisphaerales; species Phycisphaerales bacterium. The sequence continues at coordinate 256,196 of JAQWNP010000006.1, read as the reverse complement.
ATCTTTGGTCTGATCCGAGCGCGATGCAATGACCCAAATCTCGCAGAGGAAATCACTCAATCGACCTTCTGTACGCTTGCGACCAAGCTGCAAGACTACAAGGAGGTGGGGAAGTTTGAGTCTTGGCTTTTCCGGATTGCCGTTAACCGCCTTCGTGATGAAATGCGGCGCCGTAAGCGGCAGGCAACACCAGTGGCTGATGACACCCTCAGTGGGCTCCATGCCAGCAGCAGCCAGTCAATGGGATCGGCATCGTTGGGTGACGATATTGATTCAGAAATAACCAGTCGGCTGCGAGGGGCACTCAGCGAACTTCCGGATGCTGATCAGAAGATCCTTCAGCTGCGTCATTTTGGAGATCTGAGCTTCAAACAGATCGCTGAGATTCTTGATGAGCCGCTGGGCACGGTGCTGGCCAGGCAGCATCGAGCATTGAAAAAGCTCCGAGAATTGATGGAAAGACGTGATTATGAGCCTGATTAGCGACTTTTTGAAAAACAAACTGGTTGTCCGGCAATAAAAGGCAATGTCGAACCAGATAAGACGTTAGTTATTACGGAGATACGAAATGAATTCGCCTCATTCACATCATGAACCTGGGTCTGGAGATCCGCATGGGCAGTGGCCTGCGGCTGAATCTGCATTCACCTCAACTGGTCATCCAGTGGATCCAGAGCTGAATCAAATCGATGTTGATTTAGCGCGTATGGCTCATGCGCAAGCAGTACCCGAGGGCTTAGCTGATCGTATCTACCAGGCTTCAGTTGATGAATTGCCTGTTCCGAATCAACTGCGGGGTGATTTTCAAGGGACGCGCCAGTCGATATGGCGCACACCGATCTTCGCCCGCCTGGCAATGGCTGCTGCCGTTGGGCTGGCATTCATTGTGGCCGTTTGGGCGGCAACAGAGTCGATTCCGAATGATCTGCAATCCAGCCAACCAATGCTCGCAAGCTCAGGTGAAGCTCCAAGCATCATTCTCTTTTCCAAGCCAATTGGGCCACAGCAATCACCTTTGACAAGAACAGGTAAAGCAGTTTTTGTTGTCTCACGTGAAGAGATTGGTAGCCCAGTTTCCCAGTTGATGGAAACAGATCGAATGTCCTATTCCGATCTTGTTGGTGACATGGCCACCATCATCGAGGAAGCCTCAAATGAATCCCAAGAAAATGGTTCCCGACAATATGAGCTTATGAGCTCTGACTTAGGAATTTGATTGCTATTAATCGCCTGGCGAGAGCACTAAGATCGTTGTAACGTCTTGCGTGTAGATCTCAACAGGCATCTTAATGATGAATCTTTCAAGAGAACGCTATCTCGGTAGGGAAACGTCCATGCGCACCACTCTCGGAAGTCTATTCGTTCTGATCATGATCTCTATGTGTTTGACGTTGCTGATTGTGTCTGCTGCATTGAGCCAGGCACAACCAGAGGAAACGGCTCAATTTGAAGCGCCGATGCCGGACTCCGTTCGGATGATTCCAGTCCAACAGCATGAAGGAAAGATCACTGATTCAGCTTCATTTGTGGATCAGTGCATCGATGTTGCTGAGCAGATTGATCCTGCTTGGGGAGAACGACTGCGACAGACATGCGGCGACGAGCCAGAGTTACTAGAACAGGCTCTCCAGCGGTACGGTGGGCGGATTAGTGCCCTGGTTGAGCTTCGTGAGGTTGATCCCACACTTTACGAGCTCAAGCTCCAAGAAATCCGTAATGAGATGCAGGTCACTCGGGTGACCAATGACATGCGAGTTGCGGTTCAGGAGTATGGGGGTGACTCAAAGCCGGTTGGGGCTCTTAATAGCCAGCTACGAGGATTGGTCTACATGCAAGTGGTACTGAGCCACAAGGTCCGTGAACTGTATCTGCAACGCTTACGGGAACATGTTGAAGAATTAGAGGCCTCAATTGCTGATGACCAGGCAAATTTCGGGGCAGTCGTAGAGCAGCAATACCAAGATCTACTCGCCGAGGCTGGCCTGGGAGAGGCAGAGCGGACGGTCGCTCCTGATGGTTCTGAATCTCAATAGTGAATAGATTCGTGAACAGTCTTTGCGAAGATTGGCACGACGGCGTTATGAACCAGTACGATGCACCACGATGCCTCGTGCCGGCTCCGTACATACAAGCAAGCGTCTGAAATCGGGTCGTTCATCCCGCCGAACGGCCATCATTTCGGCATCGATTGTCGTTGCCATTGCAGTGGCCTGCCTGGGGACACTCCCGTACACACTCGGGACGGATGGAGAATCATCGAATGCACCACGCCGGATTGAGGCAACTGATCTATCAAAGTCACTATTGCCGCCATTCTGGGCACCACACAATGAAGTCGAGCGAGCACAAATCGCCAGCATCAAGGCAGAGACTGGCTCCACGCCACGTCCAATTTTCGGAACCGACAAATTAGGTCGTGATGTTTTTATTCGCAGCTTGGCTGGAGGTGGAATCAGTCTTGTCGTTGGACTGTCAGCTGCCGCACTGGCCATCTTGGTTGGCACACTCTACGGATCATTAGCAGCAGGTTTAGGCGGTCGCTGGGATGGCTTGCTCATGCGCACGGTTGATGTGCTTTATGGTCTTCCATACATCTTGCTGGTTGTTCTCATTGGGCTTGCTGTAGACGGGATCTTTCAACGCCAAGGCACGACGATCTCACCCGGGGCGCGGCAGTGGGTCAATGTGCTGACTCTCTGGATTGCGATTGGCTCGGTGAGTTGGCTCACGATTGCAAGAGTCATTCGTGGCCAGGTTCTCAGTTTGAAGGCCCAACCGTTCATGGAGGCTACGAGAGCAGTCGGTGTGCCTGTGCGCCGGCAGTTCGTCGTGCATCTTTTACCAAACCTATTGGGTCCCATCATTGTCTATGCGACGCTCACTGTACCGATGGCGATACTCAGTGAGTCATTCTTGAGTTTCCTGGGCATCGGTGTCCGTGAGCCACTGCCTAGCTGGGGCAATATGGCCGCGTCTGGACTGAGCGAACTAAATGTAGTGCGGGTGCGATGGTGGCTTATTTTGTGGCCCTGTCTCCTGATTGGTGTCACACTCTTGACCTTAAACTTCCTTGGAGAGGCTCTTCGAGACGTCTTTGATCCGAGGCGAAGATCACAGTAGATCACTGTCATCAAAGCTGAACCTAATTAAGCCTATGAAAACCAAACCTCAAACCGATACCAATGCTGCCAGTACAGAGACGCGACCGTTGTTGCGGGTCAGTAATCTCTCAATCAGTTTTGGGCTTGAAAATGGCAGCCAAGTACAGGCAGTCAATGGTGTGAATATTTCAGTCTTCGCTGGTCAGGTAGTGAGTTTGGTAGGGGAGTCTGGGTGTGGCAAGTCGGTCACCGCATTAAGCATGCTCCGGTTACTGCCAGAACCACCAGCACAAGTCCATGCACAGGCGATTGAACTTGAGGGCAGGGATCTCACTAAACTCAGTCCCGCCCAGATAAGGGATGTGCGAGGAAGTGAAATTGCCATGATCTTCCAAGAGCCAATGACTTCACTGAACCCGGTGTTCTCAATCGGAGATCAGTTAACGGAGGCCGTCTCATTACATCAAAAGGTGGGCCGAAAAGAGGCGCGGGAAATTGCAGCTATTGCATTGGGTGAGGTTGGAATCGCCGAGCCGTTACAGCGCATGCGAGAGTATCCACATCAGTTCAGCGGTGGTATGCGCCAACGCGTCATGATTGCAATGGGTTTAGTTTGCCAACCAAAGCTCTTAGTCGCCGATGAACCAACCACCGCTCTTGATGTAACGACCCAAGCAGAAGTACTCAAGCAGCTTGAAAAACTTGCCTGTGAACGAGATATGGGCATCCTGCTTATTACGCACGACTTGGGACTCGTTCGTCAACATACTGATGTTGTTTATGTGATGTATGGCGGGCGCATTTGCGAATGCGCTACCGTTGCGAATTTGTTTGAGGCGCCTCTGCATCCTTACACGCGTGGGCTATTGGCCTCGATCCCCCGGATGGGGGAGCGTGTCGACAGATTGCTCACGATTGACCAGACCCTGGAAGACCCTCGGGCTCGGGAGGCGGTACCGGGCACACCTGGGCTAAAACCTTGGTGGCCCCACTGGTCAGATCAAACTGATCAGGAGCCGATTCTGTGGGAAGCAGCGGAAAACCACTGGGTTCTCTGCCAATCGCCTGATAAGGCGCCAGGATCCCCTCAGAGGCGTCCTGAAGTGGCTTCAGGACGTTTCCGATCATCAGCGTCATGATGCCTCGCTTTTCACCGATACGGAACAATTAACCTCTCGGCGCACCATCGGGAACCGAAGGGGCACTTCTGTCGTATCAATTTTTAGAAGCGATGGGTTTGAGATCCGGCGGCACCAAAAGGAGCCAATGATGGTCGGCCTAAATAGAATTGATGCTCTTGCACAAGCGTGGGTGGGTCAGCAGACTCATCCTTCACAACTTGCGTTATTCCGGTCAATGTTTGGTCTACAGCAGTGGTATTACATTGGCTGTGGTGATAACCCGGATATTCTTCCATGGATAGACTTCGAGGAAGAAGAGCCGCACCTCATGTTCTTCTCTGAATCCAGCAGAGCCGCGCCCTACCTTGCTGAACTGGGTCCCAGTAGCAGCATTATTGATATTAACCCGGATGCTGCGTTGAGCTATGCGTTAATGCTGGCCGACCATGGGATAGAGCAGATTCGTTTTAATCACGGTCCCTTTGGTTTTTCTATGGCCACCAGCGCTCTTGAGCGCATGGAGCGTGAGGTGAGTGGGGCAACGCATCCACGTATTGATGCCCTCGTGATGTCAGCGACAAGTACCAATGAAACTGTCGACTACAACCGTGTTCTTCAAGCGCTTTGTTCCCTGTCGCGCTGGTACATCGTCACTGAAATGGCATGGCCAGATCAACCAGTGGTCTCAATCGCCAATGAAGAGCCCTGCATTGTCACGTTCTCAAATCGCAGTCAAGCCAGTCGTTTCGCTCGTCAGAAACAACTTGGTGACACGGGTGGGCAAAACAACAGTGAGGGAGATCGTGTCGTTCCGCTTCCAGTTGAGCATGCGCAGCCCTACTTGAATCGCCTCTTCAAAGAAGGGATTCGAAGTGCGGTTTTCAATGATGGCCCCCACCAATTTGTAACACCGATAGAAGACTTACTGAAACGGGTTGGCTAAAAGCTCCTGCGAACGGCAAATGTTTTTCGTTTGCTCGCCCGCTTCACTATCAAAGCGCGCCCACAGGTCCTACCCAAAGGTAGTGATCAAATGAAACGAACGTTTTGATGCAGAAAGTGTGCCTCATTCAACCAAGGACTTCGTCGTCTAATGACTCACACTCAATATTGGCAGCCTCGCCTTTAATCTTCTTCTCGACGTATTTACGGATCCAGGTGTCAAAGGACTTGCCAGCAGCCATGTCGCGGCCGCTGATGTTCACCTGGCTGATCTTGCTCACTGGAATGCAATGACGTCCACCACCCTTTGCAGGCATGATTTGAATTGATGACTGATCGATAGACTCAGCAGGGTTGTAATCGAAAACGAAGCCCTGAAGGACGGTGCCGTCGGTCAAGTTGATCGTGACATCGCCGCGATAGTCAGTTGCGAAACGCAGCCCCTGATTAAACAACTCTGGATCATCAGGCGAAAAACAACAGCCTTGTTTTAGTGGACTATCTGATTGATGATCTTCGTGAGACTTTGTTTCTTGTGGCATCGGTTTTCCTCCCGGCTTTCTTTCATCTGCGGGAACCCATCCTAGCAGCTGGCAAGCTCATCCGGGTGAGCAACTCATTTCATGGACATGATTAGGAAGAAGCCAGCTGTTTTTATAAAAGCAGATTTGGTGACTGGCAATTCTTAGGGCGTCAATTCTCGTCCACTCAACGGATCCATTATTTTCCAATCCAGTTTGCGAGCAAGACGCATAATGACCAGCCAGGCGATTTCTTGTTCAACAATAGTCAGTAGTACTTGCTTGATTGGATCCTCGTCAGGCGGAAGTTCTAAGCGAATGCCGGGGCCAAAAAGAATATCTTCGCCTGGACGTGATGGATGAGTGTTCAGTTGACTGAGCTGGGCAAGAAATTCCTTGCGATCACCAAGGGGCATAAGTTCGCCACTGGAGGATTCTTGCTTAGAGAGGATGACGAACTGCTGAGCCAAGTGTACAAATTCCAAAAAAGGTCTACTGGTTTAGTCTATTAGGAACCTTCTAATGCATCTCTTTCCGCAAGAAGGCGAGCGAGTGTTTCAATCAGACTGTCTAATGCTACTGGTTTATTGAGATAGTCATGAACACCCAGAGATTCAGCATAGGCCTTATGACGTCGGCCTTCATTTGCGGTCACCATAATCACGATCGGTGCTTCAGGAAGCTCTCGAATCTGTTCCAGCACGAGAAAGCCCGACCGCTTGGGTAGCATCATATCGAGCACCACGGCATCTGGATTGCTGTGATTGCACATCGATATGGCTGTATTGCCATCCATGGCCGTCTCGGTGCTTGCTCCTTCAGACTTAATGGCGATTTCCATGCTGCGCAAGATGTCCTCGTCGTCATCGACAATGAGAATGGACCGATTATGGAGGCGGGCTTGGTGCATATAGAAGCAGTGTATCTGGTTATCCGAAGAGGTTCTGATATCTCAAGTAGCCGAAACGATTGGCGTGCTCTGGGTTGGTTGTGATCGCTCAATGATTAGTTCAAGCTCCTGATCAGTCATCCATGGAAGGGCAGCAATCTTATCGATGAGTTTCTGTGGCATCGGCTTGCCCTCCCGCTCAAATCGAGGACGACTTTTCCATCGACGGTGAAGCCACAAATACTGCTCCGGAGCGATACGAACCATATCTTCGATCGCACGTGTGTAGCGAGCACTAATGTAAAAAGTTGGATCATCTTGTTCAGCCCAATCGTCAGGCGGGATAATGTCTTGTACATGAAGTTCATAGGACAATTCACCCTTGCGGCGACGGGCACACCCAATGACGACAGGCACGTTGTGTCGAATCGCCATCATCGCGATGGCTTTATAGCTTGAAGCAAGGCGGCCAAAGAATGGAACGAAGACGCCACGATTGCCAGCGTTTTGATCGGCCGTTGTTCCAACGCGACCGCCCGATTCAAGTAAGTTCGTCAAGATTGGCGTGGCGCCTTCCTGTGAAATAATGCGCGTGCCATATGCCTGCCGAATTCTCAGAATCCAATCATAGATCAGTTTGTTTCCCACTGGACGAGCAATCACGGCATCGATGGGATATTCAAGCGCTGAGAGTGCGAAGCCAAGCATTTCCCAATTTCCATAGTGCGCCGTCAACACCACCATTGGTTCTCGCCGCATCAGTCTGTCCAGTAGTGAAGCAGCTGATTCCAGAAAGAGGTATTGAGGCCATGTTGATTCAGTGATCACGCGATGCATTATTTGAGCATCTACCATGACGACTTGCATCAAGTGTTCCATTGACTGTTGTCGAACCTCTTTGATCCTTTGAGGAGACCAGTCGGGAAACGCTAAGGCAATGTTCTGCTCCATTCGTTTTTGACGTCGTGGATTAGAAGCATCAACAAGTCTGCCAACAAGGCGAGCCAAGGCTCGGCCAGCAGGAATACTTGCTGCTGCGGGAAAGCAGCCAAGTGTACGTATCGCCACGTACTCCGCGATGTTGATAGCTTTATGTCTCATTTGAGAGGGGTCGGTCGCCTGCGTGCGTGGGGCGTTCTTCAGAAGGTGAACTATTGGCGATAATTTGGTCTATCGCAGCACCATTGAGCCATGGTAGAGAGTCGATCTTATTTCGCATGGCGACGGGTACTGGACGCCCCTCCCGTTCAAAGCGAGGGCGGCTCTTCCATCTTCGGTGCAGCCAGAAGTACTGATTTGGAGCTAAGCGGATTAGTTTTTCCACCGCATGGGCGATTCTTGCGGTGATGTAGAAGATGGGATCCTCTACATTTGCCCAATCATCAGGACGAATGACATCAGAGTTAACAATCTTGTAACGCATGGTTCGATTGATTCGGTGAGCGGCAGAGACCATGATGGTGGAATTAAAACGAAGTGCGAGCAGCGCCATTGATTTGTGGCTTGAGGCCAATCTTCCAAAAAATGGAACGAAGATGCCTTGATTGCCGGCATCTTGATCTCCAATGAAGCCAATGTGACGCCCTTGCTCCTCCATGTTTTCGAGTTGCTTGGTGGCGCCCGTTTTAGTAATGATCTCGAGTCCCTCAGATTCACGGACTCGAAGTATCCAATCGTTGAGTAGTTTGTTATCCAGTGGTCTAGCGATGGCTGATATCGGGAAGCGAAGCATACTTAACGCATGACCAATCATCTCCCAGTTTCCATGATGTCCAGTGACCAGTAAGCACGGCTTAGGATGGATAAGCTCATCAACTAAATGGCGCGTTCCAGTCATATCAATGTACTGCGGCCAATTCGCTTGATTGATCATTCGATGTGCAATAAGCGCATCGACCATAAAGACGCGGAACATATGCTCCATCGATTCCCGAGCGATTCGATCCACCTTTGAAGGTGACCAATCAGGGAAGCTTTTTTGAATGTTAAAGCGGGCCTCTTTACTGCGTTTACGGCAGTATCGGTAATACAAAGAACCGACGAGGCCTGCAGTATGCAAGTTCTGTTCTGGACTGAATGACTGCACTACGCTCGCGAAGGTGCGTAATGGAAGATATTCACTCCAGTCCCGAAGTGCGGAGCGTCGAGGCACGGTTGGTTCCTGGGCGTCGTTAGCGCCCCGACTTACCGGTCAGAATAAACAAGCGATTGGCATTAAGGATAGGAATCTGAGCTTGCTTGGCCTGATCCATGAGGTTCTGATATTGGCTGACCAGTTCAGACTGGCGTACATAGAGATCCATCTGATCTTGATTTGGGTTTGGACCAAGATCCATCGGTCGAGGCGGCTCTACGCCAAGCACAAGAAAATCTAGATCGCCCGGTACGTTTGTTGCCTGGACACTAAGCCCACCCCAATCATTGATGAGACTTCGGATGTACTCCTCGTCTGAATCAGCAATTCCGTCTTGATCCAAATCAAAGCGGCCATGTACCAAGAACTTGAATTGATAGGTGGGGTCATAGATCGCATTCGCCAGTACATCGTTACGAACAATGGGATGTCCTCTTGTCGCCCGTGTGATCCTCGCGGTCGAAGTCGTGTCGCCAACCTTCGTCACTTGGATACTTCCTTTGCCGCGAGCAACCTCACCCGTACGGGGGTCCACGCGAATGGCTGAGGGGTCGTCATAGACCTCAAAGTTCATACCCAAGACGATTCGGTCATTCTTTCCACGATCGAGGAATACCATGTCATTTCCAGCAGTATCAATGATCTGTCCATCGACAAGCATCGCGGGATCCTGGCTTGTAACGCGTGCTTCAAGTACGCGTGCTTCAAGCTCTTTGAGTCGACTCAACAGGCGAGCATTTTCGTCTCGTAGATTGTCCGTTTCGTCTTCTAAATCTTCAATGTCACCGGTATATCGATTGCGATAACGTTCTTTGTCGTCCTCTAAAGAAACCGCAAGCTGTTGTACCTCTGTAACGTATCGGTCTCCGGCTTTTCGATAACCATCTATGCGGCCAGAGACCTGCTGCATTTCTTGATCATGAGCAGCTTTAGCCGCTGCAGCGTCATCACGGCCCTGCTCGACTTGAGCCTGCATATCGGTAAGCTGCGTCTTCGTTGAATCAAGTTCGTTCTGTGTGTTTGATCGAGATCGTTCAATCTCTTGCATTTTCAGTCGAAGGCTCTGTGTTCCTGGATTCAACCCCGCCATCTTCTTCTTAAGCTCATCCAGTGTTGTGTTGGGGTCGCCATCGACATACTGCATCACATCAGCGGACTTACCGTTCAGGTAAGCAGTGACTGTCTTGCGTTGCGACTTTGCAGCGGCTTCCATCAGTTTTACTGAGTCGTTGTTTCGCGAGGCGGTGTCTACATAGACGCCCAGGGCATTGTTCGCCTCTACATTGTTTTCTCTCTCAGTTGTATATCGACCGTAAATGACAATCGAGAGAATCAATAGAAAGATGGACACCAAGATGAAAACCACCAAAGCGACCAGAACGCCGGTACCGGCATTTGTACGAAGTGCCATCTAAAACGCCTCCCTGAAGGGCCTTTTTACGAAATGGGTAAGACGCTCACCATAGAGAAATCTCTATCCATCTACGTTAGCCATGCAGTGTTCCAGGATTGTAGAGTCCCGTCAACTGATCTGGGCTTATGGTGGTGAAAAAGCTACTTAGGCCCGCCCATTACGTCCGAGTGACCCGTAGAACCTCAGAAAATGTGGTTTCGCCAGCTCGTACCTTCTCGAGTCCAGAGTCAATCAGCCTCGTTAGATCACCAACCTTCTCAGCGGCTTTGCTGATGGTGGAGGCATTGGTTCGCTCCATAATCTGTGTTCGAACGTCTTCTGTCACACGTAGTAACTCGAAGAGGCCGATCCTTCCCCGAAGTCCGGTCTGGCGGCATTCACCACAGCCTTTTCCAATACGCAAATGATCTTCTGGCCGTGCTTTGAAACTTGCAGGTACATCAAGTGACTTTACGGAGACATGCTCCGCACAGTTTGAACAAACCCGCCGCACTAGGCGCTGAGCCAGAACGCCCTCAAGCGAACTAGAGACAAGGAAAGGCTCGACACCCATATCCAAAAGTCTTGTTGTCGCGCTTGCAGCATCATTAGTATGTAGGGTAGAAAAAACGAGGTGGCCAGTGAGAGACGCTTGAATTGCGGCTTCAGCCGTTTCTTGATCTCTAATCTCACCAATCATGACAATGTCCGGATCATGCCGAAGGATGGCTCGGAGACCAGCGGCAAAATTGAGTCCGACGTCATGATGTACTTGGATCTGGTTTACGCCATCAACGTGGTACTCCACCGGATCTTCGACGGTTATTGCTTTGACGGAATCACTGACAATTCTATTAAGTGAAGCGTAGAGTGTTGTTGATTTTCCACTACCAGTGGGACCAGTTACGAGCAGGATGCCATGTGGCCGGCCGATGAGATCATCCCATCGCTCACGAATAAAGCGCGGCATTCCTAGATCTTCGAGCTCAAGCAGGATGGCACTTTTGTTGAGTAGCCGCAGAACAATACCCTCGCCGAAGAGCATTGGAATCACGCTTGCACGTAGATCAAAGTCATCCTGTTGGTATCGAAAGAGAATTCGACCATCCTGTGGGCGGCGTTTCTCGGCGATATTGAGGTTGGCCATGATCTTGATTCGGCTGATGATTGCATGGCGAAATCTGCTAACGGTGGTGGGTACACCTGCGGATATAAGGATGCCGTCAATTCGGTATCGAATGATCAGCGTATCTTCGTACGGCTCAATATGAATATCTGTCGCTCGTTCACGAATCGCCTCAACAAGCAGATCATTAACCAACTTAATAACACTCGCTTCTTGAGCCTGGCCGAGTTCATCTTCGGCGCCGCTTAAGCCAACATCAATTGGCACGTCAATGTCGTCGTCTGTTAAGGCATCAAGGGTGTCGCCCGCAACGCCATAGTGACGCCGAATGAACTTTCTTAAATTGGTCTCATCAGCGAGCACCAAATCAATGGTCTTCCCAGTGAGTATTCGTAGCTCATCGAAAGCAGTTAGTTCAAATGGGTCAGAGGTGGCAACTTGAAGTGTGTCACCATTGATCGCAAGAGGTACACAGCGTTTTTTGAAAATCAATTTGGCAGGAAGTGACGTGAGTACTTCTTCTGTGATCTCGTAGGACTGCAGATCGACCACCGGCATTGAAAACTGTTCACCGATCGCCGCAAGTACCTGGCTATCGCTGACCATGCCAAGGCGCACCAGAACATGGTCGAGACGCTGGCCAGATCGCTCCTGCTCGACAATGGCGGTAGCCAACTGGTCATCAGTTAGGAGACGTTGCTCAACAAGTATGGTTCCAAGGGCCACGTTTGCATTGTATGAAGCCCAGCCAGATTATCAGGGCACATTGAAATTAGCTCTTTATTTGGCCTAAACCCAGATTCAAGCGATCGGGTCGGTTTTAGACGGCGGCTCGGCCTTCCCGGGGTTGCCTTGATACTCTACGACGCTACTCTCAGAGACCCGCGACACCGCTGATCGGGTGGTTTCGGGATAATACAAATGGATTGCCCGCGTCGAGTCCCTACACTGAAGGGCCTATTAATTTCCAGTCTCGAAGGACATGAACATGACTCATATTGAAGCAAGCAATGCTCTTGAAATCCTTAGTAAGCACCAACTGGTCGATGGAATGCCGATGGTCATTGATCTCGAGCGATCCCACGGCTCGTGGATCTACGACGCTTGCTCAAATCAGGAGTACCTAGACGCCTTTACCTGTTTTGCTTCATGGCCTCTTGGGTATAACCATCCTAAATTCTCTGACCCAGATTACCTTGATGAACTCGTACGAGCAGCGAAGGCGAATTTATCCAATTCTGATCTTTATAGTCTAGAGATGACCCGTTTTGTTGAGACCTTTGGGCAGCACGCCACACCAGATGGCTTCCGTCATCATTTCTGGGTTTCAGGTGGATCACTGGCTGTTGAGAATGCGCTGAAGGCAGCCTTTGATTGGAAGGCTCGTAAACTCGGCCGCGTAGACTTCGAAGACGATGTTAATGACCTGGGTGTTCTGCACTTTAAGCAGGCATTCCATGGCCGCTCTGGTTACACGATGAGTTTGACAAACACGCTGCCTGATAAAGTGGGGCTGTTTCCTAAGTTTGATTGGCCACGCGTTCATAACCCAAAAATCATCTTCGATGAAAAGGGTGGTATTGCCAACGATGTGGAAGCAGAAGAAGCCATTACTTATGAGCAGATCGATGCTGTATTTGCGAATGGATCGAAGTTTAAGAATCGTATTGCCGCAATTATCATTGAGCCCATGCAGGGCGAGGGTGGCGACAATCACTTCCGCCCGGAATTTTTACAGAAGCTCCGAGACTATGCTCAGAATGAAGAGGCGCTTCTCATCTATGACGAAGTACAAACGGGCTTCTTCGGTTCCGGAAAACCTTGGATTTGGGAGCACCATGGTGTAGCACCAGATCTCCTCGCTTTCGGAAAGAAGGCTCAGGTGTGTGGCTTTATGGCCGGTCCGCGAATTGATGAAGTCGAAGACAATGTCTTCCAAATCTCCAGCCGCATTAACTCGACATGGGGCGGAAGCCTTGTGGATATGGTCCGGTCACGTCGCTTCATGGAGATTATCCATGAGGATAATCTCATGGCTCAGGTGACTGAGACTGGTGAATATGTAAAGAGTGGTCTTCGAGCGATTGCACAAGAGACAGGCGCATTCACAAATGTTCGTGGCATAGGTTCATTGCATGCCTTCACATTTGAAACAGGTGCGCAGCGTGATGCAGTAGGCAATTCATTGTTCGGTCAGAAATTGATAGGTCTGACCTGTGGTCCGCGATCCCTGAGATTTAGGTTGCCAATGACGATGACTTGTCCAGAGGTAGATCAGCTTCTTGAGCGCGTCGCAATATGTGCTCGAGATCATGTGCTGACTTAAACACTTGCCGCTCGTGTCATGAGTGGCGGCTCTATTTACTCAGGCTCATCTTGCAGTGGGCGGAGAATAGCCAGCGTTGCAGCATGACCATGAAGGAATGGTCGCCCCGCGACGGGGCCGATCTCACCGCTGGCAAAAAATCCAGTGACTGGTCGTTTGCCGAGTCGCTCATCGATGATGGAAATGTCGTGGTTTTCCTCCTCGAACAAGCGTCTGCCACGGCCGTTGCAAGTGAACAATAAAGCGGCAAGTGGGTCTGACTTTAAGACCTGACTATCCAGTAGTAGCTGAAGGTCTTCTGTGGCAGTGTTTGAATCGCGCACCATGAACTGTACGGTTTGACCAACACGAGGAACTTCGCCAATGACGACAGCGCCTGTTTCATTTTGCACACCAAGTACATTACGGACCATGAAATCGCCACGGCCTAAATGTTCTTTGTACTCACTAATAGCAATTCCTATCAGCACGCCATTTTTCAGAAGCTCATGATCTGAAGGCGCGATGGATTGAGGAAGTCTCTGGAGTACCTCCGTGGCCTTCTTGCCTCCAAGCTCTAGGATCATATTTTGATTGGCCTTTGTGATCACCAGTGGCTCACCAATAGGCCGTGCGCCGTGGCTGACCAGGCAATCGACTTCGATATCACCAGAGAGTGAGATGCCCACAGCTCCGGTGTTAGTCAATTGGTCATTGAGCAATAAGACGTTGTGCCCTGCTTGACTGGCACCAGAGATGAGACCACCAACCACCGGCATTGGACGTCCTGACGGAGCACATGCACTCATCGCGCCAAGTATTTTTGGTACCTGTGTGGTAAACGGATCTGCAAGAAGAATCGTAGAGCGGTAATCCGGCCCATAGCCGATCAACTCGCTGACCTCGTTCAGATCTTCAGGCATTGATTGATCAAGCTCGATACGCCAGGGCTGAAGATCAACGCCAGGGAGTTGAAGTGCAAGTGTGCTCCAGCCTGCGAGCCCCTCGAGTTCGGTACCGCAGCCGACAACCCCTTCGGTTGTGACCGCGACGTTGACGTCTGGATTGAGCGTGGTTCTCAGAAGTTCACCACCTTCTTGCAGGGCAGCTCGATGGTGAAAGCTGGCGAAAGAAATCACGAGATCAACCTTGCCTCCTAGCGCATCATGGAGTTTATGGGCGACCTCTGTGGCGGAAGTTCGGGTGTCGAGATGCCCACTGACGGCAGCCGCAGCGGCGAGAATAGGTTGGGTCGGTGAAGTTGATGACATGACTCTGAATCCTACACCGTCTGAGCTCATGAGGGGAGTTCAGGACAAACTTGAGTTTAAAACAGTCTCTGTTGGCATTGAACTCAGAAGTGACAGAACAATCATCGACACACCTGTCCGACGGTGTAGAATGGACACTTTAGTACCGGAGGGGCTCCATTAGTTCATGTCTTACGAGATGGATCTACAACATATTCAGGTCGCTATGGACCACGCTGTTGATGCTCTACAGCAGTTGCAAAATCAGGACGGCCATTGGTGCGCTGAGTTGCAAGGCGACTCTATTTTGGAGAGCGAATATCTGTTGATGAAGTTCATCCTGGGGCAGGAATCAGAGCCGCTTGTTGATGGTTCAGATGCTTCAACTTTGAAGAACATCGCAGCGTATCTGCGTAGTCAGCAACGTGAAGATGGCAGTTGGGGTCAGTATCCAGGGGCTGGTGTTGATATTAGCGCCACTGTGAAGGCCTACTTTGCACTGAAGTTGATGGGAGATCATCCAGACGCAGCACATATGGCAAAGGCCAAAAAAGTAATTCTTGATAGTGGTGGGGCGGAGTGTTGTAATACTTTTACGAACTTCTATTTGGCGTGTCTTGGGCAGGTCTCATGGAATGCAATTCCAGCGATTCCGCCGGAAATTATGCTCTTGCCACGTTGGTGTTATTTTCACCTCAATAAGGTCAGTGCCTGGACCAGAACAATGATCGTTCCACTTTCACTTGTGGTGACGCTTCGGCCTCAACGGTCACTGCCGAAAGAGCGTGGTATCGATGAGCTGTATATCGACGAGCGTGAGCGGCATCGACTATCTGGTCGCAGTGAAGTGCCACGTGCGTGGCGGGGCTTTTTCCGTGTCGTTGACGGTATTCTCAAGCGAACACATCGCCTTGGCGGCTCTCCATGGCGTCATCGCTGTATTCGTAAAGCAGAGCAGTGGCTCTTGTCGCGTGCTGGTCAGGATGGCGAGGCTGCAACTGAGGGTTTGGGGGCTATATTTCCTCCCATGGTCTATCTGCAGATCGCCCTTTCAGCGTTGGGTTACTCAAGGAAACATCCAGTCATCAATCGGGCCGAGCGCGAGCTCGACAAGTTCTTTCTGACTGATGATAAGGGGCAGATTCGTATCCAGCCCTGTTTTAGCCCAGTTTGGGATACCGGTATCGCGTTGTATGCGTTGACAGATTCGGGGCGGTGCGAGGACGACCCAGTGGTAGCCAACGCCACGAGATGGCTACGGGAGCATCAAGTTCATCACATTGGTGACTGGGCGAAAAACTTAGACCGCCCGGTTTCTTGTGGTGGTTGGGCGTTTGAATACCAGAACGCTTGGTATCCCGATGTCGATGATACTGCGATGGTAGCGATGGCTTTGCAGCGAGCTGGTGGTGAGCACAACACTGCGGCTGCTGAGCGTGGAGTTCAGTGGACGTTGGCGATGCAAAATAGCGATGGTGGCTGGGCAGCCTTTGATAAGACGGTTCATCGGCAGATTCTTGAATACGTTCCCTTTGCAGATCACAATGCCATGCAAGATCCATCCTGCGCTGACATCACAGGTCGTGTACTGGAGTGTTTATCTTGGCATGGCTTCACGCAAGCAGACTTGTGTGTTCAGCGCGCTATTTCATATATCAAACAACATCAACACGCAGACGGATGCTGGTTTGGGCGATGGGGTGTTAATTATATTTATGGCACATGGCAGGCTGTCATTGGACCGTTGCGCTGTGGGGTTGATGTAAATGAACAATGGGTGCAGCGTGCAGGCCAATGGATGCGATCAATTCAGAAAGAGGATGGTTCGTTCGGTGAAAGCGCCGATTCTTATGAACAGCCGGAGCTAAAAGGCCAAGGTCCATCAACAGCGTCGCAGACAGCTTGGGCCACCATGGTGCTGTTAGAGATTTATGGACACCGTGACCCCGCGGTCAAGAAGGCCATTAAGTGGTTGGTTGATCATCAGCTCAGTGAGGCACAGGCGGCCGATAAGGCCTCAAATCCAGATGGTGATCCAGCTGGTTCCTGGCATGAGTCAGAGTTCACGGGTACGGGTTTTCCGCGTGTATTTTACTTGCGATACCACCTTTACAGGCTGTACTTCCCTCTGATGGCGCTCGCTCGTTACATCAGCTCACATGAGCACTTGGGAACGAATTCTAAGCCAGCCAAGGTCCTCCCCAAGCTGCAGCAAACGACCTAAACATACCTCCTGGACGCCTCTGGCGTTTCCCCGGATAAGATGTTGTGTTCATTGTTACTAGCAGAACATGAAAGGGATTTTTTGTCGTGATCTTACGAATACTTAAAGTCAGACAAGTCTGCACCGGTTCTCGTCCTTGGGGGGCCGTATGTTTGATGACAATCTTCTCTCTTGTGGTACCACAGGCGTTTGCATCGACAACCCTACAATCTGGAGTAGACCCCTCCGCTTCAAAAAGTAGTGAGATGTTAACCGAGCCAGTGCAACTAACGCTTTCAAATCGTTTCATTAAGGCTGGCGAAGCATACTTTTCTCCCCATAGCGAAGAGATCATTTTTCAGGCAATAGAACACCCAGAAGAAGGCCAAGCACCGAATCCTCATTATGCGATGTTTATCGGGACACTTGCTCAAAATGAGGCGGGCAAGTACACCGGACTAAAAGACATTAGAGAAATAAGCGCGCCTGGTAGCGCAAGTACCTGCGGCTGGTTTGATCCCAACGATTCAAAACGGATCTACTTTGCGACCACCATGGTGGCACCAAGTGCGCCAGATTCGCCCGGTTATCAGCGTGATCGTGGCCGATACCGTTGGCAGTTTCCTGTTGAGATGAACATTGTCCGGTGCGATGTGACGCCAGAAGGATCAGCAATAGGGGAACCCGAGGTCGTTGTTGAAAATCCAGACGCGTACATTGCAGAGGGGGCACTGAGCCCCGATGGAAGACACATGGTGTTTTGCTCAATGGAGTCTGGTGCGGGAGATCTATACATCAAGGATCTTCATACTGATCGCATCACTCGAGTCGTGCAGAGCGATGGCTATGACGGTGGTCCATTCTTTTCGCCAGATGGAAAACGTATCTGTTATCGATCAGATCGTCGTGGAGACAACCATCTACAAATATTTGTGGCTGATCTCGTCTTTAATGATCAGGGTGAGGTCGTTGGCATCGAACGAGAGCATCAGGTCACCAATAACGCCTTTGTTAATTGGGCGCCGTATTGGCATCCAGACGGTCGACATCTCGTCTATGCCACGAGTGCCATCGGTCACCACAATTATGAGGTCTTTATTATTGATGCAGATCCAGGGACCCAATCAGGTTCCCATGGCACCTTGCGTTATGGCACCAACGGAAGAAGGGTGACCGATGCCGAAGGTTTTGATGGATTACCAGTGTTCAGCCCAGATGGGAAGCACCTGATGTGGACGAGTCAACGTGGCGATGATGGTTCTAGTCAAGTTTGGATCGCGGACTTCTCAGGTGAATTGGATGCGATTGGCTCACCATGATAATGGCTCGTATGTTTCAGACAATTGGGCTACTGACCTTGTTGACGGCGTGTACGCCTCATCGCGTTGAGTATCGGCCGCAGTCATCAATTGAAACGTCACTCGGCGCCGGTCTTCGGGAGGATGTCCATCTTGAAGATGGCACGGTTCTTCGTTTTGCTGAGGCGCCAAATCAAGCCCGAAAGGGGCCAACTTTTAAGGGAAGTGTGGCAAAGACTCACCTGCGAGCTCAAAATGAGGATGGCACTGTTGAGCTTAGTAGCCCAAAGCCCGTCGACCTTCTTCATAACCTTATGAATTGTCTACGAACACGTGAATATCAGTTGATATGGGATCAACTCATTGCGCAGTCAACACTGGATCTTTATAAAGAAAAAGACCAAGGTGTTGAGGTCTTTGCAGCGGTTATGGAAGAGCGCCGGGTTGATCTTGGCCGAACGCTCACCCGTATACAACGAGGGCTCCGAACCAACGATGCGAGAATGAGAAAAGCACCTAATGGAATCTTGCGCATCGAGCTAAGACCATCTGTTGCTGGAGAATACCGCTATACCAGGATCGACATGGTCCAAGAAGAGCAAGGTAACTTCATGTTGATCCGAATTCAGTAAGTCACCTACGACCATGATTGAGATCTGAGAATCTATGCTGACGGAGCCGTCGTTTCTGTTGCCGCAGATTCCTCTGGATCTTCTGACTGGGCAGGCTTTGGCTTGTTGGTGAGGTAGAGATGATCGTTGCCTTCCTTATGAGTCACAACAATGATCTCACCGCCCTTAAATTCTCCGGCAAGTAAGCCTTCGGCTAGTGAGTCTTCAATGTAGGAACTGATTGCTCGACGTAGTGGGCGGGCGCCAAAGTCAGGATTAAATCCCTTGTCAATCAGGAAATCCTTCGCAGGCTGATCAAGCTCGAGAGCCATATCCTTTACAGCAAGTCGCTCACGGACCTTTTCTAGCTCAATATCAATGATGTGAATGAGGTCATCCTTCACAAGCGGGCGGAAGACAATAGTGTCGTCAAGGCGGTTGAGAAACTCTGGTCGGAAGAACTTCTCGACCTCGCCCATCAAAGCAGTTTTGATGTCCTCGTAATTGCGTACTTCATCACGTTTGCCGAAGCCAAATGACTGCCCACCTTTGATGATGTCAGCACCGATATTTGATGTCATGATGAGTACGACATTTTTGAAGTCAACATGCCGTCCGAACGAATCAGTCAATCTTCCTTCTTCCATGATCTGTAGAAGCATATTGAAGACATCGGGATGTGCTTTCTCAACTTCATCAAGCAGTACGACAGCGTAAGGCCGGCGACGGATCTTCTCGGTTAACTGGCCACCTTCCTCATAACCGACGTAGCCGGGAGGCGCCCCAATAAGGCGGGAGACATTGTGCTTCTCCATGAACTCAGACATGTCTAGGTAGATCAAGGCATCCTGATTGCCGAACATGAACTCGGCGAGGGCTTTGGCAAGCAATGTCTTACCAACACCCGAAGGGCCGATGAAGATGAATGAGCCCATTGGCCGATTCGGATCCTTCAAGCCCGAGCGAGCTTTTCGAATGGCCTTGGATACAGACTTAACAGCTTCATGTTGACTGACAACGGTCTTGTGTAGTTCATCTTCAATTTGTAATAGTCGTTCAGATTCTGCTTCCTCAAGCCGTGTGAGCGGTACACCTGTCATCTTGCTGACCACTTCCGCGATGACCTCTTCATCGACTACTCCGCCGACTTCGCTCATTTGCTCACGCCAATCCTTCTGAAGTTGCTCTTTCTCAGCACGGAGTTTCTCTGCTTGATCGCGCAGATCAGCCGCCTTTTCATAGTCGGCACCCTTGACCGCTTCATCCTTTTGGATGGCGAGCATTTCAATGCGCTCCTCAAGTTCAGCAAGGTTTGGTGGTTTGGTCATTGATTTCAGACGCACGCGAGCACCGGCCTCGTCGATGACATCAATAGACTTATCTGGTTGTACACGGGCCGGTATATAACGTCCCGAAAGTTCGACTGCCGCACTCAACGCATCATCAGTGATAGTCACTCGGTGATGGTCAGCGTAGCGTTGACGGAGTCCTTTGAGGATCTCAAATGTTTGTTCTTGGGATGGTGGCTCAACAGGGATAGACTGGAACCTGCGTTCGAGTGCAGCGTCTTTTTCGATGTATTTGCGGTACTCGTCAAATGTCGTGGCTCCAATACACTGAATTTCGCCACGAGAGAGGGCGGGCTTCAATACGTTGGACGCATCAATAGCACCTTCGGCACCACCTGCGCCAACCAGCGTGTGTAATTCGTCAATGAAAAGAATGACATTCTTCGCACGGCGTACCTCATTCATGACCGCTTTGATGCGTTCTTCAAACTGGCCTCGATATTTAGTGCCTGCAACCATCATGGCCAGGTCAAGTACGACGACACGTTGATCATGGAGGATGTCAGGCACATCGGTAGCAATGATCTGTTGTGCTAAACCTTCCACAATCGCAGTCTTGCCTACGCCTGCTTCACCAAGAAGAACGGGGTTGTTCTTTGTTCGACGGCAAAGCACCTGTACCAAGCGTTCAATTTCCTCGCTGCGTCCGATGACTGGATCAAGTTCAGAATTCTTTGCGAGCTCAGTTAGATCTCGTCCAAAGCTATCTAGCGCGGGTGTTTTACTTTTTCCACGACGAGCTGCAGGGGGGGCGCCGCCTAACTCAGCAGTTGGGCCATCCTCCATTGTGTCAGATTCATCAGCATCCACGCCAGCACCAAGCAGATTAAGAACTTCCTCGCGAACCTCTTCGAGCTTGAGGCCTAAGTTCATCAATACTTGTGCTGCAACACCATCATGTTCCCGCAACAGTCCAAGCAACAAGTGCTCAGTGCCAACGTAGTTGTGATTCAAGCTACGTGCTTCTTCAATTGCGTACTCGATGACCTTTTTAGATCGTGGTGTTTGTGGCAACTTGCCCATTGTGACCATGTCAGGTCCAGACTTAACGAGCTTCTCAACCTCAAGGCGCACTTTACGTAAATCAATACCTAGGTTCTTAAGAACATTAGCACCAACACCAGACCCTTCTTTGACAAGGCCAAGAAGGATATGTTCGGTACCGATGTATTCGTGGTTAAAACGCTGGGCTTCTTGATTGGCTAGCGCCATCACTTTGCGAGCTCGGTCTGTTAGGCGTTCGAACATTACTTGATCTCCCGATTCTTACGAGGGTGCTCATCTGAGCGGCCGACCTCGCCCTGGATTCATATTTCTAGATGGTCTCCTGAGACCAGCCGTCGTACCATTGTACTTCGGCACGAACAGTCCGCTAAATCAGCTAATCCTTGGAGCTGGACCAGAACAATGGCGCACCCCTATATACGTATGCTTTTGCTAGGCGTTCTTGGTACTTGCCTAGCACCCAATTTTGCGCTATCGGTGTCGCAGCAGGAATCGGCTCTCATACTGCCTGATCAAGCCACTCTAGGGGCAGAAAATGCTGATGAGAGGGTCGAAAACGCCATTCAGGAGGCGCCAGAGCCAGATTCGGCTGCCCAAGGAGATGAAATCCCGGTCGATGGGCAGGCGGTCACAGGGCAGAACGCTCGGATGACTTTCATGATCATCCAGCCCGAAGGTGTCCAGCAGATGACTATCACTGCGACTGGCTGGGATAGGAATGGGCTGGTGGGGCCGGGGGGCGAAATCTCCTGGCTGATCATTGATCCCAAGGATGTCTGGCGGCTTTATCCTCGATTAATGGGTCCCAAGCAGGCTCAAACTTGGCTAGATCTTGGTCATATCTTGCTTCAGGCGCCTGATGACCTCTTTGCTCAAAAGCATTCAGGACAAGCCTTTCGCCGAGCGATCGCAATAGATCCGGCCATGGGGGATCGAATCGCGGTGATCAAAAGAGAAGTCGCTCAACAACTTGCAACTGAGACCGAAGCCGAAAAGACTCGGTCGGCTCATGATGTGCATCGCACTTCTCCAGAGGTTGGACCTTGGCCCGAGGGTATTTGGCCACCAGAACCATTAGAGCAGCGCGCTGAGCGGCGAGCAGAGGTACAGGAGTTTGTTGAATCAGTATTAGAACCGCGCCCAGAAAAATGGAAGTATAAAGACGAAGACAATTTTTTAGTGGCGCATGGTGGTCTTGATAACCATGAGCTCGCCTTGATCTCGACCGAACTCAAGAAGCACCTGCAACGACTGGACAAGTACATTCCGCAGGAGGGCTACTTACAGGGAAGTGATCACTTCTATGGGCCAGTTGGGGTGATTGTTTCTAAAAAACAAGATGACTTTCGAATTCTTGAGGTCGATGCTTTTCGTCAGATGACAGGTCCAGATGTGATTGGGATTACGCACTACAAAGAGCCAATCGTAGTCCTACATGTGAGTAAGACAAAAACTGCAGAGGCATTCAACGAGATACTGAGGCAGCAGCTGACACTTGGTTATTTGCATAGACATATTTCACCCGACCGTTTACCGATATGGGTTCAAGAGGGGGTTGGGCCTGCTCTCGTGATGCTTGATATCAGTCAGGAACCAATAGAAATTGCAGATCATGATTTAGGTGTCAGGGCGATTCGATCCGGCGCTAATCCGGGTCATATTTTTAGTATGACCTACACAAGTGAGCAATGGCCTGGTTCTGAGAACATTGGGCCCACACTTGGTTACTTGACCATGCTAGCGATGCTTCGGATCTATCCTGAACAAACCCTGAAATGGATAAGAGCCATGAAATTTGGAGTTCCATGGGCAACGGCACTGTCCGAGACTATGGATATGACGCCAGATCAACTTGCCAATTTGGTCGCCCAATACTGGCGTGTCAATGACTGATTTCAGCTGTTTGGCTCGCTTCAGTGACGAGGCCATCTTCAAGCCGGATAATTCGATCGGCTTGCTCGGCGATCATAAGATCGTGCGTCACCATCACAATGGTCAAGCCATTTCTGTGTTGTGTTTTTAAGAGCTCGAGTATTTCTTCACCGGTCTGACGATCAAGATTTCCAGTTGGTTCATCAGCGAGGAGGATCGGAGCGTCATTCATAAGCGCTCTTGCAATTGCCACACGCTGTCGCTCTCCACCAGAGAGCTCGCGTGGTCGATGTGAAAGGCGATGGCTCAGTCCAAAGGCATCCAGCAAATCAGTTCCACGGCGTCGCAGGCCACCAATATTTTTTAGGTAAGAGACATGATTGAGCCCCACCATGCCAGGTAGAATGGTGTTCTCCAACACGGTGAGCTCTGGCAATAGATGGTAAAACTGAAAGACAAAACCAACTGACTTATTCCGGTATCGGTTAAGAGCTTTTGAACGAAGCGAGCTTAGTGTTTTACCCTGATAAGTAATCGAGCTCTGGTTTGAATCTGGATGATCAAGTGCGCCCAACAGATGAAGCAGCGTACTCTTGCCAGATCCCGAAGCGCCAAGAATGGCGACCCATTCGCCAGCCTCTACATCTAGCGAAACACCACGTAAGACGGGAACTTCTACGCGTCCCAGTTGGTAAGTCTTATGCAGATCTTTAGCTTGAATAATGCTACTCATAACGCAATGCCTTGACTGGGTCTGTATCAGCCGCTTTTGCTGCTGGAATAATGGCGCCTATCAAACTGAATATCACGGCGCCGATCATGGTGCCAATAGCTGACCACCAATCCAGCTTGCTGGGAATTTCACTGAAGTAATAGATCGAGGGGTCCCAGATAGCAACGCCTCCCATGCTGTCGAGGATGAGTACGCCAATGGCCAGAATTGTGAGGAGTATGGTGATGATCAAGCCCAACACAAGTGGAAGAAGTGAGCCGCGCCAAGATAGGTAGATTGTGAATCCAACACTACAGGCCGCTAATGCGAAAAATATCCAGGCAAGAATCAACGGTGGTTCTTCTAGGCTGCCATGTATCTTGTTGATATTCGCGACAATCAACCATCCCAACCCCAGTCCAACCACAGCTCCAACAGAGCCGACAACCAATCCGTATCGAAGGAAGATCCAGATGATGCCAGTTCTTGAGGCTCCAACACTTCGCAGGATTCCAATATCGCGTGTCTTTTCGTAGACAATTGCCCAGAAGATTGCCAATACGAGCGCTGCGCATACGACATAGACAATCGAGAATAGTGTCTGGATGAGCCGTCTTTCATTTTCAACAGGACCAATGAAGCCTGCCTGTTGTTCTTCCCAAGTCATGATGTTCAAACTTGGGGAATTTGGCGATGGTGGTGGCACCAGTGTGTTTGGCCTGGCAACGATGTCATTATAAAATGACGCATAAATAAGACTTGCTCTTTGCTTAAGTGATTCTGGTGTTACGCCATCAGTGGCACGAATCAAGATCATTGTCGTCTTCGCTGGATCAATACCAACTTCAATGTCGGGATCGAACTCATCAACAATAGTTGCTTGATTGAGATTGAGTAGATCTTGGGCGATGTCCAGCGGTATGAGCACGCGTGTGTCGTCAATGAGATAGACACCAGACTGGAACTCGTTGGCAACGGCAAGAATACGGCTGGACGGTTCAGTGACAATGCCGCCGGACTGGTCAATGGGCATGGTTGTCAGTGTGACTTCGAATCGAGGCATCCACCAATACCAATCTTCAGCGGGTAGGGTTGTACCATCAGCGGTTCTGTTATTGGCTTCTGATACATGAAGACCCATCACAATGCCGGGGGTGGCCCCACCATCTCGTGACAGGCTGAGGCCATCTGTGACAACGGCATCTGCACTGACAAGGCGTGGATCGCGAGCAAGTATTGACTCCCATAACTCAGAGCCAAGACACTCTTGGGCAAGCGTGGGTGTCCTTGAAGCACTTCGAAGTATGACCCGCCAGTTATCCAGAGAGAGATTGCTAGCAATGGCGTGTATCTCTTCTGGTGATGCATTACGAAGCTGAGGATCTTCTTTCAATATGCAGAGCAGCGCCACGCGTTGCTCAAGATCAAGTGAAGCAATAATCGACTCCCATTGCTGAGCAAAAAGATCTTCAAGGAGGTAGTACCAGGCTTGGCTTCCAGGCTCGACTGTCTTCCATTGAATTGACTTTGAGAAATCAGTGACCTGCTCGAAAGTATCAGGATCAACACCCCAGATTTGTACAGTCCGCGTTGTTTTGCTGTCACCATTTGGATATGGCATCTTGATGAGACCCCAGCTATCGACGACTGGGGTCGCAGCAGCCACATCATCGGTCTGAACAAGCTGCTCAATGAGCTCTTCGTAATATGGAATTCCATGGATGGAGTGACTGATGACGACATCACCCATGAGCTTGCGACCAGAATCTCGGACCATATCGAGGAATCCAGTCATGACCGATACAACAACAATCACTAAGGCCACACATAATGCAACTGCGGCTACCGCGAGTAATGGAATGACTCGAGAAGTCAGGTAGCGATTAGTGAGTAGGGCCTGGTACATGGGCGCGATCAATCGAACCGGAGTAGGTCAATTTTCGGTGAGTGAGAGTAAGAGCGTTCATCGCAGAGAGTAACCAGCCTTATAGAGGGGAACAACTGTCGATCAGCCTTGGCTGTTAATGATGCCAATCAGGCTGCGTGAGACCCCTATGTCAGCAATAATAATTTCGCCCACCAGATCTCTGACCTGGGGTGCCATCAAGGCTGGCTTAAGTGCGACAAATGTCACGGTACTTGAGGCTTTGACGCAAGCACCAAGTATCTGCCCAGTATCACATTCCATGCCTGAGGGAATATCCACTGAAATGACAGGGCACTTTGAATTGTTGATGGCATCAATGATTGTGCGAACATTGCCCGTCACTTCCCGGTCCAGCCCCGTGCCAAAGAGGGCATCGATGATCAGATCACAACTCGTAGCGCTGTCATATTCAGTGATCGGCCGCACTGGTATGCCCATCGCTTGGCACGTATGGTGATTGCGGGCTGCATCTGAACCAGAACGCGGGAGGGACGTTTGGAATACATCAACTCGCACGCCTTCTTCGTGTAGATGGCGTGCTGCGGCGTATCCATCCCCGCCGTTATTTCCGCTTCCGCAGAAAACGACAACATATGGGTCTGATTGCTGCACAACGAAGCCAAATGCCACTTGGGCAACATGGCGTGCTGCATTTTCCATAAGCACCGAACCATGAATGCCAAAGTGCTGAATCGCAATCTGATCGGCATGATTTGATGCTTTGCGGTCAAGGATTGGAAGCTCCGACGTTGTACAGCTTAATTGGCCGTTTAAACCAGCAATCCGGATAGATGGAAAATCAGAGGATTTCATGGACGGCATATTATCAATCACTCGACTTATGAGGCGCCCTGCGGGTGTTCTTGGTTCTGGGGAGGTACACTTCTGATTACTGATCAAGGAGTATTGATGAGCACGCTGCTTATTTTGCTGTGGATTTCGTTCGCTTGTGTTGCAGTTGCAAGCTCATATTGGGCGTTTGTCCTATTTCGGATGCTCCGCGCGCTCGGTGATCGTCCTTCGGTCCGGCGTGGGTTAGATTTACCGATACCGCCAGAAGGTTTACCCAAAGTGAGTGTGGTCATACCAGCACATAACGAAGAACGAGTCGTCGATGCGTGCGCTCTGTCAATTCGCAGTCAGAAGTATGAAGATCTTGAGATCATTTTTGCGCTGGATCGTTGTACGGATAGGACGGCAGAAATACTCAAAAAGCATGCCGCTGAAGACGATCGGATCAAATTAGTCGAGATTCAATCTTGTCCATCTGATTGGGCCGGTAAATGCCATGCAGCCCACCAAGGATCTCAGCATGCAACTGGTGAGTGGATTCTGTTTACGGACGCAGATACAAACTTTGACCCACATCTCATTCGAGCTTCAGTCTTAATGGCAAAGGAACGAGATGCGTCACTTTTGAGCCTTCTAAGCACGCTGACGACACATCATGATTTTGAGAGAAGCGCACAACCAGTCGCTTCCATGACGCTCCTGAAACTTTTTCCCCTCGATCGTGTTAATGACCAGAGGAATGGTCGCGTTTTTGCAAACGGCCAGTTTTTGCTCTTTGATCGAAAATTCTACGAGAGCATTCAAGGGCATGTCAGTGTTAAAGACGCACTATTGGAAGATCTTGCTTTTGCTGAGCGGGTTTATGTGAGAGGTGGGCGAGGTTTATTGTTACTTGCAGATGGGATGTTGATCTGCTCGATGTACTCATCACTAGAAAACTTTCGAGAAGGGTGGAAGCGTATATTTATTGAGGCTTGCCATCGTCGCCCTTCAAGACTTCGCAAACAGGCTGTGCGTGTTGCTGCTCTTGGCTTGGTGCTGCCAGCAATCTGCTTGGTATTGCTGGTATTGGGAATTACGGCACTCTTGTTAGGCGATCAGACGGCAGGGATTATTGGCTTGGCGATGATCCTGGCCTGCACCGTCATACAGTTGACTGCAATGATGATGATCTATCGAGCTGGTTGCGTCTCGCGGCGATATATCTGGCTGTATCCGTATGGTGCATGGATTGTGACGCGCATACTGCGGCAAGGCGCCAGAGATTTGTTAGCACGGCAACCTATTCGGTGGGCTGGTCGCGAGTACATCTTAGATCCTCGATAGAAAGTTCCCCGTGTGACCTTTAGGCGTGCTAGGATCTGCTATGCGCATTCTCCTAACGAACGATGATGGTATTTCAGCGCCAGGAATTTATTCACTTTTTTCTGCGCTGAATGGTATTGGTGAACTTGTACCAGTGGCTCCAGCGACTGTTCAGTCCGCCACCAGCCACGGTGTTACTTATGATTCACCTCTTCTCACACGAGAGGTGAGGGTCAATGAGGAAATGACTGGGATCGCTGTCGAAGGGCGCCCTGCCGATTGTGTCAAGGTTGCGTTCCAAGCGTTGTGGCCGGAGCAGTTTGGTCAAGACACACGCCCAGATTTGACTATTAGTGGGATGAATACTGGTGCAAACGTCGGGATTAACATTATCTACTCAGGCACAGTTGCGGCTGCAGTAGAGTCGGCGTTCTTAGGAGTCCCTGCAATCGCTGTGAGTCTGCACATTGGTGATCCTAAAAAGACGTGTTATGAACGTGCAGCATCTTTTGCGAGGACCGCTATCGATCGTGTGCTCGAGCATGGCATCGATCCTCATAGTGTCATCAACATCAATATTCCCCGTACTGAAACCAAAAATATGCCAATGCCCGAAATCAAGGTGGTAGCGATGAACACTGCCGCGGGCGTCGATCATTATGAGCGGCGGGAAACACCGATGGGCGAACACTACTACTGGGCGACTGGTAGCGGCATGGATTTCGCACACACCGCAACAGGATCCGATGTAGAAGCAATTTTTGAAGGCTGTATTACTGTGACGCCATTGACCTATAGCATGACTGATCACCAGCGAATGGAAACCTGGCGAGAAAGACTGCAGGCACAGCCATCAACAAGTTAGCGGCGCCGACGCGTAAAAGTAATCTGAATCCGAACAATTAATGGATCATCCTTCGCACGCTCTTCGATCGCTTTGCCCTGTGCTCGCCATTTAAAAACACTTTGCCGAAGAATTTCATCGGCTCGGCTATTACCAGAACTCTGAATCACTCTGACATCATCGGGCCGACCAGTATTGAGGAAGACAATCTCTACCACGGGGAATTTTCGCATTCCAAGTGTGCCACTGACTTGTTGCAAAGGCGTTAATTGAGGTTTAGAAGTGAGAATTTCATACCCCTCAGCTTGGAGTGGTCGGCCGAGTTTCCATTTATTGATAGGCACCTTAATAGTTGATGTTGCATCTGATTCTCGATCAGCAGGCGTTCCTGGTTCAGCCTCCTTGGATGTTGGTGTTTCAGCTTGACCTGGTGCGGCCGTTTCTGGTTTCTGTGGTTCTTGATTTGGTGTGGGTTCTTGAGTTTCGGAAGCATCAGCGTTTGTCGCCTCTGGCAACGACATTAAGATCAATGGCCCTGGCCCGAGTATTGGGGTCATTGGTATTTTCTGGGCGCCTTGCTCACTGATTGGCGCCTTAATAAGCCCTTCTGATTGTTGTGCCTTCTCTGGATTGTCTTGTTTGTCAGGATTACCTTGCGCAGTCGCTGTCACTGGCTCTTGAATAGCAGGGGTGGTTTGTTGATCTTCGCCCGTGTTTTCTTCACCTGGCGTTGAAGGATTGACAGTATTTGGTGTTGCATTGGGCGCGCCCATGGGGGAAGGCGTAAATGCTGCTTGCTCAACCTCCGCTAACTCAGCAAGGTGTTCTTGATAAGTGTCGTATCCAATCCAAACAAGCGATGATGGCGAGCCTTCTTCACCACCAAGTGGTGGAGGTGGCTCTCGCTGATCAGGAACTTCGGTTAAGTCATCAGCGACTTCACGCGCGGATGTTTGCGGTGACAGGATTAAAAGTACAACTGGAATGAGTATAAAAAAATGAAAAGCGATTGAGAAGATCAGGGCTGCGCCAAAGCCGCCAAAGAGTCGACCCGATTTGGGTGGTACAAGTTGCGGGGGTTGGTCCATCATTGGCTATTTTTCTGTGGAACGACAGGTGTGCCTACGAGGTTAATCTCGACACCGGCCTCACGTAAGCGATCCCAGAGTCCAGTGAGAACTGGACCCCGATCTACATCACCTTCACCTGCAGCCATCACAAGATAAAAACGTGTGTTTGGTTCTTCTTGTTTGGCACTGTTGATGCGATCAATAATCTGATCAGCCTCAACTTTTTGATCGTTGAAACTCAATGCCCCATCAAGTCCGAGCGTGATGGTTGCTGCAGGAACCGGATCAGCAGGATCGCCAGAGAGATACGTTTCCAGTGGTACGGGTAGAAGATCGACACGCACCATGAGGACAAATGCGTAGATGAAGAAGGTAAGTAGGAGAAAAATGACATCGATCAATGGCATGATCTCGATGCGAGTGTCATAGTCCGATCTTCTGATCGTTCGCATGGGATCTCCCGAATGAGCAACCCGGCCAATCTGTTAAAGATCGAGTTGCAGCGATGCAAGTGAAGTGCTTATGTCTTCTGTGAATTCAAAGAGCTGATCAAGACCTGTGATTAACATGATGGACCAAACATGGTCATTAATGGAGCAAATCCGAAGGCGACGATTTGCGGCCATGAGCATTTTTCGCAGCTTTAAAATCGATGCTAGATTCGAAGAGTTCAGATGGGTCACACCAACCATATTCAAGATGACATCAGGTGACTCATCACCTTTGTCTTGAATGCGCCGCATCAGTGAATCCATGTCTTCGGAAAAGTTGGGCTCGTCCGAAAGCTCGGCGATTGCAATGCTGTCGGACCAGTCGTTGATGGGCATTTGAGAGTTCCCTTGTTTCAACTTGAGAACGTGAATGCAATCAAGTTGATGCTAAATGGCAGTTGTATCTGAATAGAAATCGTTCTTAAGTGGATTCTGTACCTGATCCTTCAAGCATGTTTTCGCTCGACGCCGCATCTTCATCCTCAGCGAGGCGGGCTGCAGCGATAAGTCGGTCTTCTGGTTTCAGATTGACGACGCGTACACCCTGTGTATTACGCCCGATCTGGCGAATAGTTGATGCGCCGATCCGAACAATCATTCCACCTTCACTCACAAACATCAGGCCATCGCTTGATCGCACACATCGAACAGCAACAACGTTTCCATTACGTGAGGTATTTTGAATGTCGCGACGACCTTTGCCGCCACGATTTTGGGCGTGAGAGGTGCCATCCTCGGATTGCACAAGGTATTCTTCGAGATCAGTGCGTTTTCCGTATCCATTAATAGTTACGGTCAAAAGATCTGCATCTGGTTCAACGCGAATGAGTCCCACAACTTCATCTTCAGGGCTTAGGGAAATGCCTTTGACACCAGCAGCATCTCGTCCCATCTCTCGCGCATCGGTCTCAGTGAAACGAATGGACATGCCTGTTCGTGTTGCGAGTAACACGTCATCGCTCCCAGAGGTTTGTTCGACACCAATGAGTCGATCACCAGCATTGAGCTTGATGGCGATAATGCCGGCACGGTGGACATTGCGATAGGCCTTGAGTGCGGTCCGTTTAACGCGGCCCTGAGCTGTTGCAAAGAGAAGGAAATCTGTTGTGTCCTTTAGAGAAGCCGCCTCAATTGGCAAGAAAGCAACGACCTTCTCGTCAGGCTTAAGTTTCAGGAGATTAACAATAGGTCGCCCCTTGGAGGTGCGTGACATTTCAGGAATCTGGAAGACCTTAATTTTGAACAGTCGCCCGGTATTCGTGAAGCAGGCCAGATCATCATGCGACGATGAAGTGAACAAGTGTTCAATGAAGTCACCATCACGAGAATCCGAGCCTTTGATACCTCGGCCACCACGATGTTGTTCGCGGTAGGTGTCCATTGGCAGTCGTTTGACATAACCCTGATGAGAGATTGTTACAACAACAGTGTGCTCTGGAATGAGATCGCCGATCTCAAATTCTTCTGCTTCTGCTTCCTCAAAGCCAGTCTTCCGTTCGTCACCGAACTTCGCTTTGAGCTCTTCACAATCTTGTCGGATGATGTTAAGAATCAGTTGTTCGTCAGCAAGGAGTTCTTCGAGTCGCTCAATTTCATCCAGCAGCGATCGGTATTCAGCGGTCAGCTTCTCAATCTCAAGGCCAACAAGTTGAATGAGACGGAAAGCACCAATGGCCTCTGCCTGTACACGTGTGAGATGAACGCCATCTTCTGTTTGTGACCGTTCAATCAATCGCTCATCAATCAGATTGGCATAAGCGTGCTTGGTTGGAATTCGGAATGCCCGTTCCATGAGCTTTTGAATTGCTTCATCACGAGTCTTACTGCTCCGTATTAACGCGATGACTTCATCGATATCACAGACGGCATAAATCAAGCCTTCAAGGCGGTGCGCCTGCTTTTTGGCTTCCCGAAGCTGGAACGCCGTCTTACGACGAAGAACAACACGACGGTGGTCGAGGAAGCTACGAAGAAGTTGTTTCAGGTTAAGAGTGCACGGCCGATGGTTTGACAATGCAATGTTGATAACTGAAATAGTGCTTTGCAGTGGTGTGTATTGATAGATCTGCTTGAGCACAACATCTGGATCAGCACCTCTCTTGAGGTAAACGACAATCCGTGTTCTGTGTTTCTTACCGGAGAAGTTTTTGATGTCTGCGATATCTGGAATTCGCCCAGATTTCGCGGCGTCCACCATCTTCTCAATGAGATTGCCTTGGACGACCTGGTATGGAATCTCATCGATGATGATGCTCTCTCGTGAGCCATTTTGCTCATAGTGCACTCGTCCACGGAGTATCAGTCGCCCGCGACCATCTGCGTAAGATTCGCGAATGCCTCGACGTCCAACGATGACACCGCCAGTTGGGAAGTCTGGGCCGGGAATGATACTGATCAAGTCGGCAAGTTCTAGATCTGGGTTATCAATCAGTGCGACAATGCCATCGCAGATCTCGTTGAGATTGTGCGGTGGCATTGAGCAAGCCATACCAACAGCAATTCCACTTGATCCATTGACGAGAAGGTTGGGGAAGCGGCCAGGTAATACTGTTGGCTCTTCTCTGGTCTCGTCATAGTTTGCTTTGAAGTCGACGGTATCGAATTTTAAATCGTCTAGTAACTCAACAGCAGTTGATCGAAGTCGAGCCTCTGTATACCGCATTGCTGCAGGCGGATCACCATCAATCGATCCAAAGTTGCCTTGTTTATCGATGAGTGGGTAACGCATCTTCCAGTCCTGAGCCATGTTGACCAGTGTTGGATAGATGACGCCTTCGCCGTGTGGGTGATAGTTTCCAGAAGTATCACCAGCAATCTTGGCACACTTTCTGTGTTTGCGCCCAGGTGATAAGTTGAGATCAGCCATGGCGATCAAAATGCGTCGCTGTGATGGCTTGAGACCGTCACGGACATCTGGAAGTGCCCGGTCCATGATCGTGCTCATTGCGTAGGTGAGATAGCTTTCGTGAAGCTCTCGATCGATACGCTGGTCAATCATACGACCACCGTTATTTGATGGTTGCTGATCGTTCGAGTTGTCTGGTTTTGGTGTCTTAGCCATAAGTAGTCACGGGGTCCTGCGCAGATCGATCGGCGAGGTCAAATAAGCCATCCAGAGGCGACCGATTATTTTAGCCGATAAGGGGCTTGTGTTGGGGCGATTCACTGCCCTAAAAACCAGACTCAGGCTTCTTGGGATGGGTCTGAATCCGTGTTCTTAGGACTGAGTAGGACGAGGTACTCCCGGTTGCCGTGACCAGGCCGCCGTTGCTCGCTTTTGAGACCTCGAATTGGCGATTCTGTCCAGCTCAGAACAGATGTATTGAGCTCCTCAAACTGGGCGAGAACATCATTAAACACCTGCTCAGCCATGGTCGCGTCAAGACAGCCATCAGTGAGGGACTGTTCTTTCTGTGACGCATCAAGTTCATAATGAGGTTTGACGAGCGTAATGATGTGTCCGTTGGGGCCAAGCCAATCTAATGCCGCTGGGATGGCGCGACGCTGGTTCGTCCAGCCAAGATCAATAACCACCAGATCAACCTGTGCCGGTGGTTCGATATGTAGGGCATTTGTTCTTTCGTAGACCATGACTTCTTCACGGCGACGAATGGTGTAATCCAGTATGCCGTAGGCAGTATCTACAGCATGCACTTGAGCAGCACCGTTTTGGAGAAGGCAGTCAGAAAAACCGCCAACTGAACAGCCCAAATCAGCACATCGAAGTCCCGTCACATCAAACTGAAAGTGTTCAATCGCATGGGCTAATTTTAGACCACCGCGAGAAACATAACGACAATCAGAACGAGGCGACATCACTGTGCATTCGCTGCTATAGGAATGCCAACAAGTGTGACACCTAACCGATCTGCTGTTTCAATGACTGCTGGACGGTCTAACAGAATAACGCGACCAACACCCATAGCAATGCATCGGCCTCCGGCAGCGGCCACTCGTTCAACAGTTTGTGGACCAATACTGGGAACATCTGCACGCATGTCATGTGATGGTTTCGTAGACTTCATGAGCGTCCAGCCCTTACTCTTACAGAGCATTGCTGTTCGATCGATAACCGCATCGGTGCCTTCGACGGCTTCAACCGCGATGACGTCGCTATCACGAATTGTGAGACACTGTCCAATATCGAGCTCAACAATCTGTTCAAGTAATGGCCACCCGAGGTCCAGATCAAGTTGCTGCTGGTTGGACAATGAATGTTGGCCAATGATTCCAGATGTTGCCATGTGTTCAGGGATGTACTTCGTTGAATCCATTAGCGTAATACCGCATTTATATAGTTCTTCAGCGACCGCAGTCAGCAACGCAGGTGTCCGTCGATCATGTCTCAGGGCACGATACCAGAGACAGAATGCTCGCCAGTCGGGGATCTGTCGAAGCACCCGAAAGGGGTCATGCATACGCTCTTTACCAACTCGACCAACCATAACGGCCTCGTGGAGTCGCCACCGCCGCATCAAGCGAATCCACCGCCCAAGTCTCACAATACCGGCCACTGCAAAATCATCGCAGTATTGGGGCAACTCTTGGTGGTATTGGCCACGCAATCCGACACAAGACACGCGATGGCCAGCTTGGCGTATACCCTGTGCAACAAGGATGGGTAAAACACCTTGTCCAGCGATAAGTCCAATTGAACGTGTCTGGCTAGTCATATATAGGCAGTCGCCTCACAGATAGTGCCGCAATGTTAATGGCCCGAACCCGGGGTGAACACGGGCAGCAACGATTCATCATCATGGCTGGCAGGATCACTTGTTAAGAGCGTTTCAAGAACAACAGCAGGATCTGAATCAATGTGCATCAATGAATGGGTTGCCTCTCGAATAAAACGATGTTCAATACCGTGTCGGATCATCTCGAGCAACGGATCAAAGTAACCATCGACATTGACCACCCCGATTGGCTTTCTGTGTTCGGCCAATTGTCGGCCTACCAGAGCTTCAAAAAATTCTTCATAAGTGCCAATGCCTCCAGGCAGCATGATGAATGCATCCGCACGATCCATAAGCAGGCGTCGCCGTTCCCGCATCGTTGAAACCACAATGAGCTCATCGCATTTCTGGTCACCCATCTCGCGATCAAGGAGTCGTTCCGTGATGATGCCAACCGTCCGGCAGCCATTGTCTCTTGCTGATTGGGCAATCTCACCCATGAGGCCGATTGAGCCACCACCAAACACAAGTTCGAGGCCATTTTCAGCCATCATCTTACCGAGGCTAGAAGCGACCTCATGGAAAACTGGATCGAGTTGAGGAGAAGAGCTGCAGTAAACCGTAATTGCGCGCATTTGATAAGAACCAGTATTAAGAACTAAAGAGTGGTGTTCAGTAACTCGCTTATTGAACTCGATTCCTGCATTGTCTGATTCTGAGCTTTGTTGAGTGCATCTACAACCTCATCTACAAGATAGAAATCGCTACGAAAAACGACATCGCCCTCGCCATTGAGAATAACAAGCAGTGGAATAGAGACCCCACCAATCTCACTGAGCAATTCGCCGCCCTCATCCTGGGCGGTATCTACCTTAATTGGAACAATATCAGCCTGGTTTAAGAGGTCGACGACGCTCTCTTGTTCAAGGACAGTCCGCTCAAGCACCTTACAGTTAATGCATGTGTCTGCAGTAAAGTCCAGCAACACCACCTTCTGTTCGGCACGAACAGCGTCGTATCGTGCGTGGGTGTAGTAGACCCAGTTGATGGGACCTTTGCGTGTTTCAGTGATACCTAACAGTACGAAGATACCAATACTCGCCAAGCCGATGAGAGAAAATGCCAACAAGCGTATTGGCGAGCGGGTAATGCGGATGGTGCGCCATATCAGCCACACACCAGCGGCAATACCAAAGCCAGCAATGAGCCACCAATACCAAATCATAGGCGGGTCGCCGGAGTTCTCTGCAAGATCGCTAATGCCGGCGCCTATGAAGTAGCTCGCCGCAGCAAGAAGAAGCAGCCCCATAATCTGCTTAATAAGTTCACTGGCTGGTCCAGTCTTTGGCATGCGCTCGACCAGTTGTGGGAATGCAGATAAGAAAAGATAGGGCAGTGACATACCAACGCCGATGGCGGAGAACGTAGCGAGTGTCGTCAATCCGGGTTGTTTGACAGCCCACGCTGCGGCTGCGCCCATAAAAGGTGCTGTACATGGTGTTGCGAGAACGGCAGTCATCACGCCGAAGAGAAAAGATCCAAGCCCACCATCGAGTTTGGGATTGACGCTATAGATGAAGTTTGGCAAACGTACGGAAAACAAACCACACATACCAAAGGCCATCAACACAATGAAGGCCCCAACCAGGATCGTAAAAATTGGATAGGTGAACAACTGGCCTATCGCATCGAAACTAGCGACCGAGGCAATTGCGATACCCATCGCCAGCCAGAAACAAAAGACACCTAAACACATAAAAATACCAAGCTGCAAGGTCCGCATTCGCGTCTTACTGGTTTGGCTTAGAGACATGATCTTGATCGGTATCACCGGAAGAACACAGGGGGTGAAATTAAGCAGGAAGCCCCCAATCAATGCCAGTAAGAGCAAGATTGTTATTCCAGCGGCTCCACCGGCAGCAATGTCGAAATTAAAACCAAAGAACTTAAACGAGACCGAATCTGGTGCCTCGATTCCAGCATGGATGGGCGTCCATACGGAGGGATCGAATTGACTAAACATCTCGTTTGGTGCATTTTCAGGATTTGATCGAGATGTCGGTAATCCAATTTGGAATTCAATGGCAGGCAGCGGAACATCTTGTTCCAGCATGAGGCATTTTCGATCATCGCAGGCTTGATAGGTGACCAATAAAGAAAGTTCGACGGGACCATCTTCGGCGGTCTCGGCAATCGTAATCGGGAGATACGCAATCGCATTACCTTCATAGACGTTGAGTGAGACTGGGCCGGTGCCGAAGTCGACTTGGACTGCGTGCATCTCCGGCCACTGGATATAACCAGCATGTGCGGTCACTGCTTCGTTGTCTTGTTGGTCGACTTTGATCTTGGTGGCGAAAGTGTCCGGGTCAGACATGCCCAACGCTTCTGGCACTTCTGGCTTGTTTGGCCAGATATGCCAGCCTTTCGCCATTTTGAATTCAATGGCAATAACGAGGTCGCCACCAGGTGGCACGACTTTTCGGTCGGGTGTGGCTGATATCTCAACTTCTTTTTGGGGCAGTGTCCGTCCTGGCTGATTCCAGGTGTTATTGGGTGTCGGCCATGTGGGCGTGGACTGTGCCTGTACTTCGTGACCCGGCAACATGAGCACGGTAAGGAGAGCCAGCACAGTCAGTGGTGCCTTCATCTCCATCAATAATGGTCGTTGAGATTGCTTCATCTTGTTACTTGGCTGGCGACTAAGGCTCAGCTGGCTAAAAAACCGTGGGACTTACTTTTCCTGGCACATGGTAGGCCAGATGCGGCGGCCTGACTGGCGGTTTGACTAGGAAACGTCCGATACCACTTCTATATGAGTAGGAAAGATCATAATGGTTGATGGACTGAATAATGCTGATGTTGATGCTCTCATTGATGCAGTTGCGGCTGGTGAAGTTGAAACCTCCGTATCTGGGCCCCAGATCTTCTCACGAATGCGTCATGGCAGCCAAGAGCTGCTTATTACACCATATGACTTCACGCGGCCTGAACGCGTTGGTCAAGAGCAGATTCGAGCACTCACTCAGCTTCATGAGAGCTTCGCTCGGGTGCTGGGGGCCAGTCTCTCCGGTCTGCTTCGAGCCGGTGTCCAGGTCGCAGTAGAGCGTGTTTCACAAACGACCTATGCATCTTTTATAGACACGCTTGAAAACCCTACCTGCACAATGGTGGTTCAGCCGCGGGGCCTCGAAGGCCAAATCTGTATTGCAATGACGAACGAGTCAGCGTTTCCGTTATTGGAGCGTCTTCTGGGAGGCTCTGCCGAAGCCTCAACAGTGCCCAAGCGCGCGATGACTGAAATCGAGTCAAGGCTCATGGCGGTTGTATCCAAGCGCATGCTGTCGAGTCTGAGTCAAGCGTGGCATGTGGTTGCACCTCTTGACTTCCAGCTTGACAGTATTGAATCAAATCCTGAAATGGCACAACTGGTGCCACCAAATGAAGTCGTTGTGTCAATTTCCTTTGATCTCACTCTCTTGGGCCACACAGGGCGCATGTACCTTGGATTACCTTTTATTGTGATCGAACCACTGATTGAAACCCTCAGCATGAAGCGTTGGGAATCTCGGCGTCAAGCAGAGTATTCACAGGATGGCGCTATTAGTTCAGCGCTCTCTCATACAGACGTTGAGCTTGTGGGTGTCTTGGCATCGACCACCCTGACGCTGTCAGAACTGAGTAACCTTGAGGTCGGAGATGTCTTGACGACACGGACACCGATGACGACGCCTGCAACACTGCTGGTCCAAGATCGTGCTAAGTTTGCCGCCACCGTGGGAGAGCATAATGGTCGTCGCGCTCTAAAGATCCTCCGGCCGCTATCGACTGGTCATCAAGCAAAACCGAATGGCTGAAGCCTCTGATCCCGCTTGGGTAGCCCCTAAGGGCTATCATCATACGATTACAGGCAGTTAGATCCCTTCGTGTTTTGACATTTCCCCCTATAGATAGCTAACTTACATAGCTTGATCTGCCCCGACGGGTCCTAATGTAGGTTCCGGGCTGGGCTTCGTTTTGGGTTTTTGGATAAACGTGGACTGAGTATTAATGGATATGAGCCACGCACTTGAAGAATCACCTTGCCATCATGATCACTAAGTGTGGTCAAGATGGTGGCCGACGTTATGTGGCGAGCTGCGAGCGCCTCATGACTAAGCCAATTGGTTTCCATTGGAATCGCGCCATGTTTTCTAGGCGTGTTACTGATGGCTCCAATGAGCGGGAGGGGTTCGCCGTGACTTGACTGTAAGGCGGTCATTGTCGCGTTCGAGCATCCGCTCGGACATTTCTCGCAGGCTGCGGGGCCCGGCTTTGAGGCACCCGGAGCCGATTTCTTTTTTGGTCGTGAGGAGAAGCGACCCGTAACGATGTCTGTCAACACTGTGACTGCATCAGACAACAGGGACGATAAGAAAAACTGCTTCTGCGATCATCATGCAGATCAGTGGAAAACATTGTGAGTCCATTGCTTGAGACGATGGATGATCTTCATAGTACGAGTAAGTAAAAGTTATGAATCCAGCAGAGACACTTCGCATCATTGACGCAATCGCTCGCGATCGAAACATCGAGCGAGATTTACTGATTAACGACTTAGAACAAGCAATGATTAGCGCAGCGCGTAAGCATTTCAACAGCCTCGACGCCGAGGAATTTGGGTGTGAGATTGACGCAATCACTGGTGAGATGCGGTTGTGGCGTAATCATGAAGGTGAGGAGCGCGAATATATTCCTTTAGCAGAACTGGGGCGGATACCGGCTCAGACTGCTAAGCAGGTGATGATTCAGAAATTCCGTGAAGATGAGCGTAATAGCCTGCTTGATGAATTTTCAAAGCGTCAAGGCGAGATTAGCACTGGAACAGCCCACCGTTATGAAGGCGGCGCCTTGGTTGTACAAGTTGATCGAGCAGAAGGATTCATGCCTCGCTCTGAGCAGATCCCCGGAGAGCAGTTCCATCCTGGCGATCGCGTACGCTGCTTGATTCTTGATGTTCGCGAGCAGGGTAATCAGGTCAAGATTGTTTTGTCACGTAGCCACCCTGATTTTATTCGCCGGCTTTTTGAAGCAGAGGTTCCCGAAGTTTCTGAGCATGTCATTGAGATTAAAGCAATGGCTCGTGAAGCAGGTTTCCGTACCAAGATTGCCGTGTCATCTATTGATTCCAAAGTTGATGCTGTTGGCGCTTGCGTTGGCGTGCGAGGCAGTCGTATTCGCAACATTGTCGATGAACTTGGGGGCGAAAAGATAGACATTGTGCGATGGAATGAGTCGAGCCAAATTCTAATTGCCAATGCATTAAAGCCAGCTGAGGTAGAAGAGGTCAGCCTCTGCTTTGAACTGGGTCGAGCAACGATCATTGTGAGAGAAGATCAATTGTCACTGGCAATTGGTCGTCGCGGGCAGAATGTCCGATTGGCGGCACGCTTAACGGGTTGGGACATTGATATTCTCACCCCAGCTGAGTTTGCGAAGAGCTTGGAAATCTTGGAAGAGACCATTCGACCAATTGAAGGTATTACGGATACAAACTTGGATCGAATGGGTGCCCTTGGCATGATCAGTGTCTTTGACATTGAGGAGGTCGGCGCTGGTGTCTTGACTGGTGAGCTGGAGATGGATAAAGAGCTTGCAGGTCGTGTCATACAGGTCTGCGCAGAACGATCTAGGGAAGTTGCTGATCAGCAAGCACGTGAGCAGAAAGAAGCGAAACAGCGTGCACAGGATGAGCTTGCCATTGCTGGCACAGTTCTCGAAGGTGATCAAGGTGATGGGGCGTCAATGGTCGATGCAGAAGCTGCCGCCGCATCAATTCTTGGTGATGGTGATGATGATGCCAGTGACAGAGTGGCGGCATCGGTGCTTGGCGAAGGCCCAGCAATAGAGGCTACTGATGCAGTTGATTCCTCAGATATTAAAGAAGATGTAGATGATTCTTCAGAGACAAAGGTCTGATCGGTAAGCAAATTGGAGCCCAGTGTGGCAAAAAGAGCAGCGACAATGCGGGTTCATCAGTTAGCCAAGTCTTTGGACGTGACGTCTAAGGACATCATTGGTAAGTGTGAGGCTGAGGCCATACCTGGCATTAGTAATCACATGTCAACAGTGTCTGCTGGCTTGGCAGCTACGATCCAAGAGTGGTTTAGTACCACTGCTGGTGTAGAAGCTTCAACAGCTACAGAAACGGCTGCGCCTGTTGATATCGATAAGGTCCGGGCTCGCGCAAAGAAAAAGGCGAGGAAGAAACCCGTTGAAGCAGAAGTCGTTACCGAAACGATAGATCCAGAAGTCAAAAAGGTAGTGCCTGCGAAGCCCGTTGAGGCCAAAGTGATTCAGAAGCCAGTTCCTTTTGAAGAGCCGAGCACTGCACAGCCAGAAGCACAACCTGTTATTCAAGAGGCGCCTGCTGCTGTGGAACCCGTTGCCGACGAGGCTTCTGACCCGCCTAATGAGCAGCCGGCCGCAATGCCAGTGGCGCCCGCTGCGGAGCTTCCAGAAGACGAACCAGAAGGTGATACTGATGATGGTCGACCAAAGGCCGTTATGAATGTGCCACATCGCCCTGATGTGATTTCGCCTGTGGGGCGCAAGTTAGAGAGCCCCAGCAAGATGAAGCTCTCTGGGCCAAAGGTGATTCGAGTAGAGAAGCCGGACCCAGTGTCAGCTCCAAGACCGCGTACCGGCCATGATGGACCTCGTCGAGATGGACCACGTGGTGGTCATCGCGCAGGCCCACCCAATCAGATGCCACCGAACCAACCACCAATGGGTGACCCTGGCGGTCCCGGAGGCCCCGGAGGTCCTGGCGGTCCTGGCGGGCAGGCTGGTAGTTCACGTCGTAATAAACGACGGACGACGACCCCGACGAACAGAGAGGGTAGATCGGGTCGGTTTGGAGCTGCTGCCGATACACGAAGTTTCAACTGGCGTGAGCAGGATCTTCTTGAGCGAGAACGTCGATTGAATCGTGCTGGCGGCTACTTCCGTGCAGCTCGAAGAGATAATCTCAAGCGTAGTGCAGGTGGTGGCCAGCGTGCGCAATCAGCAGGTGAGGCTGAAGGACCAATTACAGTCACCGAACCAGTGACCATCAAGGAACTTTCTTTTGTTACTGGTATCAAGGCTTCCATGATTCTTAAACAGTTGTTTATCGAGGGTAGTCCAACCACGATCAATGATGTGATCGATGGCCCCAAAGCAATAGAGGTAATGCTTCACTTTGATGTAGAGCTTGAAGTGCTCGAACGGAAGTCTGCAGAAGCACAAATTGAGCAGAAGTTCCTTGATCGTACGATGCACGATGAGCAGTCACGCTCTCCAGTGGTAACGATTTTAGGACACGTAGATCACGGCAAGACCTCACTACTAGACAAAATTCGCAACGCCAATGTTGCTGATGGTGAGGCTGGTGGTATCACGCAAGCTACGAGTGCTTTTAGAGTGCCTGTACAAGTGGGTGATGATGAACATCTCATTACGTTCATTGATACGCCTGGACACGAGGCTTTTACAGAAATGCGAGCCCGTGGTGCCAAGGTGACAGACTTGGTGGTTTTAGTTGTGGCTGCTGATGACGGCGTGATGCCGCAGACGATTGAATCAATACATCATGCACAAGCTGCAGGTGTTCCAATTGTTGTTGCGCTGAATAAAATGGACAAACCAGAGGCAACAGATTCGAACATCCAACGAATACTCGGGCAGTTAGCAGAGCAAAAACTGAATCCTGTTGAGTGGGGTGGTGAAACCGAAATAGTTCGAACAACAGCAACATCCGGCGAGGGTATTACAGAATTACTGGAAACGCTTGACTACCAGGCGCAGTTGCTGGAACTCAAGGCAGACTTTAAGGGGCCGGCACAAGGTTCGGTGATTGAGTCGCAGGTGATTGAGGGGCGTGGCCCCGTGGCGCGTGTGCTCGTTCAGCAAGGCCTTCTTAAGAAAGGCGACTTTATCGTTGTCGGTCGTGCCTATGGACGTGTTCGTGACATTGTAGATGATCGTGGTGAGCGTAATTCAGATGCAGGCCCATCGACACCAGTTGCCTTCTCCGGGATCAATGAAGTACCAGATGCCGGCGACACGTTCTATGTTGTCAGTAGCCTTCGCGAAGCAGAAGGGGCTGCTTCAGAACGCGTTCATGAAGAACGAGAGTCCTCGTTGGTTAAAGACCGAGTGACGCTTGATAACATCTTTGAGAAGTTGGCAATTGCTGAACAAAAAGAGCTGCCATTAATCGTCAAGGGAGATGTGCAGGGGTCTGTTGAGACACTCAAGGCTACGCTTGGAAAAATTTCCAGTGAAAAGGTCACCGTGGCGGTTAAGCATGCGGCTGTTGGTGGCATTAATGAATCAGATATTGTGCTTGCTGAAGCAGCACGGGCGATCATTATTGGATTTAATGTGACCGCTTCTGGAAAGGTCCGCCGACAGGCAGAAGAACGCGGCGTCGATATCCGCTTCTATGATGTCATCTACGACATTACTGATGATGTGACGCGGGCAGCAGAAGGCTTACTTGATCCCGAACTTAAGCTTGAGGTATTGGGCCACGCTGAGGTTCGAGAGGTATTCCGAATATCGAAGATCGGTATGGTTGCAGGATGCTATGTTACAGATGGTGTAATTGAGCGGAGCGCTCAGATTCGTGTGACAAGAGATGACATCGTTGTTGAGAAAGACCGGCGCCTGGAGCAACTCAAGAGGTTCAAGGACGATGCGAAAGAGGTTCAGTCGGGTCAAGAATGTGGCATGCTGATTGACGGCTATGACGACATTAAGGTCGGTGACATACTTGAGTGTTATCGAACGCAAGAGGTCCGTCAGACCCTATGAGTGTTTCGGGATGAGTTTGCACAAGAACAGAGCCTCTTCGGAGATTCGAAAAGCAGTCCAGACCGTTTTTAGTCGGGGACTCAATGACCCAAGAATTCGCGGAATTCTATCTGTCACACGGGTTGAGATTGCTCCAGATGGCTCCAATGCAACGGTCTTTGTTTCAGTGCTCCCAGAG
Source organism: Phycisphaerales bacterium (assembly GCA_029268515.1). Taxonomy (NCBI): domain Bacteria; kingdom Pseudomonadati; phylum Planctomycetota; class Phycisphaerae; order Phycisphaerales; species Phycisphaerales bacterium. The sequence goes on along the minus strand of JAQWNP010000006.1, from coordinate 212,246 downwards.
GAACATGTGGAATTAGCACTGCATGGCATCCAGCATGCGAGGGAGCATATTCGCAGTGAAGTCGGTAATCTTGTTCGAATGCGGCGCATTCCAAAGTTGCATTTCAAGATCGACAAGTCACTAAAAAAACAGGCAGAAGTTCTGTCCGCTATTGCAAGAGCTAATGACGAGATGAATCGTGGTGATGGTGAGAATACGAATCAGACTGAGGAGTCAAACCCGTGAAGAACACGGCAGCGTGCGCCCAGAAATTCCGAGCGCTACTAAAAAAGCTTGAAAAGGGACAGGATCTAACGCCAGCTTCTGATGGAGATCCGGTTTCCACCCTAATCTACTCCAGCCTTCTTTGGGAGGCGACGGTTAGCGACGCTACCACGGCATTCGATAAGCTCGTGAAATCGGTTGTGGACTACAACGAACTCAGGGTCTTGCTGGCGCATGATGTGATCGACATTATTGGCGAAGATTATCCGAAGGCCGATGAGCGGGCTCGTCGACTTCGCGCGATGTTGCGAGACATTTATGTGCGGGAGCATGAGGTCACGCTTGGATCATTATCGAGTCTCGGTAAGAAAGATACCAAGATCTATTTAGACACACTTGAGGGAATGGTCTCATTCGTCTCTTCAAGAATTCAGTTACTTCACTATGAGGGCCGGGGTATACCGGTTGATGAACAGCTGCGTGAATTACTCGTCGAAGAGAGTGCGGTAGATGCATCTGCAAAACCGGTGGAAATCACGAATTGGATAACGCGGCAGATTAAAGTTGAGCAAGATTTAGAAGTTGCTGGGCAATTGCAGCGATGGAGCGACAACGAGGCGCAGCGACAGCGACGCAATGCAGCTCGTCGTGTGACGCGGAAGAAACCAGTGAGCACTACCACAAGCAAAAAAACAACAGCGAAGAAAACAGCAAGTAAGAAAACAGTCAGCAAGAAAACAGTTGGTAAGAAGGCAGTAAGTAAGAAAGCCGCGACTAAGAAGACTTCAACAGTATCCTCTGGGCGCAAGAAGACAGGGACTCGTAAGACGGCCTAGTGCTCAATGGGCTGATTGATTTGGAATGACAGGCTGCACTTGGAGAATTGCCGATGGCTGGCCACAGTAAATGGGCGAATATCAAGCATCGCAAAGCGAGGCAGGACGCTGTTCGTGGGAAGGCATGGTCAAAGTGCTCGAGGGCGATCATTGTGGCGGCAAAGTCTGGTGGCGGTGATGTCACTATGAATCTGACGCTCCGCTATGCCATTGATGAAGCGAAGGCTGCGAATATGCCTAAGGATACTATTGAAAAGGCAATCAAAAAGGGTGCTGGGGTTGCAGGTGAAGGTGAGTCATACGAGGAAGTTCGTTATGAAGGCTATGGGGCCTCCGGTGTCGCTGTGATTGTTGATTGCCTCACGGACAATGTGAATCGAACTGCGCCGGAGCTGCGAAAGCTGTTCGAACGCAATGGCGGAAACTTGGCTAAGCCGGGTGCAGTTTCCTTTGGTTTTGAAACAAAGGGCCAAATACTAATCGATGAATCAAGCACCGAAGAAGAGGTGCTTATGGAATTGGCACTTGAAGCTGGTGCCGATGATGTGGAATTGACCGAGGGGATTTGGGAAGTGACTTGCGAGCCAGCGTCATTCTTATCAGTGAAAGAGGCACTTGAGGCGGCAAGCCTGGTATTTGAGTCTGCTTCTGTGACAATGATTCCCACAACTACAGTCTCGTGCGATAAGTCCACCGCTGAGCGTATCATCAAGTTGATTGATGCTTTCGAAGATCACGACGACGTTCAGAAGGTTTACTCCAACGCTGAGTTCCCAGATGAGATGAGCGCCGATGTAGACTGATAAGCTGGAGATCTTGCTTTCGGTGACTATCGAATATCATCATGAATGTTGTTTCTCATCGGAGCAGTCAGATTTGCAGAACCAAGTACGTAGAAAATACAAATATTTAGGGCGTGTTCAGGGTGTTGGTTTTCGTGCCACTGTCAATGAGCTTGCTCAAAGTTTTGCAATTCATGGCTGGGTAAAAAACTGCGAAGATGGAAGCGTTGAGTGTGTGGTTGAGGGCGCATTGCCCGACATTCGTGCATTTGATCAGGTTGTTCGTGATTCGAGAGCTGATTATGTTCATGATGTCCAGACCATGAAGGAGCCTTGGAGCGGTGATCTCTCTGGCTTTAAGATCAAGTTCTGAAAAGGAGTCTTTAGGCATGTTCAGAATTACAAGAATGGCATCTGCACTCATATTGTGTGTCATCACAGCAGGTTGCACGTCTGTCTATTCAACTTTTCCTGATCATTCTTCAGATGTCGTATTTAAGACACTGGTGGCGGTTGCTAAGTCTCCCGAATTTAGTGATCGTCCTCTCGATAAACAGTGGTTTGTCCGTAGCAACGATGTCACGGTCAAGAAATCGATGAATCAGATTGCGATCTACCGTGAGCTTGCGCGGACGCGTAAGTACGAGGGGATGCCTCCACAGAGTGAAGAGCGTACCTGGCATATTGAAATTTCTTTCAATCCCGATGGAGATCCACCAATAGCGACCTTCACATCGGTTGGCCTTTCAATTCCTGCGCATGTGCAGATTGAGGGGGATGCTTATTTTCATCACGTTCATGAGTTGCTGAGCCGCGAAGATGTAACACTTCAAGGTAGTATCAATACGGATGTCGAAAAATCTGATGCGATAGAGGATGAGAGTCTGTCGTCAACGCCAGATGTGATGACGAAGCAAGAAGAGTAAACATCCCATTTCATTAGACTTATTTATAGAAGCTCTTTAGGCACAGGAATTTGATGGTAAGAAAAGATAATAGTCCCCGTGTTATTCTTATAACTGCTGCGAGCCGAGGAATCGGAGCTGCCTGCGCCCGGCGCTGTGCTGCTCAAGGTGATCGGGTGGTATTATTGGCTCGTTCAGAACAAGTAGAGTTGTTGGGTAAAGAGCTTGGCGGAGTGGGCGTGAGAGGCTCGATCGACAAGCCAGAAGATCTGTCTAGATTTGTTGATGCAGCCATGGCACTAGAGGGGCATATTGATGGACTTGTAGTGAGTACGGGCCATCCTCCAAGTGGTGAACTGCTTGAACTCGATGATGAGGACTGGCGCTCTGGTTTGGATCTGGTTCTTCTGTCGGTAACACGGCTGGCGAAGCTCATCACACCCCATATGCTTGAAAGTGGTGGGGGCTCTGTTGTTAATATTTCAGCATATGGCGCGATTGAACCATCGCTGGATTTTCCCGTGTCTTCGGCAATAAGAGCGGCATTGGGTGCCTATACAAGGCTCTATGCAGATCGTTATGCAAAGTCAGGCATTCGAATGAACTCGTTATTGCCGGGGTTTGTGGACACCTATCCAGAGGAAGAATCAAGGATTAATGCGATTCCCATGGCGCGTTATGCCACCGCTGATGAGATTGCTCAAGTTGCCTGTTTCTTACTTGGGCACGAATCTTCATATATGACGGGTCAAAGTATCAGAGTTGATGGTGGGCTAACGAACTCAATATGAGATACCGCCATGAATCTGGCTGCTGAGCGGTATGATTACTTCCAACCTGTGGATGTCTGACAACCTCATAGTGAGTTGGAATACCTGATGCGGATTGCCTGGAAAATACTGATCATACTGCTCTGCTTATCTGTTGTGCCCATCGTGGTACTGACGTTGGGAGCGCGTCTGTCTATTAAAGATGTGGGCGCGAATGTTGCAGCGAAAGTGCGGCAGCGGTTGATCGAAGATACCAGTATGCAGCTATCAGAGTCTTCGAGATTTCTGTCTGAAGTTGTACATGATCGATATGATCGGGCACGACTTATCTTAGAAATTCTTCGTGTTGGAGTTGTCCGATCACTTAGTAATAATAATGGTGATATTTCTTCACTCAATGATGTTGTTATTTACAAAGCAAGTGACCCATCTTCTGTTACGCCAGATTTGAGCAAAGATGAAGAGTTGTTGAAGGGTGCTATTTATTTAGGCAAGGGTGTTGATAGTGACTCAATGCAGTCACAGATTCAATCTCTAGCATCTCTTGTTCATCCACTTCAAGAGTTGACGGAAAAAGTTGGCAATTTTGTTTACACCTTCAATGTGGGTTTGTCGGATGGAATCATGTTCTACTATCCAGACAGAGGCGATATGCCAGCCAACTATGATTTCTTTACACGGCCTTGGTACATCGAAGGTCGTAGTGCCAATAGGGCGGTTGAGGTTGGAACTTATGTCGACGCAGCTTCATCCGAAGTTGTCGCGAGTTTTTCTCAGAAGCTTCCTTCTACGAACGTGACTTCTAATGGTGTGGTTGGTATTGAGCTGGGCTTAACAGAGTTGCTCGGCGAAGTTCGGTTACCTGGTCACTTAAAAGAGGACGCAACAATTGCACTAGTACGCCATCAAATGGATCCCGATGGATTACAAAAACTGAAGGTGCTTGCTCAGCAAAAAAAGGGCGCCGCCAGCTGGGCAACTCCATTAAATGAGATTATCGAGGAGACAAATGAGATGGGGCCTTGGGCAGGCGTCTTTAAGCACCTCGCTGAAAGTTCCTCTGGTGTTGCAAAGGTCCCGATCGCCGGCGTGCTGAGTTTCTGGTCCTATACTTCGCTCGATAGTTTTGGAACCTATTTGTTTATCGTGGTACCAGAGTCAACGGTTTTCAAAGAAGGTCAAGAAGTGGCTGCGATGATTGAGAGTGAAATGAGCGAGCAGTTGCTGGTCGGGGGTGTCATTGTTGTGATATTGCTCATCGCACTTGTTATTGCCGCAGTTGTCGGATCACGTACCATAAGTCGTCCAATACTTGCGCTTTCACGGGCTGCTGACAAGGTTGCTGGTGGTGATTTTGATGCACGAGCCGATGTGAGATGTAGTGGTGAACTCAGTTCATTGGCAGCAGCATTTAATGACATGGTACCTCGCTTACGCGACCAGTTGCGTATGAAGCAATCTTTAGAGTTGGCCCATGAAGTGCAAGCTCGCCTCTTGCCAGAAAAGCCGCCCAGTGTTCCTGGGTTAGATCTTGCTGGCACCAGTGTTTATTGTGATGAAACAGGTGGAGATTACTATGACTTCCTCACGGGGGACAATATTGTCGGTGGAGGCTGTGTCGTCATCATTGGTGATGTAACAGGTCATGGTGTTTCTGCAGCTCTTATTGTGACCTCAATTCGTGCAGCATTACATCTTCAATTTAGACTTGATCGATCAATGGAGAAAATTTTTGAAGATACGAATCGCTACCTGGCGGCCAACGAAGTCGCTGGGCAGTTTATGACTCTTTATGCGCTCAAAATAGATCAAGTGAAGAAGGAAATAAAGTGGGTGTCTGCAGGGCATGACTCGCCATGTATATACGATCCTGTCAGCGATCAGATGGGCACTCTAGACGGTGGTGACATTCCAATTGGTATTGATGGAACTGCTACGTTTACAACGCATAAACGTGCTCTTCCTGAGCCTGGTACAGTGATTGTGCTGGCTACAGATGGGGTTTGGGAAGCCGTTGGCAGTGATGGCGATGTTTTTGGTAGAGAACGTCTTGAAAAATCCATAAAGAGTAATGCACACAAAACCGCTGAGGAAATCCGTGTGAATATCTATGAGGCAGTCCAGGAATTCATCGGAGAGGAATCTCTTAAAGATGATGTGACAGTTGTGGTTGTTAAGGTTCTTTAATGGTTAGGCACAAGTCTTTACTGCAATGATGAAAGCTCGTCATTGTCTTATAAAAAAGAAGTGAGATTTCAAAATGTCGCTCCGATGGAAACTACTAGCACTTCTTGTGGTTCTTACCTTGGTGCCACTTATCATTGCAATGTGGTACACACTGTTTGATCTGCGCCGAAGTGGGCAGGGTATTGCCAAGGAGTTGCGTAAGGAGCTCACGACTTCGGCAGAACAGCACCTTTCCGAACTTGCAACATCATTAGCTCAGGAGGTTCATCTTGACATCGGAATGATTGATATGACGCTGATGACTTGGTCAGAAGCAGTGTCACAAGAATGGGATAAAAGTGATTCCACTGTTGAGTCAGATAGCGATCTGCCTTCATACTATGCTGACGATGTTCGTAATGGAGTTGTCGTTCCTGAAGATATGGCCGCTGATCCACGTTACTCCGAACTCAGTGAATCAGGTGAAAAAACAAATCAAGTGGTGATCACCGATGCGCCAGTCTTTTACGTGCCACTGGGCCTGGCTCGTTCTGAAGTTGATCTAGAAGTCAGCCGCCTTAAAAATGCATTTTGGACACTTCGTATTGCTACGGCTGCCAATGTCAATTTAGCGCATCGATACATCTTGTCGCTTGAAAATGGACTGTTCATGAACTTTCCCGGGCATATTGATCTACCCAAGGATTACAACCCCGTAGAACGCCCTTGGTACCAACTGGGGAAAAAGTCTAAAGGTGTTTCTCGCACGTATCCATACATTGATGCATCAAACGGAAAGTTGGTGTCAAGTTTCACCTATCCAATCAAGCTCACGGACGGCACAATTCTCGGTGTTGTTGCATGTGATGTCGTTCTGACAGAGTTTTTTGCGAGTTTGTCTATCCCTCCGGAATGGCAAGAATATGCATCAATCATGGTTGTCAATCCAGTGAAAGATAAAGTGATAGGTGATCGGCTTGAAATCGTGGCAAAAAAGTCAGCCGTTCTTGAATCCATAAATGATGAGATAAAAATCCAGAAGCCGACATATATCAATCCTGATCAATCACCAGGCATTCCAGAAGTGATTAGGCAGATGCGCCTCAGCCAGTCTGGCAAAGGCAAGATAGATATTGGTGGCGAGGAATTGTTGTGGGCGTATGCGCCAATGACTGATAGCGGCCCCTTCTTATTGCTTGAGGTGCCAGCAAATATAGTCGCGTCGAAAGCGAATGAAATCCAGAGTTGGCTCGTTGATGAGGTAAGCAGGCACGCTTGGCGCAATATTGTGTTTCTTGTTTTTCTGATGATCATTGTCGTTGTTCTGGCATTTTTGTGCGCACGATCAGTCACGCGGCCCATTAGCAATCTTGTGTCGGTGGCAAAAAAGATTGCTGTCGGTGATCTTGAGGCACGGGCATCGGTTGCTACTTCGGACGAAGTCGGTGAACTTGCAGCAGTCTTTAACGATATGGTGCCAAAGTTGCGAGATCGCATGCGTATTCGTGAAGCGCTTGGGGTTGCGATGGAGGTTCAACAGAACCTCTTGCCTAGCGAGCCTCCGCAACTGAGTGGATTCGATATTGCGGGTCGGAGTGTGTACTGCGATGAGACGGGTGGTGACTACTACGATTTTCTTGAATTGAAGGAACTTGGAGAGGGAATATTGGGCATTGCTGTGGGTGATGTGACTGGCCATGGTATTGCTGCCGCTTTACTGATGGCAACGGCTCGCGGCGCTCTGCGTGTACGACTCGCGGCGCCCGGCAGTCTTGCCGAAGTAATGGGACAGGTTAATACACGGCTTGCCCAGGACACTCAAAGTGGTCGATTTATGACACTGTTCTTTCTTGTCATTAATAAACAACTTGGCGAAATGAGATGGGTGAGTGCGGGACATGATCCAATGCTACGCTTCTCTCCTGAAACAGATAGCTTTGATGAGCTCGGTGGCAGTGACATCCCTTTGGGTATTGATGGTGAATGGGTATTTACTGAAGCATCGGAGTCTGGTTGGAAGCCTGGTCAGATTATTGTTATTGGTACAGATGGCATCTGGGAATCTCGCAATAGCGATGGTGAAATGTTTGGCAAAGATCGACTGCGAGACGTCATTCGATCACAAGTTGAATCTTCGGCAGATCAAATTGCGATCGCCATCACAACTCAGCTCGATGAATTCCGAGGTCAACATAATCAAGAAGATGATGTCACGCTTGTCGTTATCAAGGTGATGTAGTGATCTTGCCATAAGACAGGGGCGCCCTCGGAAGAGACGCCCCTGGTCAAATCGGCTTTTCGCCGTGCTTTTACATTGATCGCATTCGCCTTATTGTCAGCCTGCTTCTGCGCGTGGATGAGCACTGTCATAGCTGCGACGCATGCGTTGTGTAGTCAGATGGGTATAGACTTGTGTTGTTGAGAGTGACTGGTGGCCCAGTAGCTCTTGAACAGATCGAAGATCGGCGCCATTATCAAGGAGATGCGTTGCGAAACTATGTCGCAAGGTATGTGGGCTGATATCAGGATCAAGACCAACTTGTATCAGGTACTTCGTGACTTTACGGCGAACAGATCGCGTCGATAATCGCGTTCCATGTTTGTTAATAAAGAGCGGCGTTTGGGCACCAGATTCATCATTGTGACTTCGTCGGAATTCAATGAGCATGGTGATGTATTTTCGAAGAGCTGTTAGGGCATGAGAACCCAACGGTACCAGGCGCTCCTTGCGCCCTTTGCCTCGAACAATAAGAGATTGCCCAGCTGCATCTATATCGCCCATATTGATGCCAACCAATTCACTCACGCGAATACCAGTGGAGTAGAGTGTTTCGAGAATGGATCGATCCCGAGAGCCAAGTATGGTTGTGTCATCTGGTGCTGCAAGCAATTGCTCGACCTGTTCTACTCCGATGGCTTTTGGCAAACGTTTTGTTTGTCTTGGAGAACGAACCAAGGTCATGGGATTCGACTCAATCAGTCCGCACTTTTCCATCCAGCGGTGGAAGGATCGCAGAGTAGCGATCTTTCGAGCCATCGTTGCTGCGGCATACTGGTGGGGTTCAAGAGTGCCTAAAAACGACCTAATGGTGTTGACTTCACCAAGAAGAATAATTGCTGTAATCGTCTGACATTCTGAAATACTATTCTTGCGAGAGGTCGCGGCCGCCATTCGATGTGTTTCGAAAGCAGCCTGCTCTTGCTCAAGAGTGGCAGTGATGTTGTGCTCTTCAGTGAGATATTCTGTAAATTGGCGTAGATCGACGCCATAGCATTTAGCTGTGTATGGACTGAAATGCCTTTCATCGAAGAGATAGGTCAGGAATTCTTCGACCAATTGAATTGTGCTACGCTTGGGATCGCTCATGGAATCATGCCTCACGGGTTATGTATGTTTATGCCCAGAAAACTGCGGCTTCGTTAGATTAGATCGTCACTTTTCGGACCTACCTTCCGTGGTCTTTGTCCGAATTGCTGTTGAATATGGCGGCGCATGACAGCCAGATCAGACCAGTCAAAACTGGCCTCAGTGTCACAAGCAAGGCTTGTCAGGGTGTCTAAAAGCTGTTTTTCGCCACCTTCATCCCACTCAAACCTCCATGATTGGTCCCATTTGACCAATACAACACGGAAGATGGTGGGGGTTACATTAGATGGCTTGGAGTGGTTGTGATAGGGGAGTGTCATGGATGGTTGTCGACGGGAAGTGCCGCGACAACCAGTGAGGTCGTCAGGGCGTCTCGTCACCTTCTAGGCCCGCCATCAGACGCTTTTTCTCATCGGAGAGAAGTGCGTGGATGAGACGGTGGGCTACAAATTCCGTGTACAAATCCATGCTCACAAGGTAGATCGAGGGGCCGTAGGCGCCGGTGCTGACATGTCGCGATTCTGCATATTGGTTTACTTCTTGGATCGTCCGGTTATCAATGGCATCAAAAATACCCGCTGCTTGAGCGACGGGGTTGTGGGGCATTACTTGCATAGATCCCAGCCATTGATCGGAAGGAGCTCGAACTAGATCATCTGGTTGTGTCTTGGAGAACCTCACATCAGGTGCCATATAAAGCTGAATGGCGATCCCAAGTGTGGGAGGAGGATAGGGGTCGTAAGCGGTAATGCTTCCGAGAATCAGTCCATCGACATTGAGAACACTAAGCAGCTGCTCAGCTTCAGAAACCGTGGATACGACCTTCATATTGAGTTGTGTCATCGCAAGAATAACGCGATTGACGGGTACGACATTGATACCCTTGACATGCTGAGCTTGTTCCGCAAATGCATCTGCAATGGCATCTACTCGAATAGTTGAGATGCCTGATTCATTCATGAACGGAGCCACTGCCCAGATCTGATCTTGGTAATAAGGAGCATGTATCGCAGTGGCGACTTTGGTTCTCGGTGTGCACGAGAAAACGAATAGAAACACCGTCACGGTCATCAGTCGACCGATGATCGTGCGCATGGAATTTGTACTTGTCATGGCGTCCTGCCTTCCCAATGAGCTCCGCTCATCGATACATCTAAATCCGGTCTGATCCTGTTAGGGATCGAGCCCAGGTGCGGGTGATGTCCCCTGTACAGTGCTGTAGGGTTGATTCGTCTGCGCCAGACTGTCAAATCGCTCATCTCCGATGACGGACCAAATATTCTGGTTGCCAGAACGATTGGAGACAAAGTAGATGCGGCCATCTGTTGCCCAGGCTGGTTGATAATTTGCGTGCGGCCCACTGGTTAATCCACGTCGTTCAGTGCCATCTCGATTGATCGTCCAGATGTCCATTTGTTCAGGTAGAGATGAGGCGCTATCCGTAGGGTCAACCACGGTGGCAAAGACGATTTGTTGACCGTCTGGGGACCAACCTGGATTGATCACAGCAGCATTGGATGCTGAAACGATTTCAGTAGGATTGCGCGCCTCACCCTGAGCGAACTCAACAGTCCAGATGCTGTAAAAACGACTTCCACGTTGTCGAGCTTTCTGGAAGAGAAGCATCTGTGAAGCTGGATCAGGATTCCATTCAGGTAAAACCCCGTACTGCACGAAGTGACGAACACTGGGATTTTTTACTTCAACAATCCATATTTCTGATCGTTGATTTTGAGTATTTATTTTGCAGTAAGAGAGATGCGTACCAGATGGTGAAAAACTTGGGTGATACTCATCTTCGCCATCGCTTGTCACTTGAATAGGCGCGCCACCGGCGACTGGTTTGATATAGATATCAAAGTTGCCTGATCGATTAGACGCAAATGCGAGTGCCTTGCCATTGGGTGTAAAGCACGGCATGCGATCAACGGCAGGATCTGCAGTCAGTTGCGTCATCGTTTTGCCACCTACCTGTTTCAGGTAGATATCCGAGGCATGGCTGTGCTGGGTTGAGGCGAAGGCAATCCAGGCACCGGTTCGGTCGATATCTGGGTCGAAGCATCCACCTTCTGAAGCAAAACTGACCTGGGTGAGATGCCGGTTGCCATCTTCTAAGGTCGATGGACCAGAGGCTGGCGTGGCAGGTTCACCGTAGAGGCCAATCAGCTGTGGTGCCCGGCCATGATCGCCATTGTTCATGTGGGTAATGGGCACGGCCTGTTCTTCAACGAGTAAGTCAGTGTTATCTGGTCTGCTTGATGAGATTGAGCGGGTGGCTGGCGTGACTGATGCTGTTGGGCCATAGGTGGCCGTCTTGGCGCTCATCTGGGAGCAACCAGCGATCAGCAGTGAAGAAAAGGCCAGCATGATGGCTTTATGAGCGTATGGCATCTCAGGCACTCCCTGGGCTTACAAGGCCCTTTTTGGGCCATAAAACGGACCTTGCTTGGTTTATCCATCCAAAACAAGGCTGCTGAATTGTGGAAAGACCGGTTGGTTCCACCAGACCCGGGGCCCCATGCCACTGCCCCTTATCGGACTGGCCAGGTATATGGCTTGAGGATGTCTTGCCAGATGATTGGGTCATAACCAAGTTATCGGCCAAAAGAGCCCTCTCTCGGCATGAAATCGCCACTTAGGTGATGTGGACGGTCTGTCGATGGCCTGGGCAGGCCTGCCAGAGCATCTACAATGGTTTGCTTCGGATCGCGTAGCTCAGTTGGTAGAGCAACCGCCTTTTAAGCGGTGGGTCCTGGGTTCGAGTCCCAGCGTGATCACTGGTACGAGCTGCCGTGCATGAGGTGTTTGTTGCAGCATTAATGAGTCGGGTTGAGGCGGAGGGATTCTTTAGTGTTGGTCATTCATGCCAACTTCAGCCGAGGTGGACTCATGTTTTGGGGGGAATCCCATTCCGGATACCGAGGTTGCGCGCAGACTTATGCGCAAGTTTCGGATGATCAGAAGCAAAACGCGCAGGAGGATTTAGCATCAACGGTTACTGCAGTGACCACGATGCCAGTTCCACCCATTCATAGTTTTGCTGCATCAAGTGTTGATTTGCGTGCAGCGGTCTTGTCTGTGTTTCCGGAGTACGCAGATCATCTTGTGCCCGAAGGCAGTCTTTCGATCATGCTTCCTGGGGATGTCTGGGGCCCTTGGCCAAGTGACCAGATGGCATCGATTGTTGGCGATCTTGACCGACCGAGTGATCCATTGATTCAGGCATTTTCAGTGCCAGCCGTTCGCGTGAACACAGTGATGGCGCCTGAAATATTGATTGCAATGGCCGACTTACTACACCTCGATGTTTCGTCACGAGCAACGCTTCCCATTGAGTGTGGCGCTTCCATTCGTTATTGGGCATCTGTCAGTCGTTTTGTTATGGATCTGATGGCTGATCAACGTTTCATCGCCACTCTTGTTCAGCGACGCGAAGGTCAATTGGAAGCATGGTGGCAGCCGTGGCTTCATGATGAAGATGCTCGTTGGCGAACAGGCGCCCTTTTGACCAGTATGCCGCCTATGGTTCGGGCCATACTCGATCGTCATGATGGTCGTCCCTGGCCGATTCTTGCGGAGGCCTTACAGGCATTTATTGATGCGGGTGTCCGAAAGACACTTGAAGAGCAGTCCTTTTTTGAGGCTATTGAGGATCGTGATCCCCAACAAGATCCTCATGTCGCCTGGTTGGCGGGTCTACTTGGTACAAAACGTATCGTTCAAGAACCGGTTGATACAGATGCAACACTTTTACAAGGTGCCGGCCGTTGGGTAGCAAGATTAGATGAGGCCCGTCCCGACCAAGCATTCCGACTCGCACTTCGTTTATATGAACCAACTGCAATGGAACAATCTGGAGGTGAATGGACGCTTCGATTTCTTTTGCAAAACACGAGCAATCCAGAACTGGTTATTGAGGCTTCACAGGTCTGGACAGATGGCGCTGTTGGCGCCCAGGTCGATGATCCCGGAAAATTATTGTTGACGGAGCTTGGTCGTTCGAGTCGTATCTACCCCCAATTAGAGCAAGCACTGGAAACCACAGTTCCCGAACAACTCACGCTGACGACGAGCGAGGCCTACACATTTTTGACTGAGTACATGGCGGTGCTGGAAGAGTCAGGCGTTGGAGTCCTTTGTCCTGATTGGTGGGGGGCACCAGAGAGCCGACTTGGCTTGCGATTACAAGTAGATCCACTCGACTCAAGTGCCGATGTGGGACTCGGCGAGAAGTCTAAGTCAAGCCAAGGCATGCTTGGCTTGGGTTCGCTGGTGCGTTGCCGATGGAATTTAGCAATTGGCGATGAACTTCTCGCACCAGAAGAATTTGAAGACCTCGTCAAACAAGGTGCACCACTTGTACATCGCAATGGTCGCTGGCTTTCGATCCGAGAATCAGACGTTAAGGCGGCACGAGCATTGGCAGAGGCTGAGCAAGACCTAGAAATGACGGCCTTAGAGGCGATTCGCCTCAGTCATGGTTGGGGTGAAGATGATGATCTACCGATTCTTGGTATGGATGGAAGTGGCTGGGTGGCAGACCTCTTTGGAATCGGTGGCTCAACACCCATACCTCATGTAGAGCAGCCACGGGGCTTTATAGGAACCCTGCGCCCATATCAACGCATGGGCCTTCGCTGGTTAGCATTCATGGGGCAATTTGGTCTTGGTGCATGTTTGGCCGATGACATGGGCCTGGGTAAGACTATTCAACTCATTGCGTTGCTCGTTCACGAACGTGAATCTACCCAAAAACAAAATGCGTCAGAAGGCAAAATTGGTCCGACGCTTTTGATCGTACCCACCTCCGTTGTTGGAAACTGGGTGAGAGAGTTATCTCGATTCGCACCGTCACTTTCAGTTCATGTCAACCATGGTCCAAATCGACCAACTGGAGAAGAGTTCGTCAAGACGGTGCTTGAGAATGATGTAACGATCACGACCTATGCACTACTGAGCCGTGACCAAGAGACCGTGTCTTCCGTGGATTGGCACCGCGTGGCATTAGATGAAGCGCAGTTCATTAAGAACCCACCAACGAAACAGACACAAGCAATTCGCTCGCTAACCGCTCAACATCGCCTTGCACTAACGGGAACACCCGTTGAAAATCGACTCAGTGAGCTTTGGTCAATCATGGAGTTCTGTAATAGCGGCTACCTTGATCGGCTGACAGAATTCAACCGCCGTTTCGCCGTGCCCATTGAGCGAGGTCGCGATGCAGATCGAGCAGAACAACTTCGTATGATTGTCAGGCCCTTTATCTTACGCAGGCTGAAGACAGATCCGGGTGTCGCTGATGATCTGCCGGAGTGCTTCGAAACGAAAGAGTATGCAACACTCACACCAGAGCAGGTTGCTCTTTACGAGCGTGTGGTTAACTTTATGCTTGGCGACATTGATCGCGTAGAGGGTATTCAACGCCGCGGTTTGGTATTGGCTACCTTGGTGAAACTGAAACAGGTTTGCAATCATCCAGCTCAGTTTTTGGCAAGCGACAGCGCAAAGAAAATAACCGGACTGACTCCAGAACAACACGGCGATGCGCCGGTTCTATCTGCTCGTTCTGGAAAGGCGGCACGGATGTTGGGCTTGCTTGAAGAGGCCATTGCAAGCGGCGGGAAAGCATTGATATTCACTCAATTCCGTCAGATGGGCCAATTACTAGCATCCATGATTCGGCACGACCTTGACTATGAATCACTCTTTCTTCACGGCGGAACGCCACAGGCGAAACGTCAACAAATGATTGATCGTTTCCAAGATCCAGCAAGTGATATTCCAATCTTCATTTTGTCACTGAAAGCAGGTGGCTTGGGCTTGAACCTGACAGCAGCCAATCATGTGTTCCACTTTGACCGTTGGTGGAATCCTGCCGTAGAGCGTCAAGCCACCGATCGGGCCTATCGAATCGGTCAAACCCGTGCCGTTCACGTTCACAAATTTGTGTGTCTTGGAACACTCGAAGAGCGAATCGATCAGATGATTGAGCGTAAAGAAGAGCTTGCAGAGGGCATTATTGGTGGCGGAGAGCAATGGATTGCTGATCTCACTACAAATCAATTACGTGATATCTTCCAGCTGCGCGACTCAGCCATGGAGGCATGCTGATGTCAATTGATGCAAGCCAGAAATTTGCCCGCGTTGATCGACCAGCGAGCCAGGCAATGAGGCGTGTTCGCAAAGGTGTATCAATACCCACAGGGGCCGGTGTGGCGCCTACCGAGGGAATCGGTATGCGTCTTTGGCAGTCTTTGTCTAGCCAATTTGGACCAGGCACGATTGAGGCAGCACTTGAATACGCGCGTGACGGGCAGACGGTTCGATTTGAAGTGTCCCGCGGATCCCTACAGGGCCAAGTACAGGGTCGCTCTTCCAAGCCTTATCAAGTGACCATCACACTTGATCCGCTGGGAGAAGATGTTTGGAACGAGCTTATTTCGTTCATGGCGAAAGAAGCAGCATATGAAGCACGTCTACTTTCCAACGAACTTCCAGTGAAGGGCGAAGAGTTGGCCGAGAGGTTGATTCCTACCAATGCCGAGGGTGTGTCCTTCATGTGCACTTGTCCGTATGGCGGCGTTTGCAAACATGTTGCAACACTCTGTTCAATCTTTTGTCACCATTTGACCAATGAACCGCTCTTGCTCTTCGAGATAAGAGGTATGAACGCGGCGCAGATCTTGGAACGACTGACGCAAAATCGTGAGATTCAGACGCAGGGGGTCGCCACCGCACATGTTGATCCTTGGATTCCGGAGTCGCGTGCTGTTGTTCCAAGTCTTCAGGACTGTCTTGATGACTATTGGCGATGTGGTCCCAGTCTCGCTGAGTTAGAGCGGCGACCGCCAATGCAATATCCGCCGCAGAGCCTACTGCGTCGCCTGGGACCATCTCCAATGCAGGGAAAATTCCCCTTTGTAGGACTTCTGGCCAGTGTTTATGAGGCTGTTTCAGAGCAGGCTCGGATGAGCCGGATTGACCGACATATTGATTGAGAGCTTGATAATCGGCTCATGACTTGAGTTGAGCGGATCAATCCGATTATGCGGCCACTGAGTCCATAGTTTTGGAGTGTTTCTCGGCATCCAAGTAATTTAGCGGACGTTCTCGTCGATTCTGACTCTTGAAGGAGTACAGATTCATGGAACGATCCAGGACAAGTATCGAAAAAATTCGCCCGGTGTTAGAAGCCATCGAGAAGTCAATTGATCGATTGCGACATAACCGCGAAGAAGTTGGTTTCAGTACAAACGCAGATCAATCTAATCGTGGCACGATTGGTTCAGTTGGGATGAACTCAAATATGAAAGCACGCGCCAAGCGTCCGTCGGTGTTTCTCAGGCCAATCAGTGATAGTGAGCAGGACCGTCTTATTGGATAAATCAAAGAGGTTGATAAACAGTGCTTAGCCAGGGTGGAAAAGTGAGCAAACAAAAATGATCAAGTCCATACTTAATCACTTCTCGCGTCGCCCAGCTGACTCTTGTCTGCCATCGAGTCCATTGCCCAGGATTGCCAAGGTTCAGGTCGTAGGAAGTAGATGTATCGTCACAATGACCATTACGGAGGTCATTAACGAGTCGGATCTCGAACAAATTGAGGGTCTCTTTCGCGGTCTATCCCGTAGCACAGCTCAAGACTACATCGTTGATATTCTCAATGTTCAATCTATTGATGTGAAGTGTCATTCTAGATTTGCTGATCATCTCATGCTCCTTGCTGGTGCGCGCGGATATGTGATGCTTGCGAATCTATCACCTGCTTTGCAGGAGATGCTTGTATTCGTTGATAACAAGCGTGTGCGATCAATACGCGGAGATGTATTCGCAGCGGTCGAGTCCCTCGGTCGACTGCGCCGCGCCGCTTGATGTCTATTGAAGCGGTTGTGTCAACACGACTGGAGAGAGCAGATGAGTCGCCGCTTATTTATTAGTGGCATCGTAGTGCTTGAGCCCGCGACGTTGATCGCGAAGCCGGCGGCTCTTGCCAACACGTTCTCGAAGGTAGTAAAGCTTGGCTCTTCGTGCATCACCACGTCGTACGACTTCGATCTTCGATAGTCTTGGTGAATGCAGAGGAAAAACTCTCTCAACACCTTCGTTGGCAACAATGCGTCGAACAGTAATCATTCGATTGACGCCTCGGCCACGAATTGCAATGAGGACACCTTGGTAAATCTGAACGCGCTCTTTGTCACCCTCAATAATCCGCACGTGGACGTTGATTGTGTCACCAACAGTTATGTTAGAGAGATCGGCTTCAGGCTTGATTTGATCTGTAACGATTGATTCAACAAGTTCTTGGGCATTCATGGTGTCGATTCCAAATTGAGCAGTTGTTCAAAGGGTGATCTTTAAGATTAGGATCAATTGTGATCCTTTGGTGAATGAGCTGACGAGTCCAAAATGAGAAGATCGGGTCGTCGGTCAACAGTGCGTGTTTGACGAGCATGGTTTCGCCATGAAGCAACAGCTTCATGGTTGCCACTCAACAACACCTCAGGTGTTTGTCGATCGCGCCAAATACGGGGTCGCGTGTAATGGGGAGCATCAAGGAGCCGTCGCCCATCAGCACAAGGTGAAAAAGAGTCCTCAGCAGCGGAATCTTCGTGGCCAAGTGCGCCGGGGATGAGACGAACCAAGGCATCAGTGAGCAGCATGGCAGGTAGTTCGCCGCCACTTGCAACAAAGTCGCCAATACTTATCTCTATTGGATTGAGTTCCTCAATAACCCGTTCATCGATGCCCTCATAGCGTCCTGCGATGAGGAGAATTCTCGGACAGGTTGCAAGTTTTTCCACACGCGGCTGGGTGAGTGGAGCCCCTTGTGGGCTAAGCAGTATGCGAGTAGCAGTGCGCTCATCAAGTGCTTCAATAGCGTTCACCGCGTCGTAAAGCGGTTGGCACATCATGACCATGCCGGGGCCGCCACCAAAAGGTCGGTCATCAACTTTTTGATGGGGTCCGTCAGCCCATGCGCGAATATCGTGTATGTGATATTCAACAAGGCCCGCAGCGGCAGCACGCGCAGGAATGCTACAGCCCAGCACTGGGCCAAACATTTCAGGGAAGATGGTGAGTATATCTACGCGCATTATTGAATCAGAAACGACGAGCGTTTTATTGATTATGGAGTGCTGGGTGCAGCAGCAATCTTCTTGCCAGATTTTGGATCGCAATCAGCGCGACGCAGGAGCGTTGCAACGGTTGGACTTGGTTGAGCGCCGACGCTCAACCAGTAGTTGATCCGGTCGATCTTTAGTTCCGTCTGCTTGCTTTCTTCAACAAGTGGATCGAACCAACCAAGTTGCTCGATGACCCGTCCATCTCGAGGCGATCGTTTGTCCATGGCACAAACACGATAAAAAGGGCGATGGCGGCGGCCCATCCGCTTAAGACGCAAAACAACCATTTCGTGGCTCCTTTCAAGCGCTTCTTTCGCTGACGAATGCCAGACGACGATGCCGGGGGAGGCAGGCCACATGGCCTGGCAAACCCTGACATCAAGCCAGGGCGTTCAACTCCGTACGGCACCGCTTCAAGAAGCGGATGCGAACTGGTCAGGATAGCAGAGACACCGCTGTGATCAAGGTGTCATCAGGTGCTTGACCGCAAGGTCAGCCTCAGACCCATTCTTAGCCTCCGGAGCCGGGTAAAAGCCAAAATGCCCAGGACTTGAGTCCATTGCTCTGGCCTTCGACGATAGAGGCAATCACGACATCAAATCCACTCAAGAAAATGACCATCACCACAGCCAAGCCAAACAAGGCTGCTTCAGGCCGATGGACGAGGCGATCAATTGGTTTGAAAGTGGCGGCCAGAATCTTGGATCCATCTAATGGTGGTATCGGCAAGAGATTAAATAACAGCAGCAGCAAGTTGATGTAGATGCCGACATCAAGAAGGGTCAGCACATTGTCTAATAGTTTGGTGTCTGATGTTGACTCAGGTGACCAACTCAAAATAGCGGCATATAAAAATGAGCAAACGAGCGCTAACAGAAGATTGGTCAGAGGTCCGGCTGATGCCACAACGACTCGGCCCAAACGCCCCCATCGGAAGCGGTTGGGGTTAATTGGCGTGAGTCCCCAGGCTAATCCAATCAGTACAAAAGCAATAATTGAATAGGGGCCCATATGCACCATGGGATTCAGAGAGAGTCGTCCGTATTCGCGTGGCGTTTCATCACCCTGCCAGATGGCGGCCCATGCGTGGCCGAGCTCGTGCAGGGTGATGGCGAAGATAACCCAGAAGGTCCAACTAACAAGGACGATCCAGTTCTGCTCATCAATAAGTGGATAGGCCCACCAACTAATCATTATTCAAACCCAAAATCTATTCGTGTGAGAGGAAAACGAGGCCTTCGTCTGATTGGGGCAAGATCCAGGTTCGCTCACTGGAATCAGTCAGCGGAATTTTTCCCCGACCCAGAATCTTTCTGGATAAGCCTCTGAATGCCATTGATTATTTCATTCTTAGATGGGATGACATTTGTGTAGACGCGGCTGGTTAGACCATCAACAGAGCGAGGTTTTTCACCAAATATGTCCTTGCCGTCATAGAGCACAGTTGGCGCACCATAGACTAATCGCGGGTCATCGTCTGGAATAAGTAGGACGTCAATGGTCACAAAACTAAAGTTTGTGTACTCATGAGCGATGCGCTGAAGAAGTGCATTCAATTTAATCGATGCGGAAGAGCCAGGCATCGAAATCATGACCACCTCTACCGGCTGTGAAAATGAAGCTCGCTTTGTTCTTTGATTGGGCTGTTGCACGCATGCGCTGATCAACAGGCTTAAGAATACCAAGCCAATAATTTGAAATTTTTGTGTCATGCGGCGCCTACATGTTCAGGTATCTCATCATGGACCTCGACGCCCGCAGCCCTTAGATCATCCCCAAAGCCGAGTTGCACAAGGTGAGCAACAGGTCCATGGGGTTGTTTTTGGGCCTCTTTAAGACGGCTCTTGGCCTTTGGATTTGCATAGCGATTGAAGACCATTGCTTTTATGTTGCCCCAGATACCTCCAAAAGAGGCAAAAGTATGGTCTACAGCTGTTGGCTCATAGCCGCAGTGCACCATGCAGTTAGCGCATGCGGGGTTCCCTGACGCTCGACCGTAGTTATCCCAGTCGGTGTCCTCAAGCAGCTCATCAAACGAATCGACGTAGCCTTCTTGAAGAAGATAGCACGGTTTTTGCCATCCAAACATGTTGTATGTTGGGTTCCCCCAAGGAGTGCACTCGTAGTCTCGCTTACCCATCAAGAATTCTAGGAAAAGCGGTGATTGATTAAAGTGCCATCGCTTATCACGGTTGGAGAGGATCATTTCGAAGAGTTCGTGGGTATTTTTTCGAGGTAGGAAATTAGTTTGGTCTGGTGCCTTGTCATAAGCATAGCCAGGACTGACCATCATTCCCTCAACGCCGACATCCATCATGGCATCAAAGAAGCGGCGCACTGAATTAGGATCGGCCCCTTCAAAGAGTGTCGTGTTCGTGGTGACTCGAAAGCCACGATCCACAGCCATGCGTATTGCTTCGATTGCTTTGTCGTAGATGCCTTCTCTACAGACAGCAAAATCGTGATGTTCTTGCTCGCCATCCATATGCACGGAGAAGCTCAAGTACTTACTTGGTTCAAAGAGCCCAGCCTCGAGCTTTTCTTTAAGCACGATCGCATTGGTGCAAAGGTAAATATATTTGCGACGTTTGATGAGTTCATCAACTAACTCGCGAATGTACGGATATAGGAGTGGTTCCCCGCCAGGAATTGAAACCATAGGTGCGCCACATTGATCAACGGCTTCCAGCGCATCTTCGAGCGGAAGATCCTGCTTAAGAATGTGAGCGGGGTATTGAATTTTGCCACAGCCAGCACAGGCAAGGTTGCATCGGAAGAGTGGCTCAAGCATGAGAACCAGCGGATAACGCTTGCGGCGCCGCAACTTCTGTCCGATCACGTAGCTAGCTACTGTCCACATTTGTGAGATAGGAACGCCCATATAGGTCCTTCTGAGATAGGTGCATGGCCGGTTTTAGGTATCAGGAACCCCTCTGCCTAGCCAATCTAGACAAAGAATAAAAATACATCCTAAAGCGGGCGATCTCTAAGGCAAGTCATCTCGTAGCACAAGAGAGATGGTTGCCATGACATTACAACCCAGTGTGAGAGGGCCTAAGGCTGCTAGTTGTGCCCTCAATAGCCTATTTAGCTCAGGCAGAGGCATATTGTCTACTATGATGCCCGCCAGCCCCCTGGCCAAAACCGCAATGTCTGAACCAACAATTACCGCAACTTCTTGGGTTGAATCAACCGATGAGCAGCTGATCGAGGCATACCTCGATGGTCATCGGGCCGCATTTGAAGCCCTCATGAACCGCTACTCAGCGGAGCTCTTGCACTTCCTCATTCGTTTTGTGGGATCGCGTGCTGCTGCTGAAGATGTTTTTCAAGAGGCATTCTTACAGGTGCATCAATCTGCAGAGTCCTTTGATTTAACGCGTCGATTCAAGCCATGGCTTTTTACGATTGCCGCTAATAAAGGGCGCGATCACCACCGTAAACATGGGAAGCATAAAGGCGTTTCTTTGTCCGCTTCGATGGGACGGGATGATGAGGGGCGTCCGTTTGTTGATCTACTTGAATCTGATTTACCAACTCCTGATCTGCCACTTGAGTCACAGGAGTTACAAGTACAAGTGAAAACTGCAGTAGATGAGTTACCTTCGCATTTGCGGGAGATCCTGCTGCTTAGTTACTTCCAGCGTATGAGCTACAACCAGATTGCCGAATCTCTGGAGATTCCACTGGGCACTGTGAAGAGTCGACTACATACTGCAGTGGCGACCTTCGCCAGTACATGGAAGGCATTACATGAAGATGACAAAGATGGAGGCGAGGAATGAGTCCGCATAGGGATCAAGAAGATAGAATGCCGGACCTTTCGCCTGAGGATCAGATTATTCTCGATGCATTGATCGAGGTTGGTTTTGATAGAACCAAACTCGATGATCTTTCAGAAGAAGATAAAAAGCGTTTAGATAGTGTTGAAGGGCTCATGCACATCCTAGAGGCTTACCCTGTGGGTCAAGTCGATGCGGCAGATCAAAGAACACTTGTAGATGCTGCTTTGGCTCGAATAGACCAGCATGAAGAGAGAACGAGATCTCGCATGAAGGTAGGTATCGCCAATGCCGGCGAAGATTCTGGTCGAGGTCAGCGGTGGGTTCGCTTGCCAGATGTTGTTGCACTAGCCGCAGTACTTCTTATTGTTGCGAGCATCACACTTCCGATTCTCAATCGCATGAAAGGGCAGTCGGCATCAACAGCATGTGGTGATAACCTTGCAGCCATCGGCAGCGGGTTTTCGCTGTTTGCCAAGGACAATAACGGCACGATGCCGAATGTCATGCAAGCTGGGATCGGTGGGGGTTGGGGGCAATTTTCAAACACAAAAAATTTAGACCCTCTGAGTGACTATTGCTCTGATGGACACTTTGATTGTCCTGGCAATCACAGTCACTCTCCGAGCTATAGCTATCAGATGCAGCAGCCTGGCCAGATGGTGCAGCTTGCTGCGGGGCGTCCCATTATTATTCTTGCGGACAAAAACCCAGTGATTGAAGCGCTCCGGGAGAATCGTCCTGTCGACCATATGGAACTCTCCCGCAACCATCGTCAGCAGGGAAGTCAGAATACGCTTTGGTCAGATGGCTCATGCCGTCAGATCTGGAACGAGCCGGTGATTGAGCATGATGGATTTCATGACAATATCTGGCTGCCGCAGGGCGTTGGCACAGACTCGCTTCGGCCGGAGGCGAATCCCAGTAATGACCGCGACGTCTTCCTAGCTCACTGAGCCCATAAATCCCCATCCAACTCTCATCTTGATCGTATTGGCTTGGCTGCGGGGCGGCGATCTGCTACCCTTCTCGACTTGCCCCACATGGGGTCTAATGACGCCGTTTGGGATAGTCCAGGCGATTTCGAGGATAGTCCAATGCCAAAACAGAAACGACATAAGGGATTGCTCAAACGAATCCGCCTTACCAAATCAGGCAAGGTGCGCTTCCGTGCGGCATATTCTGGACATAGGCGCAGCCATAAGTCAGGAAAGCTACGTCGGAGCTATCGCGTACCGCGTTTCGCGCAGAGCGCTGATATGAAACGACTGCGTTCGTTGCTTGGCCTTTCAACGCCTAAACCAGATCGAAAATCTGATGCGGCGCAGGAGACAGGCGCTTCTACATCGGACACCTGATCTGTTTGGCGGTTTTTGGTTTGATAACTACAGGACGTTGGTCGGGATCAAGCGTCGACTTAGCTTCAGCATAGAGAAGGCCATAGGCCGTGCTGAGGCAATCTGAGTTGGCCTCCGTATTGACGCAATAAGAAGGAGCGAGATATGCCTCGCATACGCAAAGGTGCGGCACGAACCCAAAGCCGCCGTCGAGTACTCCGGGACGCACGTGGATACTGGGGTACCAAGAGTCGTCATAAACAACAGGCCAAGGTCGCACTCATTCGAGCGGGACAATTTGCGTACCGCGATCGCCGTAATCGCCGTCGATCGTTCCGGCGTCTGTGGATCACACGAATTACAGCAGCATGTCGGATGCGAAATACACGATATAGCCGGTTCATGAATGGCCTCAGTAAGTCAGGCATTCTCTTGAATCGGAAGATGCTCAGTGAACTTGCAATTGCTGATACTTCAGCATTCGATCAGTTGGTGGAACTTTCTGAAGCCAACACGACTGCGTCTTAGTCATCACTCTGTATCTTTGCCTGTTTTTCAAAGTCTCCGAGCACGCTAGGTCGCCCCGAAGCAGTGCAGACTGCAAAATACCAGGTAGGAGCCTTCTCTATGTTCCGATTTACGCGTAGAGCACTACAGAGCCATCACGAGGTTGGCGCATTTTGTCCCTCAGGCTCATTGCTCGCTCGTAAGATGACAAAGTGGATGTCGCTGGAGCCTCATGGTCAATCACGTCGTGTTCTTGAGGTTGGAGCTGGCACAGGTCCCTTTACGCGAGAGATCCTAAAAAATCTAAAGCCTGGTGATAGCCTTGATGTCGTCGAGCTACAGGATGACTTCTGTGAAATTTTAGAGCAGGATGTACTGGGGCCGTTTCGTAGTACAAATCCAGATATCACTGTGAGGCTGCACAATCAATCAATTCTAGAGGCCGAAATTGAGGGTCCGTATGACGACATTATCTGCGGTCTTCCATTCAATATTTTTCCGGTTAAAGATGTCGATGATCTGTTTGAGTGCATGCTGAAGCAGCTGTCGCCCTCGGGGCACCTTGTTTACTTCGCCTATATGGGAATGACGAAGCTGAAGTGGCCCTTCATCCTATTCCGGCCGCGACTTCGGCAAAGTCTTCTTGAGCGACGACAACTCATGCATCAAATCCACAGTCACTGTGGTGCGACTCGCTCTATGGTGCTTCGGAATCTTCCGCCAGCCTGGGCTTGCTCGCTTTCTGCATTGCCTGCAAATTCAGCCAGCCTTAGTTAACTCATGGGAGAGTGTTCGTCAGCGTTGTACTGTTCTATGCTTTGTAACAGCACTCACGCGGCAACATAATTATTCATGGCATATGTAAATGGTAATTATCAAAAGTTGGCGGGCGCTTATCTGTTTCGAGAAGTAGACCATCGTGTCACTTCGTTTTGTGAGCAGAATCCAGACAAAAAAGACCGGCTCTTGCGATGTGGGATTGGAGATGTCACAGAACCACTGGTGCCAGCAGTTCTGGCAGCCATGCATGCGGCTGTTGATGATCTGGGGCGTAGTGAGACGTTCCATGGCTATGGCCCACCAACGGGCTATCCATTTCTACGAGAGGTCATTGCCCGGTGTGAGTTTCAAGATCATGGAATTGATGTCAATGCTGAAGAGATATTTGTATCCGATGGATCAAAAGGTGATTGTGCAAGTATTCTCGACATCCTCGGTAGTGAGAATCGAATTGCGATTACCGATCCTGTCTATCCGGTCTACGTCGACACCAATGTAATGGTCGGACATACAGGCGTTGCGGGAGACAATGGTCAATATGCAGGACTGACGTATTTGCCAGCTACGGCAGAAAATAACTTTGTGCCAGATATCCCAAGCACACCATTAGATCTGATCTACCTCTGCTATCCCAACAATCCAACCGGAGAGACAATAACCCGATCGCAGCTTGAAGCGTGGGTTGAGTACGCCCGAGCAAATGATGCCATTATTCTTTACGACGTTGCATACAAAGATTTCATTCGAGACGACACGCTTCCAAAGTCAATCTATGAGATTCCTGGTGCTCGCAACTGCGCTATCGAGTTTCATAGCTTTTCAAAGAGTGGTGGTTTTACTGGTGTGCGGTGTGGATTTACAGTCTGCCCCCGGGAGCTGACGGCCAAGACAACCGACGGAACTCGACTTGTGTTGCACGACCTATGGAGCCGTCGTTGGAGTACGAAGTCAAATGGCGTCTCCTATGTGGTTCAGCGTGGTGCGGAATCACTCTATAGCGATGATGGTAAGGCACAGTCCAAAGCCATCATTGATAAATATCTACAACATGGTGCATTGTTGCGCAAGGGTTGTGAGTCACTTGGGCTGACCGTTTATGGTGCTCAACACTCTCCCTATGTATGGGCTGCTTGCCCAGATGGTGTTTCAAGTTGGGAGATGTTCGATCAGATGTTGCAAGATCATCAAATCATCGTGATGCCCGGTTCAGGTTTTGGCTCTTGTGGTGAAGGCTATATCCGTATATCGGCGTTCCCATCAGCTGAAGTTGTTGCCGAGGTGGTTGAACGCATGAGCAAGATATCTAGTCATAGCGCATGATGCCCACCCACAAAAAATATGCAGTGGACATCGAAGATATCCAGGTTGCTGCTGAACGCCTGAAAGGGCGAGCTCATCGCACACCCCTTCTTTCTTGTCAGGCGATTAGCGATGCTGCTCATCGTGATGTGTTGATCAAAGCGGAGTGCTTCCAAAAGGCTGGCGCATTCAAGTTTCGTGGTGCGACCAATGCGGTGATGCAATTGGATGAAGCAACAGCTCAGCGTGGTGTCGTCACACATAGCTCAGGAAACCATGCCCAGGCACTGGCGCTGGCCGCTCAGGGGCGGGGCATACCTGCTTATGTGGTGATGCCGGCAAATGCGAAAGAGATCAAGAAGAAGGCGGTTGAGTCGTATGGCGGGGTGATTACACTTTGCGAGCCAACACTGCAGGCCCGTGAAGATACTGCCGCACAAGTACTGAAAGAAACAGGCGGCACCTTTATCCATCCTTACAACGATGCCCGCGTCATTGCGGGGCAAGGTACTTGTGGCTTGGAGATCATCGAGCAATCTGAACCCAAACCAATCGATGTCGTGGTCGTACCAGTTGGTGGTGGAGGCCTTTTGTCAGGTATTGCTCTGGCACTAGCAGCACGAAGTCCATCTACCAAGTTGGTGGCTGCTGAGCCGCTTGGTGCTGATGATGCCGCAAGATCAATGCAAGCGGGTGAGCTTATTGAGCAGACGAGCCCCAATACAATTGCAGATGGATTACTGACAAGTCTAGGCTCACTGACTTGGCCGATTATTCAGGATCATGTCGAACGTGTTGTGACAGTGAAAGACGATGCGATCATCGCTGCAATGCGATTTGTCTGGGAACGAGCCAAGATCATTATCGAGCCAAGTTCAGCGGTATCGATCGCAGCGATACTTGATCCGGTCTTTCAGGCACAGGTTGAGGGGCAGCGGGTGATTGCTGTTGTTACTGGCGGTAATGTGGACTTGGGTAAACTACCGTTCTAGCTCCAGCACAGTTCAACCGTTAATGGAAAACTACGCCTGGGCTTCTTCGCTGCGCCGTCGCTTGAGTTCAGCGTCAATGAAACCATCGAGGTTGCCGTCGAGCACACTCTGTGGGTTTCCATTTTCAAATCCGGTCCGGTGATCCTTTACACGATTGTCATAAAACACATAGCTCCGGATTTGCGTTCCCCATCCCTGGTCGACTTTGCCACCTGTAGCAGCATTGAGCTCAGCCTCGCGCTTTTCTTCTTCCAGCTGTTCTAGCTTGGCTCTCAGAATGTTCATTGCCTGCTTGCGGTTCTGGCCCTGGTCACGAAACGTCGAACTCACAACCATAATGCCCGTAGGTTTGTGGACCAATCGAACAGCACTCGCCACTTTATTGACGTTCTGGCCGCCAGGGCCTGATGATCGTGCAAACGCGGTGAGTTCTAGATCATTCTCATCAATGTCGACATCTGCATCCTCCATCTCTGGGATGACATCTACGGTTGCGAAGCTGGTTTGTCTTTTTCCTTGGGCATTAAAGGGGCTGACGCGAGCAAGGCGGTGTGTGCCTCGTTCGCAACTCATATAGCCATATGCCATTGGGACTTTGACGTGAAACGTAATAGAGCTGATGCCAACTTCACTTCCAGGTGTGTTATCGATCTCATCAATTTTCCAGCCTCTGGCCTGCCAGAAATGAAGATACATACGCGACAACATGGCGGCCCAGTCGTCAGCTTCGTTTCCACCATCGCGAGATTGAATCGATAAGAAACAGTTTCGATGATCGTGTTTACCTGACAGTAGTGACTGCAGTTCAACGCGATGCATTTTTTTCTCAAGATCAAATAGCTGCTGATCGACTTCTGCAAGGAGTTCTTTATCAGATTCCTCTTGGCTTAATTCGAAGCCAACTTGTGCATCATCCAGCGTACTTAGCACCTCGGTGAGCTCTTCTGTTTGGGCCTTAAGGAGTTTGTACTTATTAATGACTAAGCGAGCCGAATCCTGGTCGTCCCAAAATTCAGCCTCACCCATCTTTGTTTGCAGGAGGCCTTGTTGTTTTATCTTTTCGTCGTAGTCAAAGAGAGTCGCGGAGGGTTGTGATCCGCGCCTCAATCTCATTTAGAACAGTTTGGTGGGTTTCGAAGTGCATTGTTTGTTTCACCAATTAGGGTTGGCCATTATTCTATCTGCCCGAGCTGCCGTGGGGACGCTATGCCAAAGCATATATATGGACACAATGCCGGTTTTTTGGCTGGTCCAAGATCGAACGCAATCGGGTATTCTAAGGAGATGGATCTATCTAATCGAGTAAAGAGTATTCCCTCTTCGGTCACTCTGCAGGTGACAGCCCGTATCCGGGAACTAAAGGCCGAAGGGAAGGACGTCATTGGTTTTGGGGCAGGGGAACCTAACTTTACAACACCAGAGGTGATTTCTCAGGCCGCCATTGCGTCACTTCAGGCGGGTGTTACTGGATATCAGCCGGTGCCAGGCACCAACCCAGCTCGTGAAGCGATAGCGGAAAAGCTTCGCAGCGAGAATGGTATTAATTGTCAGGCCTCGGATATCGTCATCTCTGCTGGCGGGAAACATTCAATTTATCTCGTTTGTCAGGCACTTCTCGACATGGGACGTGGTCAAGAAGTTGTTTTGCCGACACCAGCATGGGTTGGTTATAGACCTTCGATCGAACTCTCAGGCGGTACGGTCGTTGAGGTCCCAGGATCGACTGAAAATGACTTTAAGATCACCCCACAACAACTTGATGAGGCGATCACTGAAAACACAACGATGGTGATCTTCAATACGCCATCGAATCCTTGTGGCACAGCCTATACGCCTGATGAGATTCGAGCCCTTGCTGAGGTGCTCGCATCACATCCGAAACCACTTATTCTCAGTGATGAGATCTATGAGAAGCTTCTTTACGGAGGTTTTGATCACCTCTCCTTTGGATCGATTCCTGAGATTGCGGATCGTGTGATCACGATCAATGGTCTAAGCAAGAGCTTTGCGATGACTGGATGGCGCATTGGGTATACATGTGCTCCTGGCACTGTTGGTGGAGAAAAGGGAGGCCTTGCCAAGGCGATGACTCGACTTCAGAGTCAGATGAATACCTGCATTACCAGTTTCACCTACGCAGCAGTGGAAGCTGCAATGCGAGATGCAGATGCAGATGTCGCCATGATGCGAGAGGCCTTCGCAGAGCGAGCACAAGTGATTTACGAGCAGATCTGTCAATGGCCAGAAGTCCAATGCCCCAAGCCAACAGGCGCTTTCTATGCCTTCCCTGATATCAGTGCCTACTTTGGCCGGGTTTCACCAGCCGGCAAGCCCATTGAATCAGCGGTTGATTTTGCGAGTGCTCTTCTCGAAGAGACACTTGTCGCGGTGGTTCCAGGTGAGGACTTTGGTGAAATTGCCCGGGGCCATGTACGCCTGAGTTTCGCTACGACCCTTGAGCAAATTGTTGAAGGCTGCCAGAGAGTCGAGCAATGGTTGTCCAAGATTCCTTCCCAGAAAGCGATTGGTTCTGCCTGATTGGTGTCGCTAGGCCATGGAAAATCTTGCTCTAGTCCCCCTAGATGACTCAGAAAGCCGTCTTTTGGCGTGAAGCATGACTATCTCCGCCAGATCATTCAACGGCATTGCTTATCGACCACTCCCTCCCAGGAGTGGACTTCTGGGGATGGGTTGATACACTTTCCCGTCTAACAGATGCAAGAGCCCAGTTTTAGGATGGACCAACAGTATGGTCATTGCGACAGAAGAAAAATCAGAGCTGATTCGCGACTATCAACTTCATGATGGCGACACTGGTTCGCCAGATGTACAGATCGCGATTCTCACGGCACGAATTCTCGAACTCACTGATCATGTGCGAACCCATAAACATGATCACCACTCGCGGCGTGGATTAGTGCTCATGGTTGGCAAAAGAAATCGTCTTCTTCGCTACCTTGCTCGTACCGACCGTTCTCGCTATCAGGCTCTGATCAAGCGACTTGGACTACGAAAGTAGAGCATCTTTTGAAATAGCAGATCCCACTGCGGGGTCTTCACAGTTCAGCGAGTCGACCTTGACGACTTAGCGGCAGTGGACAAGCCACAGCTTCAAACGCCAGTATTCTGTTGTTTGTCTTCTGCCTCCGTAGTCATGGCGACTTAACCTAAGTAGGCATTTCGGCGCACAAGCTGCGTTAATGCCGCCATGATTTTTAAAGAGGTTGATCGATGAAAAAACACGTTGTTATTGAACGAGAAATCGCCGGCAGAACGCTGCGATTTGAAACTGGAAAGATCGCCAGATTGGCGAGTGGCGCTGTAATTGCGTCTTATGGCGATTCTGCTGTGATGGCGACTGCCATGCGAGCAGATCCACGACCTGGGCTAGACTTTTTCCCACTCCAGTGTGATTACCGAGAGTACTACACTGCTTCTGGAAAGTTCCCAGGCGGTTTCAGAAAGCGTGAGGGCGCTCCAAATGAAAAAGAGATCCTCACGATGCGGATGATTGACCGTCCTATCCGCCCACTCTTTCCTGATGGCTTTGTAGATGAGGTTCAAATTCAAGCCTGGGTCATGAGTCATGATGGTCAGAACGATACTGATGTACTTGCTTGTACAGCTGCATCTGCAGCGCTGTGTCTGACTGATGCTCCATTCGAAGGACCTGTCGCTACGATTCGCGTTGGTCGTGTAATGACCGATGATGGTGAGACCTTAATCATCAACCCTAGCGCTACCCAAATGGAGTACTCCGATCTAGATCTGGTTCTCTCAGGTCATAAAGATGGGATCAACATGATTGAAGTGGGTGCCGCCGAGGTACCCGAGGCTGATGTGCTGGCAGCAATCAGCTATGGCTATGAGAATGGGATCAAGCCTATTCTAGAAATGCAAATTGAGCTGATGGAGAAAGCTGGCACAACTGAGAAGCGTGCTGGTGAGTTAATGTTGCCAGATGATGAGGTCATAGCGAAGGTCAAAGCTGCGGCTGCCGATGCGATGGAAAAAGCTCGTCGTATTCATGGTAAAGCTGATCGCCAGGAAGCAATCTCAACTCTTAAGAAACAGATGCTTCATGATCACTTCAACATTCCAGATGGCCTCTTGTACACTGAGCACATTGCTAAAGAAAAGCAAAAGCAGCAAGCAGGCGAAGCATTCCGTCAACTAGAAAAGAAGACAGCCCATCGCTTAATTGCTGAAGAAGACGTCCGAGCAGATGGTCGTGCGATGGACGAGATTCGACCCCTCGAGATGGAAGTCGGTATTTTCCCCCGTACACACGGTTCATCATTCTTCCAGCGTGGCGAAACGCAGGCATTGGTGACCTGTGCACTTGGCAGTGGGCGGGATGAACAGGTTGTAGATGGCCTGATGCCTGAGTATGCCAAGAAGTTCTACCTGCATTACCTGTTCCCACCATTCTGTGTGGGCGAAGCTGGTCGTATCATGGGACCTGGTCGTCGTGAGATCGGTCACGGCTCGTTGGCGGAGAGATCTCTACTGGCCATTCTTCCAGATGTCGAAGATTTCCCATACACCGTGCGACTTAAGTGTGATATCACCGAGTCCAATGGCTCATCTTCGATGGCATCTGTCTGTGGCGGTTGCTTAGCGCTCATGGATGCCGGTGTACCAATCAAAGCGACTTGTGCAGGAATCTCTGTTGGTCGATTCACAAGTGGCTCTGGAACTGTAAAGCACATTACTGACATCATTGGCGAAGAAGATTTCTTCGGCGAGATGGACTTCAAAGTTTCTGGTACACGTGAAGGAATCACGGGCATACAGCTCGATCTGAAAGCACGTGGTCTTCTTGTTGATGAGATTGAGGTCATCTTTGCCCAGGCACGTAAGGGCCGAATTGAGCTCATCGATCAGATTGAGGCCGTTATTCCTACGCCAAGAAGTGAACTATCAGAGCATGCACCTCGCATTGTGAGCATGACGATCGATCCTGAAAAAATCGGCAAGGTCATTGGGCCTGGTGGCAAGACCATCCGTAGTATTCAGGAGCGAACTGGCGCGACTGTCGACATTGAGAACGATGGCACCGTACACATCGCCGCTGTAAATAAAGAAGCAGGCGATCAGGCAAAGGCAGAGGTAGAAGCACTGGCCGCAGAGATTAAGGTTGGCACAATCTATGAGGGCAAAGTTGTTTCCACCAAGGACTTTGGTGCATTCATCGAAATTGTTGATGGCACTGACGGTATGTGCCACATCTCAGAACTTGCTGATGGATTCGTTAAGTCAGTAAGCGACGAGGTGAAGGTTGGAGATATGGTCAAGGTTAAGGTTATCGATGTTGATTCGAATGGTCGCATCAAGCTTTCACGGAAAGCAGCGATGGCGCCACTTGAGGAAGCGACGGCCGAGTAAGTTACAATCATTGACTATGTGTTAAGGATTTATTGGTAAGAATCCTTCGGAGGCACTCATTCCGATGGGCGTCATCTGGCTTGCAATCGGATTTGTCTTTGGACTGCTTTGCAGCCTGCCCCTGGTCTACTACTTGCTACAGCGAGCAGAGATCAGGGCGCGGGAAGCGGAGCGTCGTGCATTGGCGAGCGAGCGACTTGCTGAACTTGGTTCGATGACAGGTGGCCTTGCCCACGAAATTAAGAATCCACTTTCCACAATTGGTCTCAATGCCCAGTTGCTTTCAGAGGGGATCACCGAGTTAGATCTGGATGAGGTTCCGCGTGGACGTCTGTTGCGTCGGGTGGCGGCCCTCGGAAGCGAGGTCGAGCGACTCGGAGGTATCTTGACGGACTTTCTTCAGTTTGCTGGTCGCATTCGACTGTCGCCAGAGCGGTGTGACCTTGTGAAGCTCGTTCGTGAACTGGAAGATTTTTATCACCCACAGTGTGATCAAGCGGGCATTCAGTTGACGACTGAGCTGCCCGAGAAATCAGTTGATGTGATGCTTGATGTAGGGCATATCAAACAGGCGCTTCTGAATCTAATGATCAATGCGACACAGGCTATTACGACGGATGAAAGTCGGCAAGATGGCACCATTACTTTGCGACTTGTTTTGGCTGAGAAAGAATTAGAAATACACGTCATTGATAATGGTCCGGGTATTTCTGAGACGAAGAAGAGTGAAATCTTTCGGCCTTATGTTTCCCACAAGTCAGGCGGTACCGGTCTCGGGCTGTCAACAGCTCGGCGATTAATTGAAGAGCATGGCGGCAGACTGGAAGTCAAGTCAGAAGAAGGGCGAGGGTCAGACTTCGTGGTGACGCTTCCAAGTCGAGGCGTAAACTAGATGGCATTTGCTTCAGTCTAGGAAGTCTTTTTTCTTCAGTCGCTCTGGAACATAGACCTCAGAGACATACGAAATATCTTTCGTGATTAAGGATTCGACTTCCATTTTGAAGTCGTTTCGTAGCATCTGCTTAATCTCTTTTTGCCAGTCTTTTCGATCTTCAAACCACGGGTAATTTGCGATTTGTTTGGCTCGCGTAATATCACGATCGTTCAAGGCAATCTTGACATCATCAGATAGGTCATACCGCTCAAAATCAGATGCACGAATTCCCATGAACTTGGCTTCAGGCACAGCCATTCGTTTGCTTTCAAAAGCGAGGTTGATTGAGCCTTGCTTGATGACACTGTAGATGTAGTGACCCCAGGGGTCACAATCCAAAAGGCAATAGATTGGTAATCCAAGTTCGTGATTGAGGCGGTGTAGAAGACGCCTCACCCCACGTGGTGGTTGCCCCGACCCCTCGGTCAGAATGCAGTTATGAGTTTCCCAGAAACGATCTTCGTTAAAGCGACTCCAGACAGTGTCCTTCTCAACATGGAGCACGAAGTCTGCTTCGCATTTATCAAACTTAATGATGTCGGGTTCGCAAATACTTGGAATGGCATAGCCGCCGGTGCCCATGCGACGGCAGTTAATTTCATCGCCATTGTCAATAACAGTGATATTGCCAACCATGGTGCCACGTTTTTTTGCAAAGACATGAAGTTCTTCACGTAAGCCATTAAGTGACACTTCAAGGTCCTCAAGGATGCCATCCGATTCACCTTGATCATCAAAGGTTTTTTCTTTGCTGCCCTCAATAGTGTGAAGTGACATGTAGTACATACCACGCAGGCTCAGCGTTTTGTCAGCCTGGATGAGGTCCTTGCATCCCTTGGCTAAGAGCACGGTCTGCATAAATTTACGAGCCTGGCTCGTATTAAAAAGTGCTCGCTGTTGGGAAGCGTCGCCCATTTCTAAAATGCGCCGACGCTTATTGAATCGCATATTCGTGATCGTTCGCATTGGGATGGCGACAGATGGATCAGTCTGAGAAAGACTGTCTTTGACCACCGAATTCGCCATCGATCCAATACTCTTGAGCGTTTTGGCGTCACGGTCTTTGGTAACAGCAGATTGCTTGACGGTCTTTTTGCGCGTCACTGACTTCTTTGTCACCGACTTTTTCGCTGCTCGTTTTTTTGTGGTTGCCTTCTTCGCCATCGGATCAAATTCCTATGCCACGGTCAGTCATGAGCGACGAGAACGCCGCACCTTTTTCTTCTTCACAATTCGTTTTTTCTTTGTCTTCTTCTTGCCTGCTTTGGAGCCAAGTAGGATTCCTTGTTTGTCATCCTGGCGGACCCGTCGAGCCTTCTTCTTCAAGGTTCTAGTGCCACTTTTGGCGGTGGTTTTCTTCTTTGTCTTCTTTCGTGTCTTCTTTCCCGACTTCTTACCCGACTTCTTACCGCCTCGAGACTTTCCTTTGACGGGGTCTCCGAAGAGATCAGTATCAATCTGATCTGCGGTGACTTTCTGATCAGCATCAAGGACAACGACATTGTCGTCACCGGCGAGGCCATCATCATCTGCAATAAAATTGCCATCTTGATCGAGTTGGAAGTCAGCCTCAGCGGTTTTATGATCAGCCATCTTCTTAAGTGCGTCGTAAACGGTTTTAGCGGGCGTTCCAGTTATTGCCTCGCAGCTCTTAGCAATTTCGCCAATGTAGCGAGCAAAGATGCCACGTCTTTCAGCTTGGTGTTGCATGCGCTTGCGTCGGCGCAAGTACGTGCCCAGTTTACGTCCACATTCTTGAATCGCTAAACGCATTTCCTTGCGGATTTCGTCGTAATCTGCAATTGCTTCTTTTGATTCGCTCGTAAATGGAACCCAGACGCTGGCCATATGAATGAGGAGCACGATCGGCCCAGATGGCAGCGTGTTCTTCGACTGGCTCATGCCATAGTTGCGCCAACTCGTTTCAATGGCCGCCTTAAACGAGCAGCAGCCGGCTTGCTGATAGAGCAGTGGTACTCGATTCGCAAATCGAAGAACCCGAGCCGATTCTTCGGTCGGTAAGGAGCCGCCAAAAGCCATGGCCACTTCGATTTGGAAGGGATTGCCGCGGTAGACGCTTGGTGGCCTTGTTGCCGCAGTGAAAAATTCTGCTTCTACTTCTTTGAGTAATCCGGACAAAAGCGCACGTGATCCAATTGGTACCAAGCAGTCAACTGGTGGCGAACTGATCTTTGTGTCCTGAATCGCTTGGTACAACGATTCCGCCTGCTCATGTCCAACCTGCTTGATCCATGTGCGGTTCGTGATGCCGGCTTTAGAGCAAAGCTCTTTCGCCTTGCCAGGTCCAACTCGGCAAAAGTCTTTTTGTAGGAAGGCCCCAAGTTGCGTTGACTTGGTGCGTTCTAACATCTGAATAAGAGTGCCGAGTTCGATTCCTTTTGGGTGGGGTTTTATTTCCTTTGGTTCAGGTGGAAGTTCTTTGACCGCCCGAGGAAATTCAAAAGTCTCATTGGAAGGTGAGACATAGGTGATATTTGCATGTGGATTGGCAATGGCAGTTTGTTCGAGATACGCATCAACAGATTGTTTGCCCTTTTGGTACTTGCCATCGAGCTCGATTGTGACTTGTGTACCATGGCCATCCTTGAATAGATGATCATCCTCTGGGTGCTCGGTATCACTCACAATTTCTGGGCGGTTCTTGCTTGTGTCAATCTTGAGAAGCACTTCGTGAGCAGGTTTCTTCTTTCCCGTCTTTGAGATAATGGTGACAGGTTTACCCGTCGTCATCAGGCCATACATGCCGGCAGCTGAAATACCGATTCCCTGTTGCCCACGCGACATTCTCATCCGGTGGAACTTTGATCCGTACAACAGTTTTCCAAAGACATTATCAATCTGAGATCGTACGATTCCAGGGCCGTTATCACGTACGGTCACCTTGAAACGTGAATCATTGACTTGAAGAATCTGAACGAATAGATCGGGCAGAAATCCTGCTTCCTCACAAGCGTCCAGCGCGTTATCCACTGCTTCCTTAATTGTTGTGAGCAATGCCTTGCGAGGGTTATCGAAGCCCAGCAGGTGACGGTTCTTTGCAAAGAACTCACTGACAGATATTTCACGCTGCTGTTTAGCCATCGACTCCGCGTTAGAGCGGGAGGATGACTTTTTCTTTGAGGCAGTTTCCTGCTTGGCCATTGATTTAGAGGACTTTGATAGTGGTGTTAGCGTGGTCATGGTGGCCGTCCCTGGCTTGCCCGCGAAAATCTGTGCGTAAGGAGGAGGAGATAAGAAGCTCCTGCCTCCAGACAACGGCCAGCATACTTGATCGGCTCTTCTTTGCCTGGTCCGTTGGATATCACGCCTCAGAAGCGGGTCCCACTGGAGTCTCAGCCGCTGAGAGGGTATGCTCTCCGCCCCGTCAGACGCCCAGAGGCAATCGACCTATCCGTTAGAGAGGAACCCACCATGGAAACCACGCTCATCATTCTTAAACCCGACGCTGTTCAGCGCGGACTCATGGGACGCATCATCTCGCGATTTGAGGACAAAGGCCTTCAAGTGGTGGGAGCCAAGCTGATGCTGATCACACCAGAACTGGCAGCTCAACACTATCAAGACCACCAGGGGAAGCCTTTTTATGATGGACTGGTTCGGTTTATGACGAGCTCGCCAGTGCTCGTGCTTGCACTCAGGGGACTTGGGGCGATCGGTGTTTGCCGCAAAATGATGGGTGCCACATTTGGCCAGGATGCCGATCCAGGTACGATTCGTGGTGATTTCGGGCTCTCGAGAAGCTTCAATTTGATCCACGGCTCAGATAGCCCTGAGGCAGCCAAGAAAGAGCTTTCACTATTTTTCGGTACTGAGGGAGTGCTGGATTTTGAGCGTGCTCATGAAGGCTGGATCTATGATTTAACCGGCGGTAGCCCAGAATAATCGACTAAATGTCCTCAAAGACGTTTTTTTTACCGCGATCACTCAGTAAGTGATCTATATCTCATTGGCGGATCTGATGCCGCTATGGCCTGGCAAAAAGCCTATTTTTGGGCTAGGAGTGACTCTTTCTTGTGTCTGGTCATTCAAATCCATTCTCGGGATATAGGAGTGCTAGGGGTTGCTGGGAGTCTTTTTCGTAATTATTTGAATGAAACCCGGTCTGAACCCGTTAACCCTCTGGAGCGTATGGATAGAAGACGGACAGGGCCATGGCTGCGCTAGTTTTGAAGCATCGTCCTGGATCGTCCAACTTCTGCGGATTGGTGCCCAAATGCACCGTTCTAGGGAACCTGAGGCTCGATGATCGAGTCTCACTTGTGAGGGGCGCCCCACCTTAGGGGCAGGCGTCGCGAATTGGCTCTCACCGGGGGCCGTAATGAGGTGACCACTGGCGTGGTCTCAAGCTAATGAAAAGGCACGGATGATAGGCA
Organism: Phycisphaerales bacterium; assembly: GCA_029268515.1. NCBI lineage: Bacteria > Pseudomonadati > Planctomycetota > Phycisphaerae > Phycisphaerales > Phycisphaerales bacterium. The sequence continues at coordinate 174,676 of JAQWNP010000006.1, read as the reverse complement.
ACACTTCACCATTTGATCGCATTCGGGAGCGTCAGCGAGCCTCTGATCGTTGGTCGCAAGATCAGTTTGAGACATTGTTCGAGATGGACTATCGAACAGGCCTCACCCTCAACGATGAGGACATCTTAAAAAGACTTCTAGACCAGCCGATGGATTACATCGACTCGCAGGAGTTTTACGATAAAGGTGCTGAACAGGCAATTTTAGATGATGCACCTGACATTGAACGCCCAGATGTAAGCTGGTATCGCCCGTTAATGGACGATCTTTCGGCAGCAAACAAGAAGCGCAATACTGGTGGATCAGTTGTGCTTACGGCAGCCGAAGAACGCGTCATTTTTCTGCAGTACAACTATGCAAGGCATCGTGTTGCGCAACTGCAACATGAGATTGGTCCGAGTCGACCAAGTGAAGACCAGGTCAAGAGTCTGCTTCATTGGTATTGCAGGGCGAGATCTTTTCGTGAGCAAATTGCTGAGACCAATCTTGCACTCGTGCTTGCTATGGCGAAGCGCACGAGAATGAGCGAGGTTGACTTCGCTGATCTTGTCAGTGAAGGAAACATGGCACTGCTTCGTTCTGTCGATAAATTTGATTGTGGTCGTGGATTTAAATTTAGTACCTATGCGTGCCGCGCTATTCTGAAGGCATTCTCCCGTCAGGGTATGAAGCTCAGTAAGTATCGCCAACGTTTTCCAACCGATTTTGATCCGGCCTTAGAAAAATCGAATCACCTTGAGATCACTCGTGGTGTTCGTGAGAAGGAACTTGCGGAAGAGGTGAAGGATATTGTTGGATCCAATGCCGCATCGCTTTCTAGCGTTGAGCAGACGGTCGTTGAACATCGATTTGGATTAGATAGTAAGGAACTACAAAAGCCACTGACGCTTGAACAAGTGGGTCAGATCATTGGTGTCACCAAAGAGCGTGTTCGGCAGATCCAGAACAAGGCATTGGAGAAGATCAAGAGTATCCTTCATGAGCGTACTGAGGGCCCCTTGATCGCAGAGGATGAGTCAATGAGCCTTCCAGGCAACAACTGACGACTTTATTAACGGAAAGCCCGCCTTTGGGACCTCAAGAGCCAATGCTGGACTAGCTGCCGGGCCGATACTCATAACCATGCCGGTCCACTCAAGCGAAGCATCTGATTCTCAGCCCCGCAAAGGGCGTGGTCGAGGTGGATCTGCAAAGCAGACCGACCTCGGCTTGCCGGTCGTTCAGCCTCGGCGGGCAACAAGCATCAAAAAATCAAAGAGTGGTCGAAGGCGCGCTGTGGTGCTGGCGTTTGTGCAGTTACTCATATTCCTCCACATTGGCGTGTGGTTGCTCAGTCAGCACTACGGTTGGTTTGGCGGCATGACGATTTCACCAGTTGAGCCTTCCGAAGGTATGGCTCTTACCCGTAATGGGATCATCAACGCTGGGGCAATCTTTTTTATTGGGGCGCTTCTTTCGACGCTGATCTTAGGTCGATGGTTTTGCGGGTGGGGATGCCACCTTGTTTTACTCCAAGATCTTTGTGGTTGGATCATGAAGAGATTTGGGGTTCGTCCGAAAGCATTTCGTACGCGATTCTTAATTTACACACCAGTCGCGCTGGTGTTGTACATGTACATCTGGCCACTGGTTTATCGATTCTTATGGATTCCATTGGTTGGTGATTCAGCGTTGCCGTGGCCTGGATTTTCTATAGAACTCACCACCAGCCACTTCTGGGAAACCTTTCCTGGGATTGTTATTGGTGTGCTGACGCTGGTGGTGTGTGGATTTGCAACAGTCTACTTTTTGGGAGCGAAAGGTTTTTGCACGTATGGATGCCCTTACGGTGGGGCTTTCGCCCCCTTAGATCGACTCGCCATTGGCCGTATTCGTGTTACAGATTCGTGTGAGCAGTGCGGTCACTGCACAGCCGTATGTACATCAAATGTACGTGTTCATGAAGAGGTGCGAGAATTCGGGATGGTTGTTGATCCCGGATGCATGAAGTGTTTGGACTGTGTAAGTGTTTGCCCAAATGACGCGCTCTATTTTGGATTGGGTCGCCCATCTCTCGCAAAGGGTAAGCCCAAGAACAAAAAAATAAAACGCAACTATGATCTGACGCTTGCGGAGGAATTCGGCCTCGCAGTATTGATGGTCGCCTTATTCTGGATTTTTAGAGGTTCCTATGGAACAGTCTCCATGTTGCTTGCTGTTGGTATCGCATCAATAGTCATATTTATATTCTGGAAAACATGGCGAATGTTCCGAAATCAAAGCGTCAACTTTTTGCACGCCAAGCTTAGGTATAAGGGGAAGCTCAAGTTTACGGGCGGGGTATTTATCTTGCTGTCTGTAGTCTTGTTGGCTTTATCAGTACAGTTGGGTCTTATTCGCTTCTTTGACATGAGAGCTACTTATCACGAGTCTTTCGTAGACACGCCTGTCGAGGCACTATTACAGTTCAATCCACCGACACTAAGTGACGAAGAGTTCGCCCATTTGAAAGCGGCGGATCAATATTTGACATGGTCATCTGGAATGGCCAGTGGTGGTATTGGCTTTATTGATTCTCGATTACCAGTTGTTGCAATGCGTCGAGCTCGTGTCTCAAGTTTGTTAGGACAATGGGATAAAGCGGAAGCAATACTCGAAGATATGGCAAGCTCACGTCGTGCGACAGAGTCAGTCATAAAGTTCTATGGCCGCGTGTTAGCAAAGCAGGGTCGGAATGATGAAATTTGGCTCTTCAATGAGCAGATTCTCAAGAAACGGCCGGAGTTTTCTGAAATCGCTAGCGCGTTGGCGCAATATCAGATTTCACGAGGACAAAACGAACTGGCGATTGAGACACTGCGGAATACCGTAGAGGCATCACCCTACAAGGCGCAGATCACTGGCCAACTTATTCAGCTTCTTATCTATTCCGGTGAATTGGATGAAGCAGCTGATCGACTTGAAATCGCACTAGAGAATTCATCTGCAAATCCAGCCTTCTGGGAGCAGCTCTCAATTGTGCGGGCCCGTCAAGAACAAGGTGCTGCCGCACTGGATGCAATGCGACGCGTGACTCGATTGCATCCAGCACCAGTTGAGTCGCTTCGTCGCCTGGCGCAAATGGAGATTTACTTTGGGGAACCAGGAGCAGGTGCGGAATCATTTCGTAAAGCGGACCAACTTGAAAAGCTTTTGAGTGGTCCCTCAGTAAATCAATCAAAATCAGCCTATCAAGTAGAAATAGCAATGTGGCAAGCACGAGAAGGGCGCTATGTTGCCTCAGTCATTGCTTTCCAGAAAGCTGTTGTCGAGTTTTTGCAGGAACGCGCCGGCCAGTAGTTCCGATTGCGTGTTTTGCTTGCCAACTTATGGAAGCACCCAACACGGCAGGGCTCATCTTTAAGTATTTTTGTGGTCGTGGTGTTCGAACCAATACGGAGGCTGGTAGCGGGGCAGTTGCCATGGTTGGTAATCATTTGCGTGACTTCGGATGGCACGAACAAAGACTTCACTGTGATTGATCGTTTGCGTGATATCTTCAAAGCCACGTAGTTTTAGCATTGACTCCACATCATCGAACAAAAATCTACGGTTGATTAATGGCGCGTAAATATCGTGATAGTTGTGGACCTTCGAAGGATCTTTTTTGGCATGTTTGAGTAGAAATTTGTATTTCAACTCAGCGGTAGGAAGAGAATTGTAATACAGCCGTTGTTTAAAAAGCCTAAGGTCATCCCGATAGCTCACGGTTTCTCTGCCGTACAGGTAGAGGTACAAAAGGCCATTTGAGGTCAACATGCGAACGAGTTCATCAAGTCCTTTATTGAACTGTCGGCAGTGATGGAGCACGCCCCAACAAAAGACCAAATCATATTTTTTCTGTGGAAGGACATGAGATAAATCTTCAATGCTTGAGACGTAAAATGATTTTTGTACGTCAAACGGCGTCAGTGCCTGTCGAGTTTCTTCTATAGCAACCTCATTGACATCGACGGCGGTAATGTTGGCGCCGAGCTCCGCAAACCCATAAGACCATCGCCCATTACCACATCCAACATCAAGAACATTTTTGCCAGCGAACCACTTGGGATCAATTTGTATTTCTTCTTCACTCAAAATACGACTGACGTTGTTCTTGAACCACGGGTCACTGAGAAGGTATTGGCCTTCTTTAAGATGTTCCCATTGGTGAGCAAAACTATCTTTAGTTTGCGTTGCTGTTATGGCAATTGCTTGATCAAGATCATGGGTAGCTTGGTAAAGTAGCTCGTAGAGCGTGTTGACTTCTTTTCCTGTGTGAAGCGAAGTGATTTTATCTTGCACTGTATTGCGCAGGCCTTTGAGTATATTTTTAAAACTCATTGGCGACTCCCTCTCACACGGTCGTTGTTTAGCGTATTAGCAATTGGCTGGTTCAGAGAACAACGCATGTAGCTCGTCACTGTCTTGAGCGGTATAGGCGCGGTTGCGAAACACGGAGTCAGACATCTTGCGACTGATTTTGCCCAACGCTTGAATATGATCATGCGTGTTGTCAGGTGGAGATAGCAGCAAAATGACTAACTCAACAGGATGTTGGTCGGGCGCTTCAAAATCAACGGGTTTGATTGGGCGCCCAATAGCCATAAAGAGTCGATCAATTCCGGCGATTCGGCCATGTGGAATTGCCAGGCCTTCTCCAATACCTGTGCTGCGCTGTTGCTCGCGTTCCCAGACAGCAGCCTTAATTGCTTCGCCATCTAAAGAAACATGCACGCTCGTAACAAGGTCGACCAGTTCATTGATCACGCCCTGTCGGTCTTCTGCTTCCAAGGGAGCTTTTATGGTGTCTGCCGAAATGAGATCTGCAATATTCATTAGTAATCTGTGTGGTTTGGTTGTTGGGGGCTGCCATCAAGGATCAAGCGAAGCACTATATCAAAGCAAGTCAATTGAGTCGCTATGGAAAGTCAGCGGCCGTGGTAATTCAATAGGGCCGCAAAGGCTCCATCTTGATAGCCCAAAGGGCGATCGCCAGGGAGGCCCTTGGGAAGATGTAATTTGTGCTGTTGGACCTTGAGGTCGTGTTGCTTAGAAATCCAGGCAGCCTGGTCCTCATTCTCTTCTGGGCATAGGCTGCAGGTTGCGTAGAGTAAATGGCCATTTGGGTGCAGAAGAGCGAAGGTGTCTGCAACAATCTGCCGCTGTAAATCAACAAGTTCTTTGAGATGATGTTGGTTATAGCGGTGTCGTGCTTCGAGTCGCCTCGCAAGCGTGCCTGTATTTGAGCATGGAACATCTAAAATCAATAAATCGACCTGACTCGCAAATTTGAGCCGATCGTTGTAGTCAATGACCGTAACCGATGGTAAATGAGAAACAGACCTACGAAGTTGAGCGAGTCGATGTGGTGCAATATCACTTGCAATGATACGCGCATCTGGATGCGTCATTGCTAACTGCCGTGTCTTTGTGCCGCGGCCTGCACAAGCATCGAATATAATTTTTGGTTTGAGTTGCTCAGTCATCATGACCGTTGTGGCTGAGCCAGGGTCTTGTATACGCCAGTGTGCATTCTTTGCTAATAATTTATGCAGTTCGTTTTGCTGTTCACCAACGATCGCAAAACCGGGAATCTGATGTGGAACCATTTTGGGAGGAACGTCATGGAATCCGGTAAGAATAGTGGGTGATTCAACGAGACTATGTAAACACAGCATTCGCGTGGACTGGTCGTCATAAATGGAGGACCACTTTTTGACAAGGTCGTAAGGGTGACTTGTCTGTTGAGCGAGCCTCTTCAGTGGATCTTGATCGAATAGTTCTTTACTGAGTACCCATGCTTTGCCATCCCCCCGAAGAAGGTGGAAAGGTGAATCGATACTTGGAGTGTCGGTGAGTTCAACCCGAATAGCCTCTACTTTTCTCAGCACAGCATTCACTAATGGGGCAGCTTTTGAGGTCTTGCCACGGCGGGTCAGTTCGACGCTCTCGTAGATGGCAGCGTGTGGAGGAATGCGATCGAGGTAAAGAAGCTGTCCGGCGCCTAACAATAGAATGCCCTGTACTTTGGTATCCAGCTGATCCCATGGGCGAGACAGGTGCTGATCGATGATGCGCACTAAGGCAGACCAGTATCGAACGACCACCGCATCAATAGCGCGGGCGAGGCCTGCTTCTTTTGGATTCAGTCCAGTGGCGTCTAATTTTTGCGGGTGCAGGTTCGGATACTGCTGTAGTCGTTCAACAATATGTGCCAGAGCAACAGATCTTGCGCATTGCCCACGCTGTGTTGGAGCCGTATTGCCGATCATCTGTGATGATTCATCAGGACGTGCCAACAGGCTTACCTACTGTTGTGCCTGCAGCGTTTCGAAGGGCCTCAGCTTTGTCGGTTTGTTCCCAGGTAAAGCTGTGCTTAACACCTTCCCCTGGAGTTCTACCAAAGTGGCCATGGTGAGATGTCACACGATAGATTGGTTTAAGTAAGTCGAGTGATTCAATAATCCCATACGGCGTGAGTTCAAAGTTGTCTTCAATCAAGCTTACCAGCGTGGCGTCGGAGACTTTGCCTGTGCCATAGCAATTGACATTGATCGATGTGGGATTAGGTACGCCGATGGCGTAGCTCAGTTGTACTTCACAACTTTCAGCGAGGTCCGCTGCAACAATGTTCTTGGCAATATAACGAGCCATGTAGGCGCCACTGCGATCTACTTTGGACGGATCTTTGCCAGAAAAAGCGCCGCCACCATGTCGACCTCGACCTCCATAGGTGTCCACAATGATCTTACGGCCAGTGAGGCCGCAGTCACCCTGAGGCCCACCTGTTTCAAAGCATCCTGTTGGATTGATGTGCGTCGTGATACCGTCGTGCCACCAATCTCCAAGTGTTGGCTTAATGATGTGTTCAATGACTTGACTACGTAGTTCGTCCTGATTTTCAGACCAGTGTGGCCCATGCTGTGTAGAAAGCACAACGGTTTGTACTTTTACAGGTTTGAGGCCGTCATACTCAACGGTGACCTGAGACTTCGCATCAGGGCGAAGGTGTGGAATGATGCCTTCGTTTCGTACCTGCTCTTGTCTAGCCACTAAGCGGTGTGACAAGTCAATTGTCAGTGGCATGAGTGATTCAGTTTCACTACAAGCAAATCCAAACATGAGCCCTTGATCGCCTGCTCCCTGTTCTTTGTGCAAGCCACGATCAGAGTCGACACCCTGGCTGATATTGTCTGACTGTGGATCAATAGAGACTAAAACCGCGCAGCTGCCAGCATCGAATCCAATTTCCGGATCGTTATAACCAATAGAGTCAACGACTTCACGGACGACCTTTGGTATGTCGCAGTAACCATGTGATGAGATTTCACCAGCAATCACTGCAAGCCCAGTTGTGACTAACGTCTCGCAGGCGACGCGTGAATTCGGATCCTGTTGAAGTAGATCATCCAAAATAGCGTCGGAGATCTGGTCGGCCATTTTGTCGGGGTGTCCCTGTGAAACCGATTCGGAAGTGAAAAATGTGTGGTCTGTAGCCATAGGTCTGTGTTCCAATAGTGCTAAAGGGCCGAGCATAAGACTTGCTCATTTTGGCCTTTTTCGAGCCCTTACCCCTCGTCTCGCCAGCGATGATCCGGATAAGTGGATAAGCCGAAATTGTAACTCTCTATTCTAGACGGAACAAGGATCGTAAGGAATCTATCGAATCGGAACTGTAGGGTGATCCGACAGGTCCTGTTTGAGTTCCAAGATGTCAAAGGGAGCTCTTTTTTGGAATGCCCAGAGTGGGTTTAGGGGCTTAGAAAGCGTTGCCACCTGTCTTGGGCGGCTCTTTGATCTTTGTCTTATTAGGAATCTAGCTCGAAAGACACTTCCGCCTCGCATCATGGCTACTATGATCTTTCACCCGTGAGGAGTTATAGAAATGCCGGTGCAGATGGAACTTTCTCGCATTCTCATTCGTGAGATGGCAGATATACAGATCATTGAGCTCAGTGAGATTGGTGGGGAACGTACGTTCCCTATTGTTATTGGGCTCCCAGAGGCGTTCGCGATTGAGCGGCGGCTCAAGGGCATTAAAATTCCCAGGCCCCAAACGCACGATCTTCTGGCCTCCACCATCAAGTTCCTTGGTGCCCAGCTGCATGACATCCACATTAATGACCTTAATGATGGAACGTTCTTTGCGCAAATTCGCTTGAAACACGAAGGAGAGGTTGTCGAGATTGACTCTCGCCCCTCAGATGCAATCGCATTGGGTGTTTCGGAAGGCGTACCTATCTATGTGGCTGAACATGTCCTTGACCAGATTGAAGCGGAAAAGGGTGAAGAGCCTCCCTTCGAGATTGACATCGATGAAGATGAGGGCGACTGGTAGCGCAGGCGTTGTGATGGAACAACAAAAAAAGCAGAGTCATAGGCCAAGTGATGTTGCGTCCGATGGTGAGCCTATTGGTGGTGTTTTTAAGCAACGTCCAAGTGACTTTATAGTCGAGGAATTGCCGCTCTATGAAGCCAAAGGTGAGGGCGAACATCTCTATCTTCAAGTTGAGAAAACCAATCTGAGCCATGAGGCGATGGTGGGGGCGCTTATGCGTCAATTTAATGTGCCTCGTCAGGCAATTGGAACGGCAGGGCGAAAGGATAAAAAAGCAGTTACGAGACAGTGGGTTTCGGTTCATCTACACAAAGACCCAAGCACACTGGAACCCCATCATGAGGCCATTGCGTTTCTTGAAGTAACCCGGCATGTCAATAAGCTTCGTCTAGGTCATCTCAGGGGCAATCGGTTTTATATTCGGCTTCGTGGGATAGAACTTGAAGACGTATCGCAGATAAGAAATCTTTTGGCATCAATGGTTGCCAATGGCCTACCAAACTATTTTGATGAACAGCGATTTGGCGCCCGTGGAATCAACCACTTGTTGGGAAGAGCTTTGATTACAAAGGACTCAACTCAGTTAGTGCGTTTGCTTACAGAATCTGAAGATATTGAACAGTGGCCGATTCACAGTCCTGAGAGGCTTGCAGCAAACTGGCTCGAGAAAGGAAAAAGTGCAGGTCAGATTGTGGCTCGCCTTGGTCAGCAGACACGCCAATTCTGGATAAGCTCGCTCCAGTCGGCAGTTTTTAATCGGGTTCTAGAGCGGCGTGTTTGTGAGAATTCGCTTATCAGGCTCTATGAGGGGGATCTCGCTTGGAAGCATGAGGGTGGGAGTGTCTTTGCTGTGACTGGCGAGACTTTACAAGACCCGCAGATTGCGAAACGACTTGCTGATTTTGAAATTTCTCCAAGTGGACCTATGTGGGGAAGTCGGATGACAAGATGCGGCGAACTCATTGATGAAATTGAACGAGGGTGCCTAAAAGAATTTGCACTGATTCCAGAGCAATTTAGCAAATTGGGGCGATCGGTTTCTGGTGCCCGTCGTCCACTTCGGGTTGCTGTTGGACGGGCAACTGCTGACGCATCTGAAGATGAACATGGAAAACTCATTGGGCTGTCATTTGAATTACCGCCAGGTAGCTATGCAACGGTTGTTCTTCGAGCAATTACCGGCGCTCCAAGAAAAAAGAACGCAGAAGATCTGCACATTGATCAGCCATGATCCCACCATATACTTCTACAGCATGATTAAGCCTTTTATCGCTTGGTATGTTATAGAGCGTGTCGCAGGCACCAGCTTTTGGATCGGTGGCACCATAAACAAGGCGATGAAGTCGAGCATTCACCAGTAGACCCGCGCACATGGGGCACGGCTCAAGCGTGACCGCCAACGAACAGTCGGTGAGTCGCCAGGTTTTGAGCTTCTGGCCAGCTTCAGTGATCGCGAGACGTTCAGCATGAGCACTTGGATCATGCATTGTTTCACGAAGATTGTGAGCTTCAGAAATGATCTCTTGGTCGCGGTAGACCACCGCGCCCACGGGAATCTCACCCTTGAGACTGCCTTGCCGGCCAAGTTCAATTGCCCGCTCCATCATGGCTAGATCGAATGTCGTGATGCTTTCCGCATTACTTGTCACCGGTCTCATCCTCATCGTCTGAAGTGGTATTGGCTACGCTTCCAAAGAACTTGCCACTGATCACTCGATGAGCAGGCAGTATCTGTAGTAAGACAATTCCAAATTCATAAAGACCATAAAGAGGTATCAGCATCAGGAACATTGATATTGCATCTGCTGGTGTGAGAATTGCAGAGGTAATCGCACAAACTAAGAGGGCATACTTTCGGCGTTTCTTAAACCAGGAGGCCGAGGCGATGTTGAGCCAACCTAAAAGCATCACGACCAAAGGCATTTGAAAAGCAATACAGATGCCAAGCATCAGGACAAGAACGAAACTAATGTAATCCGCGAGTCTGAACTGCTGCTCAATAGCAGTCGATCCTTGTGGCAGAGGCACCGAAACGATCAATAGCTCGTTGGTACTTCCGTCTGACCCAGTTTGCGGTAGGGCAATCTGAAGAAGTCGCTCAGGCATCTTCACCCATGCATCACCAACCGTTACGGCCTCTGGCATTTGCTCAACCACAGCCAGTTTTGTTAAGTCGCTCGTGGTCACTGACTCAACAGCCTCGTTAACTAAAACAGGGCTTGGGTTTAACGCAGCTCCAAATAGAATGAGGACACGCAGCATTAGTGGCAACATTGCGAAATACATCAGGGCGATGCCACCAATACTCAGAATGCAACTCCCTGGGAGCAAAAGGTAAACAAATCTTCGCTCATGGGGAAACAAGCCTGGGCGAATGAATAACCATGCTTGCCAAAATAACCATGGACAAGAGAGGATCAGCGCGCCGATGAATCCGACTTTCATTTGGGTGAGCAGGAACTCAGGTGGTGTCAGTACCTGTACTGCTTTCGGTAAATCTGCTTCCTCAAGTGCGGCGTAGAGTGGAAGGAGGAACCAGTCGATGATGTCATCGCTGAAAATGAAGACAATGATGAACAGGGGTATGGGGGCCATTATGGCCAGTAGCAACCGTTTACGAAGTTCATCGAGATGATCACCAAAGCTCATGCGGATCACATTCGGATCAGCCGCAACAGCCCCGTTCGGTGGCTTTTTTGCTTTAGGATGGTGTGGATCGGTGGTCATATTGCTCATGAGCTCTCATCGGGTACTGCCAACTTGGGCGATAGTACCGAATCAGCCAAGCAGCGGCGAAAATGGCCCGCCTGCGATACCATAGCGATGCCTTTTTTGGAGCACAGGGACGAACCATGTCTGATTCAAGCAACTATTACCAACTTCTGGGACTGACCAGCGGTGCCTCAGCAGATGAGATCCGTAAAGCCTATCGCAAGCTGGCGAGGAAGTACCACCCTGACGTCAACAAGGCTGATGATGCGGCCACGAAGTTTTCTGAGATTCAGGAGGCGTATGACGTACTTTCTGATGCGGAAAAACGGAAGGCCTATGACCGCTTCGGAAGTAGCGGTGTTGGAGTCGGTGGACCACGTGGGGCAGGTGGGCCAGGTGGTTGGCCAGGCAGTGCAGGTGTTTCCTCGAATGTAAGTTCAGAAGATCTAGAGAGTATTTTCTCAGAGATGTTTGGCGGCGGTTCTGGTGTCGGTGGTTTTGGTGCAGGTGCACCTCAAGGTCGCCGGGCGCAACAAGGGCCAGTAAGAGGTAGTGATCTTAAACTGCCAATGAACATTAGTTTTCAGACAGCGGTACTGGGAGGCAAGGAAGAGATTGCACTGGAGCAAGCCGATGGGCAGCGACAGACGATTACGGTCACGATTCCTGCGGGTATTGAATCCAATGGGAAACTTCGATTGCGGGGGCACGGTAACCCGGGTCAATCTGGTGGTGATGCAGGAGATTTGCTCCTAGCAATTACTATTGGTGCTCATCCCTACTTTCGGCGTAATGGGCTGGACATTCTTTTGGATGTACCGATTAGCATTAGTGAGGCGGCATTGGGATGTTCAGTAACAGTGCCACTATTGCAAGGGTCGGTTGATTTGAAAGTTCCAGCAGGCTCTACAAGCGGTCAGAAGTTGCGTGTGAAGGGACAAGGCATAAAATCGCCTAAAGGTACTTCAGGGGATTTCTACGCGGTAATACAGATTGTGGCTCCCAAATCACTTAGTGATGAGGCGCGTCTAGGGCTTGAGCAGCTTGGTAAAGAGTTGCAAAATCCGCGGGAATCGACACTATGGGGGCAATCTGCTTAGTTCGCTGCACTCTTTTATGAGCGTTTGGCAGTCTGTTCAATTTTTCAGCAGTGATCCAAAACCTCAGGGATGCCAAGACCAACTGGTCAACGAATAAAAAATGCTGCAGCGACACAATACGTTATTCCGGAATGTCTTAATGGCTATTGATCTTTGTGTCGTGGCCGTTGCAGCTGTGAGTACCTACTTTATTCGTTTTGACTTACTCGCGAGCGCTGTGCCTCCGACGGGGGCAAATTGGTCCTACGGCACCGACGCGATTCCAGTCGTAGGCGCTATCCCCATGATGTTCATTGCGATGGTTTGGGCTGGTTTGTACCGCCCACGCCGCGACCAGGCATTCTACCGAGAAGCGGCGAGCGTCACGAGAGCGTGTGTTATTGGCGTTGCTCTTTCTATTGCATTCATCAGTTTCTTTAGCAAAGTGCTCTTTGGGTCAATTGATCCCAGCCGTGTTCAGTGGTTGATCTTTGGATTGGCTGTTTGGTTATTACTGCTTTCCTGGCGTTATGTCTTTCGTGTTTCTCTACGTTACTTACGCCGGCGGGGTTGGAATCTGCGGCATGTGGCGATTATTGGCACAGGACGTTTGGGTCAATCTGTGTGCTACAATCTTCGACAAAACACTTGGACCGGACTTACGCCACTGTTCTTCATTAGTCATCAAGAAGAAAATCTGCGAACACAATGTATGGGTTTGCCTGTCATGGGTTCGATTAAGTCACTCGATGAGGTCCTCGGTGATGCCACAATCTCAGGCATTCTCATCGCGGTCCCGGCAAAGCAAGGGGCTGATATTCCTGAGCTGCTTTCCAGCCTGAGCCGCTATTCCTTCGACGTTCGGGTGGTGCCGGACGTTAATCCAAAGCATATGCCTTTGAATATGTCGATTAGTGATCTTGACGGCATGCCGATTCTGTCTGTGCGAGAGTCACCGTTGGCTGGCTGGGGTGCTATTACGAAACGAGTGATTGATCTGGTTGGCGGCGTTTTAGCATTAGCTATATTTGCTTTGCCAATGTTGGTTATCGCAGCATGCATCCGCTTTTCGGGCGGCCCAATCTTCTTCCGCCAAGAGCGAATGAGCATGAATGGGAAGCGATTTAATATTCTCAAATTCAGAACGATGAATGAGACAGACGCGAGTAGTCAGTCGAGTCGAGATGCTGGGCGCGGAGAATTGGCATGGACACGAGCGAATGATGATCGCATTACGACGATTGGCAAGTTGCTTCGAAAGACCAGTCTCGACGAGCTTCCCCAGCTATTCAATGTTCTTAGCGGACATATGTCGCTTGTTGGCCCCCGGCCTGAGCGCCCTGAGTTAATACTCGGATTTCGTGATGACTGGCAGGGCTACATGCTTCGTCACCATGTTAAGAGCGGGATGACCGGCTGGGCACAAGTCAATGGCCTACGAGGTAACTCCAGCCTACGTAAACGTCTGCAGTATGACCTCTACTACGTCGCAAACTGGACGCCTCTGTTTGATGTTCGGATTCTTTGGATGACCGTCTTCCGCGGCTTCATAAATTCCAATGCGATATGAATAATATTATTCCAAGCAGTGAAGATGAAATAGCGAATAATCGGCATGCAGTTGTGCTGCTTTCTGGCGGGCTTGATTCTGCAACAGTGCTTGCAATAGCGATGAAAATGGGGTTCGTATGCCACGCGCTATCTGTGGAATATGGCCAGCGACATCAAATCGAACTTGAAGCCGCGGCACGCGTTGTAGATAAGCAGGGCGCTGTAGAGCTTGTTCGTGTTGGCGTAGAGCTCGACCGCTTTGGTGGTTCAGCATTAACTGCGGCAATCGATGTTCCTAAGCACAATTCAACAGATGAAATTGATGACACGATTCCAGTGACATATGTCCCTGCTCGAAATACAGTGCTACTGAGCCTTGCGATGGCCTTTGCCGAGACAATGGGTGCCAGCGATATATTCATAGGTGTCAATGCGATTGACTTTTCGGGCTATCCAGATTGCCGTCCAGCCTTTGTTAAGGCTTTTAATGAACTTGCAGCAGTGGCAACGAGAGCTGGCGTAGGTGGCAAGCCAATTCAAGTTCATGCGCCGTTACTTGATCTTAAGAAGAGCGAAATCATCGCTTTGGGGCTTGAGCATGGTGTTGATTATGGAATCACCATCAGTTGCTACGATCCAGAAAAAGACGGTCGGCCTTGCGGAAGTTGTGATGCTTGTCTCTTGAGAGCACAGGGTTTTAGAGAGCTCGGTATCAATGATCCGGCTCTACTACGTTTCCATGCATGATTTACTAAATGTCAAGATTCTTGACTTCTAGCGCATGGTCTTCGATGTACTGCCTTCGGCTTTCTACATGTTCGCCCATGAGTGTGGTAAACAACTGCTCGGCTTCGGACGCAGAGTCCCATGTCACACGAAGCAGGGTGCGCGATGCTGGATCCATAGTGGTGTCCCAAAGCTCTTCAGGATTCATTTCACCAAGACCCTTGAACCTTTTGACATCTACGCCGCGGCTGGCAACTTTTCGAAGTGTCTCAAGTATGTCTGGAATATTGGCCGCCTCGAGCATGTCGACTTCATCGCCAGAGCCTTTGATCGCCCATGCATAGCGTGTGGGCAAGCGTTCGCCAGTGACCGATTCTTCTTGAACAAGGTGGTAGTCAGAGATTTCAATGTTGAACGCTGCAAGTCGCTCGAAGATGACATCGAGTTCTCGGTTTTCATGAAGTTCCCGAAGGATGGCTAATTTGCTATCGGTTGGTGCGTCTGTTGCTTCTTGTGACAAGTCTTCAAGTACCAGATTAGAGCGGTCCATGATTTCCTTGGCCTGGGCATCATTCCAGCAGAGAGCTGATCCATCTGACCAAGCCAATCTGTACCGAGGTAGTCGATTTTGACTATCAGGGTCATCATCTCTCGACGAGAGCAAGTCAGCGAAGTGCATGCCGCGTCTTTCCGCCACAGTGACCAGTTCGATGAGTCGTGTTATATCCTGTACGACTTTCCGGAGATCGTCGCCCTCAAGTTTGTGTGCATCAAGATCGTCGCTATCACGAATGATAAGAGAGGCTTGAGAAATAGCTTTTTCGGTGACAAACCGCATCATTTCAGATTCGTTGAGAACGTATTCAGCTTTATTTTTTCGTGAAACCTGATAAAGAGGTGGCTGTGCAATGTAAACCTTGCCTTGCCGTATCAGTTCGTTCATTTGACGGAAAAAGAAGGTCAAAAGAAGCGTACGAATATGTGAGCCGTCAACATCAGCATCTGTCATGATAATGACGCGTCCATACCGAAGCTTAGAGATGTCGAAGTCTTCGCCAATGCCGCACTGTAATGCTTGGATCAGTATTCGAATTTCGTCAAAGGCTAAAACACGGTCAAGGCGTGCCTTCTCGACGTTAAGAATTTTGCCTTTCAGCGGCAAAATGGCCTGCGTGTCATGATCTCGTCCGCCCTTGGCAGAGCCGCCAGCAGAATCGCCTTCCACAATGAACAGCTCAGAGCGGTCTACGTCATTCGTGACACAATCAGCAAGCTTCTGTGGAAGTCCCCCAGATTCAAGTGCGCCTTTACGCTTAATTAACTCACGTGCTCGACGGGCTGCTTCTCTCGCTTCTGCGGCAATAATTGCTTTGTTGCATAGTTTTCTGGCTTCTGTTGGATTCTCTTCTAGCCATGCCCCAAATTGTTCTGTCAATGCAGCACTGACAAATCCTTCGACCTCTGGATTCAGCAACTTCTCTTTTGTTTGATTGTTGAACTGTGGATTAGGTAGTTTTACCGACACGATAGCGGTGAGGCCTTCGCGGAGATCTTCGCCTGTTGGAGTTAGATTCTTGAGTAGATTGTTACGCTTGGCATAATTATTGATGACGCGTGTTAAAGATGTCTTGAAGCCAGCCACATGTGTGCCGCCATCTGGATTGATAATGTTGTTGCCAAAGGCTAATAAAACTTCATTGGTTGCGTCTGTGTATTGCATCGCAACTTCTGCGGTGACGCCGTTTTTTTCATCGATTCGAGCGATCCGAATAATCGATCCAACTGTTGTTTTGGAGCGATTCAGATACTCAACATAACCAAGCAAACCGTTCTCATAGTGGAAATCATCTGTACGTGTTTCACCGTCTTGATCGACTCGTTCGTCAGTAAGCACAATGCGCACACCAGGATTCAAGAACGCGAGTTCACGCAGGCGGTGTTGTAACATCTCGTAGCGGAAGACTGAATCATCAAAAATTGTTGAGTCGGGTAGGAAACTGATGCGTGTTCCCGTTGTCTTCGAATCTTCTACTATTGCTGTATCAGAATTTTCAACCACATGAAGTGGTTTGATAAGGTCACCACGAGCAAACGAAATGAGGTTAATTTTTCCGTCTTTAATGACCTCAACTTCGGTCCATTCGGATAAAGCATTGACGCACTTAACGCCAACACCATGCAGGCCACCCGATACCTTGTAGGCATTGTCATCAAACTTCCCACCAGCATGCACTTCAGTCAAGATGACCTCGACGGCAGGTCGACCATTAATAGTGGGGTTCTCGTGCTTCATTGGATCAAGTGGCATGCCCCGGCCATCATCAATCACAGTGCACGAACCATCGACGCCTAAACGCACATTAATAAGAGTGGCGTGCCCAGCCATCACTTCGTCAATAGCGTTGTCAACACACTCGTAGACGAGATGATGCAAAGCGGGTAACCCAGATCCACCCACATACATACCAGGTCTTTTGCGAATAGCTTCAAGACCTTCAAGTACTTGGATCGAATCAGCGGTGTATTCGCCCGACAGCTCAGTAATTGTATTGGATGATTTGTTTTCAGCGTTCGTCATGAAGAATTCCAGGCCCGAAATAATAGAAGTTTCGAGACCTCCCATTATAGGTGCGAGGGGGCTGAAAGTGTGTGAAACAGGGTCTTCTGAGACCATCAAAGAGGACCTATTTTGGAGGTGATTTTTGACCGGCGAAAAGCCAGGCCAGGGGTATACTGGAGTACTGGTTGTTCGCAAGTCGATACACGGGTTGATCGGACGTAAGCAGCGGCTATTTCAATCACCTGGATATTCTGACAAAGGGCTCCTAAGGAGCCCTTAAGGCCAGGAAGTGGAGCGTAACGGAGTACCACATGCCACATGCAGATCAGCCAAAGGGTCTTTCGGATCCATCGACGGGAAATGAGCATTTTCCAGGATTCCAACCAGGGACCTCTCGACGCGCATTCGTGGCACTTCTTGGCTTGGCGACACTTGCTGGCTGCGCAAAGAGTAAACCACTGGCTCAAGCAGTACCTTCGCCAGACTGGGCATTAAATAAACCACGCCCGGCGCAGCCTGCCAAATCCAATCTGGCAAGTGGCCGTGTTAATGGCATGATCAATCGTGGGCATTGGGCCAAAGGGAATCCGGTCCCGGGTCTTATGAATAACATGACGCCTCCAAGGTATGTGACCATTCATCATGATGGCATGGATGCATTTCATGCCTCCGATTCGGCCAGTGCACAAAGTAGACTAGAGACCATTCGGCGTGCCCACCGAGGCCGTGGCTGGGGTGATATTGGATATCACTTTGCCATTGATCCCGCTGGTCGTGTTTGGTCTTGTCGCCCACTTTCTTATCAGGGCGCGCATGTGAAGAACCACAATCCTGGGAATATTGGAATTGTTGTTTTAGGTAACTATGACTTACAGCAGGTTAACTCAGCGCAGAGAGCAAGGCTTAGCCAGTTCTTAGGCGAGATATTGAGAAACTATCGAATGTCGATGGTGCAGGTTCGGACACATCAAGAGTGGGCTGCAACACGTTGCCCCGGTACTTCTTTGCAAGCTTGTATGAGTTCGATGCGCAGTTGATAAATAGCTTATTCGTAAGCCCAATCGTAAATTCCGTTGTCGTGTATTGTCGCCTTAGTTCCAGGAAATTCCCTTAGGCCACTGTTTCCATGGCTGATTAAGGGCGCCGGCGATGAGCTGATCGAGATGTAACAGTTCTGTTGAAATCAAATTGGCGCGGCGCTTCGGAGAGGCCTCTGCGAGTAGCTCGTATCGCACTTCCAAGTCACGAATCATTGAAAAACCAATCAGCTCAAGCAACGCATGCGTTGTAACCTCTTCTTTATCAAACCAATCGACAATAGCTTGCGTACTTTTTAGTTGGCTCAGGCCATGTCTTGTGAGGAGTTCGCGAAGCCGATCTCGCACGTCGCTCATCGGAGAGGGGAAGCTGTCAATTTCTTCGAGTGGTGAAAGGTCGGCAGTGCAGAAGGTACGGTTTGCACTAGGCTCCATTAAGGTATTGATCTGAGCGCGACATATGCCATGAAGCAAAACATCTCTCGTTCCCTCGTCTGTTGTTTGATGTTGAATAATCTGCCCAATACAGACTGCTGGTCGAATGTTGGGTGTCTCTGCATACATCGAAATGGGATCGGGCGAAAAACACGCGATAGCAAGTTGCCCATCAGTTTCGAAACAGGAATCAATCAGGTCACAGTGGGCGGGTTCTGATACATGCAAATGCTGTATCGCATGTGGCAGCAAAATCGTGCCCGGGAGTGGGAACACGGGGAAGCCCTGCGAGAAATTAATGTTGATGGACTTAGTCACTATCAGAATAATAGACCGGTTATTGCCCCTGGCAACCACTGATTTATGCAATTGTTTCAATTCAATCATTAACCATCAAAGCAGAGTCAATAGGTGTTTCGTTTTGTGACTGCGTGCTTAATGAGATCAAATGAAGCCAAGATGGAAGCCGCCTGTTTACCAGCCTCGCCAGCCCCGAAAGGGTGCTCTGGGTTGTTTGTTGGACCCTGCTTCACAGAATGCAAGGCTGCATCCATCATTGCGTCATCGGCTTCCGGTAGATCGATTACATTCGTTGATCGTTCTCGGCCACTTTGACGTTGGCCTACGTTAATGCAGGAAACACCCAGGGCCGCGCATTCAATGAGTCCGGCGCTCGAGTTTCCGATGAGACAACGTGCACGCTTGAGTAGCCCTACGAATTCGTGGCGAGGCAGATGGGCAATGAGCCGACAGTCCGAATCTGTTGCAGCCTGCATGACACCATCACGGCCGGCATCATAATTTGGCTCTAGTGCCAAAACTCGCCCATGTCGCATTGCAGTCTGGAGTATTGAGGCGGCGCGGGCACGTTCAGTCGAATCTGGCTGGCCCGTTGGGTGATAAAGAAAAATTAATTCTGGTGCACCTATCCGTTCAAAGTCATCATCACTAAGTGCGGGAAAATGCTGTAGATCATCAATAGCCGGTGAGCCAATCACATGAATACGATCTGTATCTTCACCCATGGCTTGTAATCGCTGAGCAGATTTTTTGGTAGCGGTCAGGTGAATATGAGCGAGTTTTGAAATGGCATGACGCATCGACTCATCTGCAACGCCCTCAGCACGGTCGCCACCATGCAGGTGTGCGACTCGAATGCCAGCGATGGCCGCACTGCTGGCAGCTGCGAATGCTTCGATTCGATCGCCAAGCACCACGACGACCTCTGGGCATGAATGATGGAAGGCGCGGGCAAGTTGGGTGATGCCGCGGCCGAGTGCTTCCGCATCTCGAAATCGGTTCGCAGGACCAGGTTTTTGCATCTCGATGGTCTGTTCTACATCGAAGCAGGCCTCAACTTCTTTGAGCGTTGGTTTTGACCCAAGCAAATGGGAACCAACAACAAAGACATGCAGCGATAAGTCTTGGTGATCTTTGATGGCATGCATGACTGGACGAAGTAATGCAAAGTCAGCTCGACTGCCTGTCACCACTACAATCGATCGTTTTGTACTCATGCGAGATCGCTCGCCTGTATAGGGACATCTGCCTTTAGATCGACAGCGAGTTGGCGTCCAATTGTTTGATTGAGCGCCGAAGGTGGCAATCCAGTTCCTGGCCGCTTGAGTGTGACATCATCGGCTTGAAGGATGGTTCCTTGCAAAAGTGATCTGGTTGATGTTAATGATTGCCGAGTAAGGGAGCGAACCTCCAGCTCAACAGTCCCTGGTTCTTTAATGCGATTGCCGAGCATGTCATATGCTCTGTGTGCTAAAGAGACGTACGTTTGTAACGCGGATGAATCGAGGCTCATCGCATGATCTGGTCCATCAGCGAGTCGGTCGTGCGTCAAGTGCTTTTCGAGAACTGAGGCGCCAGCCGCAATTGCTAACCCACCAGTATCAACGCTGGTGGTGTGGTCAGAATATCCAATGGCTTGATCATTGTATTCAGCGAGTGCGATGATGCCGCCCAAGTGCGCTTGCTCGTCAGGTGTGGGATAGGCGCTCACGCAGTGCATGAAAATGTAAGGATGCATATCAATCAACTTTGCAGCTGCTTGGACCTCTTTCATCGTTGATGCGCCAGTGCTGACAAACAAAGGACGTCCGGTGAGAGTCAGTGAAGTGATCAGCGGGTGGTTGATGAGATCTGGTGATGCAATCTTGAAGGCATCCCAATTTTGTTGCGCAGAAAGATCAACGAGTTGCATTGAAAAAACTGAGGCAATGGCATGTACGTTGAGATCATGTGCGGTTTGAATTGCCTTATCAAGATCAGAAAAAGAAAGCGAGAGTCGTTGTAACATCTCTTGAGCATTTTGCTCTCCACTTTGAATCTGCCCCTCTGTTAACCCCGCGGCTGATGAAAGTAATGTTTGAGCATCGAAGATTTGGAACTTAACGGCATCTGCGCCAGCAAGTGCGGCTTTCTCTATGAGTGTTTGGGCAACTTCCAAACAGCCATCATGATTGACGCCTAT
Source organism: Phycisphaerales bacterium (assembly GCA_029268515.1). Classification (NCBI taxonomy): domain Bacteria; kingdom Pseudomonadati; phylum Planctomycetota; class Phycisphaerae; order Phycisphaerales; species Phycisphaerales bacterium. The sequence continues at coordinate 153,756 of JAQWNP010000006.1, read as the reverse complement.
TTCAGCAATGATGTAAGGCTTGCTGTCACGATCAATAGTGCGATCAGCTATTTTCACGAGAGCGCCTCAGTAGTGTCTTTGTGTGGCTTGCGAGCAAGGAGCGCCTCTGCAACAGCGAGATCAATTTCATTATCGACATCTAAGACCGAAGAAGGTGGTGAGATAATGCCACGGCGATCATTCCCAAGAAAGGCATGCGGATGATCGTTTTTTGGGGTCATTAGGCTGTGTCTGGTAACAACGATGACACCACCATCAGGTAGAAAACGTGGTGGAAGGTCTTGTCGTCTATCAATTGGTTTTGTGGACTCGACCTGTACGCGCCCTTCGCTGTCTAGCTGAACCATCCACCAAGGATGATGCTTGCCAACATCGGAGTATGACTGCACTGAATCGGCGCCGCTGTTAATGAGTGTGTGCACCGCTCGATCTATAAGATCATCTGGACGCACTGGCACATTAGCGTACAAAATGACGATGATCTGGCTCATTTGTCCAGAGGCTTGTACGGCATGCCGAACAGTATCAGCGACGGTCGCCACATCAGTGGCGAGGTCAGCGGGTCGAGTGATAACTTCAATCCCCATATCTCTGGCAGCACTTGCAATGTCTGGGCCATCCGTAGAGACAATAACGCGATCAATATGTCGCGCTTGTTGGGCATCGACAATGGTATGTGTAATCATGGGGAGGCCGGCGACAAGGCGAGTGTTTTTAGAAGCAACACCCTTACTGCCAGATCGCCCGATGATGACTGCCAGAATCTCACTATCTTTCTCATCCATGATCAGATTTTACCACACGGTCTGTTTAGAATCAGTCTTGATGGAATTCAGTTGGTGCAGCCAAGCCAGTGAGTCCGTCAAAATTGATCCGAGGCAGTGCAGTTGGCCAGCTGCATCGCGTTTATAAGCACTCCCATCGCAGAGAATGGTCATCTCTCGCTTAGCGCGATGAGTGAGAACGGATGGCGGGGGGGTTGTTGTGAGAAGAACTCGAGCAGTATCTTTCACCTGAGTTGGGGTTGGATCGATGATTGCGGCACCACATCGGGTCATCCATGTATCGTAAAAAGCGTCAATGTGATCTACAGTGAACGAATCGCGGCGTATTCGTGGTACGACCCAAGGTGTTGGCCACCGTCCCACCGATGTTTGGCCAGAAAGAAGCTCATCAATATTGGCGAGCACTTCTTCAAAACGATCAACACCCATTGCTTTCCGGTAACCAACTTTTGTGTTGGCATTGAGATTGATAGAAATGACATCGACATCAGCTGCGAGTAGCCGCTTGGATGCGCCTGGTGGATCGAGTAGATCAGTGCATATATGAATGCCACCAACACCGGCCGCAACAGCCATGGCAATGACTGCTTCAAGATCTTCGAATAAGAGAGGGTCGCCCCGCCCATCAAGTGTCAGTTGAGTATCAGCTGGTGACTCCAATTGAGCAAAAATCCGCTCAGCGAGAGCCAGTGTGAGATCTGGCTGGAGTTGAAGTGCAGAAGTATCAGGATCATGCGGAATCTGAGTAGCTCGGCGCGTCGTGAGCTCAAGAATGACATGCTGTGGCTGACAGTGAACGACCATCTGATCTGCCTCAGTGAGTGCTGTTACGACTTGAAGTGGATCATCAATATCGATCGGTTGTGATAGTGCATGTTCAATAAGTGCTTTGCCTCGTGCCGTGTCATAACTAGCGCGAAGCAATGGGCGCCTGAGACGGTGATCTATTTGTACGTTTGCTGCTGAAGTAATTGGATCATGTCGAGGAGCAGCTGGCCGATACGCTAATAGTGAGCCAATTCCAACCCCCGTACGATTGGCATATTGGTCTAACAAATGAGTTGTGATAAGCGCATTCCCAAGGCCAGGAGGTGCTTGTGTAAAGACCAAAGGATTTTCTGTAGCATTGGATCGAAAGCGGTTCACGACAGCATCAATCCCAGATGTCTTTGATACGTCTACAAGTGGCCAACTGTAATTCACCAAAACGCCAGCATGAAGAGCATGTTTCTTCAGTGTCATGGACATCGCATCGACATGCAATAGTTCGTCGTAGATGGTATTTCCACCAAGCCCGCCTCGCCAGCACCAGTTGGCAAAGACACGAGCTGACTTAGTGCCCGCATCGATTTGCATTGGGGTTGTGACATGTTCAACCACAACTGGAACGTCAATGTTCTGAGTTGAAATGGTTTCATGAATAGGCAAGCCGGGATTAGAGATCACAATAATTTTATCAAGCTCGCTTGAACGTCCCAAGCGTTCCAGTGTCAATTGAAGTACGGGTTGGCCGTTAATCGCCTGGTCAAGATCTGCCTGATCTATGATTGGTATTAGCGCTGCCACAGAAGTGTGGTCAGTGTCCTCGGTATTGTTGGTCTGCATGGCTGGGCAAGCATTGTCTGTATAGGGCAGATCACTCTTAATACAAGCGATTGTATTTTGTATAAATGTCCAGAGTGTCTGGGCAGCTTCACGAAGCAACGCGACGTTAGCCTGGTCTCGTAGTAGCTGAGCTCGCTGGCATTGTAATGGCGAGCTTTGTTCCATAAGCGAAATTTTTCGATCTGCGCGCATGCGCTGCATCGCACCTAACTGATTAAGGTGGCTGAGTAGATCGAAAGCATGCTTTTGTGTCTCAATTGTCTTGCGAAGTTTGTTGAGTTGTGAGAAATGCACTTTCATACGCGCGGAGTCATCTTGATCGTTAAGCATTTGTTCAACGAGTGTGTGAGTTGAATCTGCGGTATCTCGTATTGTTATAAGATCGACGCTGAGTGACTTGAGTCGGTCAACTATTTTGGCGTTGTCAATGGGCTGCAATACAGGCGTTGGCTTTGGTCGTGGTGGATGATCGAGATTGGCGTGTTCATCTAAAACCTGTTGCAGTGGCTTGATGGTTGTGTGTTGTTTGAGTGCACCACCTTCAGTTGCATCAATAACGGTAATGCCTTGGCGCTCTGCATCCTCGAAAAGCCGTTCAAATTGATGTAAGTAGGCCAGCATTTGGCCATCTGTGTAAAGCGAGCCTCCATCGATACTTGGTATCTGGCTGAGGTGTTGGCGATGACGGGCAATTCGCTCCCACTCCATCATTTCAATGGTGTTGAACGTGTTGAGCTCAGGTGCCCACACATCATGTATCGCAGTACCGGGTGCGTAGTAGAGCCCATCCGTAAATCCCAAATCCTGCCCAATCATCGCAATTGGATTACATCCAAGAAACTTGGTTACAAGAAAAGCCAGATGTGCAACCGTCGCACTTGCTGGCAAAGAGCGGTGCCCTGGTGCGTCTTCTTGAAGGATTGCTTCAAGGAAGTTGCTCTTGAGTGATGTGATTGGACCTGGATAAGCCTCGGCTACACCGGGATGCACTTTTGGATCAATGATGAGCGTGACATCCTCGAGGTCCTCTGCAGGCAGATCTTCGTAAAACCGACGGGAGATTTCATGGTAATCCAGTGCAGTGACAAAATCAGGTCGGATACCAGCAGTGAGTAACGGCTTGAGCGCTGTTTGGACTGCTGTGATGACCAAACGGCTGCGCACCTCTTTGTTTTGTAAGAGCTCAATATTTTTGCGAAGGCTGGGGCCAGCAGATACGACAATGCCCAGGGTTCCGTTGGCTACATCAGCAAGATCTTCGATACTGTTTGCATTGGCATAACAAGCAATGTTGCCAAGTAGGTTTCTGGTTGTATCAACACTTTTAACCATCGTGGTCATAAGGGTGGTTCGAACAGTGCCAATATATTGTGTCATCATCGAAGTGAAGTGGAGTGTGTCAGTGCCAAGATGGGCACGACTTGAGGGGTGCTCAATAAAATTCACGCCTTGTCCGAGTATGCCATCAGCACCATGTAAAAGGCGGCCTAGTTCGCCGCGATCTTTTGCATTGTTGGCAAATAGTACGAGTGAATCTTTAAGCCATTGAGAATGATCAATTCGAGAGAAGACATCCCTCAAGAGTGAAAGGTCATTTTCAAATACAATAATGAGACCTTTTCGACCAAGTCGTTTTGCGAGCGCTTGGACATGGTATCCCAATCCAAAACCACATATGACGAAGGCGGCGTGTTCCGCTAAATCAACATCTTCAACGAACTGGGTCCCTTCCTTGACTGGATGATGTTGACTGGCAAGAAGGTGTCCCTGTCGCGTGGCCGTTAAATCGCCTTGTTTAGATTCATCAAAGACGAGGTGTTCACAAGGAGGCGACTGTGCAATAGCCTTGGCGATGTCGGCATTCCGGTCACCAAGACAAGCAAGGTTGGCAGCGAGCGTGTCATTGATCGTAGGCGGGGGCACTTTGACGACTTTCTGATGTCTAGGTAACGAGTCGCATAAGTTACGGTTGCACTGCAGTGATCAAGTCCAATGGTTTTGTGAGACGAGCATTGGAATCAGCATCTTCGAGAATAAGCCAGAGTGTGCCATCGTTTGCAGGAGTAAAACCACCCGGAACCAAAAGACGATGGTGTGTGATGCCGTGGGGTTCAAGTTGGAGAGACGTTGGGGCGATCTGTCTTAGTCCAGGCCCGGCAGTAGAAATTCGAACAGTTCTAAGGCTTGAAGATTGGTTGTCGAGTGATAACTGCACAGCCACATCGTTCATTTGGCCAATCACAGTATGCGTGGCGGCAGCGACACTGACATCAGGAAGACCTGTTCGGATAGGTAGCAATCGTTTTAGTTCATAATGTCGATCGGTTGTCAGGTCGGCACGCGCCTCTATGAGATGTGTTCCAGAGGTGACATTGACAGGGATGACGGCTTCGATCGGAATCGTGATTTCTTGTGCTGGAGACAGGTTAACAAAGCTTGTTCTCGGAGTGATACGCCATCCTGCAGGAGCTTCCAATTCAATTGAGGCAATGAGTGCTGTTTTCCAAGGGTTGCGAATGGTTAATTCCATCTCAGTGGCCCGATGAATTGCCGGCACAAAACTCGGTGTAAGAGCCATCGTTGCCACAAAATCCAGCAACGATGCATCGATACCTTCGATAAAGATCGGCTCTGGTCCAATCTCTACAAGATGAGCGCCATCGATCATCGGTACCGAAAAACGGTTGCCAAAGAGATCGGTGCTGGTCATATCGCCCATGCCTAATAACAATGAGACCGTCTGTCTGGACCATGGGTCATGCGTGTCTGTCCATAAAACTAAACACGCATCGGCTGGTGTCTGTCCCTGTAGAACCCATGCGTGAATACCATCAGCGAGATCTAACTGACCGGCGAAGATGCGATTTGTAAGTTGAGTAGCCAGCGTGCGCCAAACACAGAACGTGGCATCAGGTTGAGACATTTGACGCAGATTTGGTGCTGCTTTTGTCCAAGGCTGATCGAGCAGAATTGTCGCGGGGCCAAACCTCCACAGGTTCATGGTCAGTTGTGCAATCTGTGCGGGCTGCTGAATTCCATTGTTTGCTCGCACGCCGGGTGTCGTTGTTTCAATAAGAACCACCGCATCGGGTGCTTTTTCTTTCCACTGTGCGGCAATTTTACCAATGTCATTGGGATTGACACTTGAATCTAACGTCAAGGTTAAAGAGACCTGCTCTGGTAAATCAGGTAGGGCCAATGTTGCCGGCCATGGTAAGTACATCGTTGCATTGGGTATCAACCGATCCAGTCCTGTTGGCATATCTGGCAATGCGCCGTTATCGATATAGGCCATTGTTGCCCGCGGGCTATCTGATGCCCCGACCTGCCAACGAGTGCTTTCAATGCCAGCACTAATCATCAGATCGATGAGAAATGGTTCAGATGCTGCAAACCGCTCGGTGATTGCTTCAAAAACTTGATCTGTTTTCAATTGAAGGGAGCGCGCTAATGCGTCTGGTAATTCAGCGAGTACTAGCAAGAGCGTGTGTTGCCGCTCGATCAAAGTGTCCACTAACAGAATGGAGCCTTGTTCAGATGGAGCAATTGATGGCCAAATTGGGATCTGCACAGTCTTAACCGGTAGCTCATTGATAAGCGAAATAGCTGACTGTAGATACGACCGTTCTTGAGTATCTGTAAATGTTGAAGACCATGACACGCCGAGGCGATTGTTCTTTTCGTGGTCACTTATCGAAGGTAACCATGCCAGGTTAACAGTCTTCTGCGTGAGAATCCGGCCATGCTCATGGAGCTCAAGCGTTGCCTGAAACCACCCAAACCGAGAGAGCGGCAATGCGAGTGTGCGTGCAGGCGCATTGCCAAGATTCTCTAGTTCAATGGCCGCTAAAATCTGGCCTTGATGATCAGCGATACGAAGCACGCCATGAAGTGGTGTGGCCGACATATCTTCGACTTGGATCACCAGTTGTGGCTGCTCAGGGGCGAGCGAGATTCCGGTGGGTGTTAATGTTGATATTGAGACGCGAGGTTTCTGTTCAACAACCACATCGTCAAACCAAACCTGCCCACCAATGTCAGCGAGAACAGGTTCTTCAAAGCCTGAGTCGTCGCGAAGCAATTGAGCAGGTTGCAGGACTTGTAATTCTAGAACCAGGTCGATTGCGGCTGGATGATCGGTCGGGACAATGATCGAGGCAATTTCCCAATTTCCCTTGGTGATGATCAGCTCACTCTCTTGGTGTGTGCCAGGGATGGCGGTGCCTTTTTCATCAAGTAGCCATGCAACGACTCGAGCTCTGGAACGTTTGAGACCTTCTGTGCGTATGTGAGCACTGACGTGGTAGTCGGTGCCTGGCAATACCGGGCAGGCACCAGTCATGAGTCGTGCCGCCATTGAGTGACCATCAGGGCTAAAGGCCAGCGCATGGTGCCCGAGGTGGCTGGTCTGTTCAGTGATCTCAATACTTCCAAAGAGAGGGAACCCCTGAGCGCCAGCGCCTTGGTCTGGACCAGGGCGGAAGAAGAAATCGGGGAAGGCCACCGGCCGCTGGGCAGCTTCCTCAAAATCAAAGGTTCGGCTGCGGCGGATGGCTGGCTGGGCCGTTGAATCGACCCCGATTCCAGTCTGGGCTGATAGATCAGGGTTCAGGGCTGTGGTGGCCACCAGGGCGACGAGCAGAGAATTGAGGCAAAGGGCATACACACCATGATTATCGGTCGATTGCACAGCTCGCTACATGTTTGCCGATGAGACTTAGCTGGGCTGTGCTGGAGCAACGCTATCAGAGAAGTCAATCTGGCTTTTTGGCGCGTTATGAACCAGCAATGGACAGCCCATTATCAGGAAGGTGACTCATGTCTGCGCTTATTCGATGTACTTCAACCATTATTATTGCCTGCATCATTATTGGATTCGGTATCTGGTGGTTCCGTTATGACGCTCAGATGAAGCAGATCGAGGCACTCAACCAACAGAACCAATCGCTGAGTAGAGAGCTTGATCTACGGATCGAAATGATCGAAAGACTCAGCCGGCATGAGCGGTGCGGTGTGGTACAGATTCTCTCTCAGACCTATGACGAGTTCGATCAAGTCGATAGCACCACATTCCGCTTTATCGAGCTTGATGAAGATGGCAGCGAATTGGCTCGGCAGGAATTTACTGTTCCAAGCGATGTGATCTACATCGATACATGGACGGTCAAATTTGCCGAGGAAGCGGTTGCAACCGGCCATCCTCTACAGGGGCGCACCCTGATCTTGCTGCGGCGTGTTTTCTCGGACCAGATGGCACCGATTGAGGGACTCAGCATTGATACGCCCGGTGGTATTCCTCCTGCATATTCAGTGAGTGAATTGGGCACCTATCAGCAGGATATTTGGTCGCACTTTTGGCAATTGGCCACAGATGCTCGTATTGCTGCTGCGATGGGGGTACGTGTTGCTCAAGGCGAGGCTGCTTATAAGCGCGTACGGGCGGGCCAGGAGTACCAGTTGTCTGTTGATGCGGATGGTGGCATCAACTTAGTGCCAATGCTTGACGAGCCGGCACTGACTCATGCAGATGAGTAAAGGCATCTCACCCGACAAAAGGCTTCAAGTACTCAATGATGTGATCATTGAATGCAAACGGTGCCCTGAGCTCCGGTCTTACTGCACAGAGATTGGTCACACGAAGCGTCGAGCATATGCTGATTGTTCATATTGGTCTCGGCCTGTTCCTGGTTTTGGAGATCCAAGAGCCAACCTTCTGATCGTTGGTCTAGCGCCTGGTGCGCATGGCGCCAACCGAACTGGACGCGTCTTTACAGGTGATCGATCAGGAGACTTTCTTTTTGACGGCCTACACCGGGTGGGATTAGCCAATCAAGCCCACAGTGTTGATATCGATGATGGTCTCATTCTTAAGGATGTTTACATTGGTGTTGCTCTTCGCTGTGCGCCGCCGGGCAATAAGCCAACCAAAAACCAACTGGTTGCTTGTCAAGATTATTTATCAGAAGAGATTTCAATTCTGGCGCCGCGGGTGGTCCTTTGTCTCGGGGGAATTGCATTCAACACCATGCTCCGGTGGTGCCGAAGTCAGGAATTTGATGTTCCCAAGCCATCGCCCAAATTCGGTCATGGCGTTGAGGTCTCAGTGGGGGATCTCACGCTCCTGGGGTGCTACCACGTAAGTCAGCAGAATACATTTACAGGCCGGCTAACCCCTGCCATGCTCGATCAGGTCTTGGAGCAGGCCAAGAGCCTTGCCTTTGCATAAAGATTATGTGACTCCTCCGTCTAGAGGAGTATGATGCAACGTGATGCGAATATTCATTACTGGTGGAACTGGGCTCATTGGGCAGCGTGTGATTCGTGATCGTCTTGAACGAGGCGATCAGATCTTGGCGCTGACGCGTAATGAGGGTCGTGCGCGAAAAGCCCTGCAAGTCGATAATGCTTCAGCGCTTACCCTCATTGAAGGGTCTGTGACCAACAGTGGTGCCTGGAAAGAGTTGGTTTCAGGTTGTGATGCCGTTATTCATCTTGCTGGTGCCAACATTACGGGGCGTTGGACAAAGAAATACAAGAGTGAACTTTTTCGTTCGCGTATAGATTCCACAGCAGCAATTGTTGATGCGATTGAATCAGCATCTTCTCGCCCCAGTGTTCTCGTGAGCGCATCTGCGATCGGTTATTACGGACCAACGGGCGATGCCATTATTGATGAGCGTGCGCCTGTTGGAAAAGGTTTTCTACCAGAGCTCACCTCCAGTTGGGAGCGTGAGGCAACCCGCACAGATGCAGCAACACGTGTTGTTCTCTTGAGAATTGGACCTGTTCTTGATCGCAAGGGTGGCGTGCTTGGAAAAATGCTACTGCCGTTTAAACTTGGCCTGGGCGGAACACTCGGCCTTGGTAGGCAGTTCATGTCATGGATTCATCATAAAGATCTTGTCGGTCTCTTTGATATGGCGCTCAGTGATAGCACACTGTATGGCGCTATTAATGCAACCGCGCCAAATCCTGCGACCAATAAGTATTTTACCCAGTGCTTGGCGAAGGCGCTTCACCGCCCCGCGCTCTTCCCAATGCCACGAATTGTTCTTCGTGTTCTGATGGGTGAGGTTGCGAATCATGTCTTTGAAAGCCAGCGGGTTTTTCCAGCACGTGCGGAGCGTAGTGGGTATCAATTTGTTTTTCCTCATCTCAAGGAAGCAGTGGTTAATGCAGCTCGAAAGCTACCTGAGGAGAAAAGAGTAGGAATTTCTGTTTCCTCACCAGATGGTTCGGGGTACCCCACCAGCTCAACCATGCCCACACGGCCTATTAAGTTATTGGCTATACCGCTCAATGTGGGTCTACTTGGTGAAGATGGAACGGTGTCGAAGGAGACCATCGCAGCACTGCGAGAAGCGGAATATGCCGGTTGTCTGGTGGTAGCAGCCACCTCGCGATCACCACAAGCAGCACGTTGGGTGCTTGAGTCAGCTGGACTGCAATCAGTTGTCATCGCTTGCAACGGGGCAGTCATCTGGAGCATGAAGCGCGATGAGCCGCAATATCATGAACCACTCCATGGCCACATTGCGGCTCAAATTCTCGAAGATGTTCGCAAAGAAGATCGTGGTGTAATTGCATGCGTGGATGTGCTTAATCGCAGTTACGCCGATCTTATTGATGCCGAAATGCTTTCACCCGGCCGTTTAGCGGTGCTGCCAGAACATGTCAGTTCTTTTGAGACGATTTTCAAGAGCCCAATTACACGGCTCACGGTGCTCGGAGCTGAAGGGCGAATGCAGCATCTAGCAGAGATTATTTCAGAACGATTTTGGAAGACTCGAATGGTCGGTATGTTTCTTGATGATCCCACAACGATTCAGATGGTTCATCCGCTCGCAGATAAGGGAATTGCACTCCAACGTATCGCTGGCAGGCTGGGTTTACACCGAGATGAGGTGATGGCAATTGGCGGTCATGCCAACGACCAAGGCATGATGGATTGGGCAGGTTTCAGCGTCGCTATGGCTGATGGAATACATGCGGTGCGCGTTCTTGCGAATGCTGAGGTACCATCTAGAGCACACCACGGAGTTGTTAAGGCGATCCACGACTATGTCCTCTCACAGCGATAACACCATGAACAATGCTGGCTCAGAATCTCCAGCCGCGACCTTGTCAAAAGGGCACAACGCAAAGTCAAGCTTGAAGATCTGGCTTGATGGCGAGTTTTTAGACCATGAGAAGGCAGTGGTTTCTGTCTTTGATCATGGACTGCTGTATGGCGATGGCTGCTTCGAGGGTATTCGGATTTATAACGGTCGAATTTTTAAACTGCGCACACACCTGGAGCGTATGTTTCGTTCAGCAGAGCTTCTGCGACTAAAATCGCCTTATACGATCGATGAAATTGAAGCAGCCTGTCGTGAATCGGTTGTGGTGAACGAAATTGCCAACGGCTATATCCGACTGGTCTTTACACGTGGCGTTGGTGGACTTGGCCTCAATCCATTTCTTTGTGATAAGCCGACCGTCTTCATCATTTCTGACAGTATTCAGCTCTATCCAGCTGAGATGTATGAGACCGGCTTGCGAGTTGTCATGGCGGAGCGTCGTCGATTTCCAATCAATTGCTTAGATCCATCTATTAAGAGCCTCAACTACTTGAACAATATCATGGCCAAGGTGGAGGCAATCGATCAAGGTGTTTTAGAGGCAATCATGCTCAATAATGATGGGCATATTTCTGAGGGCACCGGCGATAATATTTTCATTGTAAAAGATAAAGCAATTCTTACGCCATCCACTGAAGCGGGAATCCTTCATGGCATTACGCGACAGTATGTCATGGAAGAACTTGCACCAGCAATCGGTTTTGAGGTGGAAGAACGGATGATGTACCCACAACACATTCTTGAAGCCGATGAGGTTTTTCTCACCGGCACCGCATGTGAGATCATTGGGGTAACACATCTTGATGATCAAGAAATTGGGGCAGGTCAAGTTGGCCCTATTACGAAATCACTCGAAGCCGAGTTTCGTAAGCGTGTAGAAAATAACGCCCCTGAAGATTAGCTCGGTCAACTTCTTAAAAGATTAGGTGTTGAGATGCGCAACGTGACGTTATGGATTGTTGTTGGATCCGCTATTGCTGGCGCGGCGATTGGCATTGTGGGTATTCTTGCGGGTGATTGGTCTAGTGCGGGCCTACAACTCATAGGCTCGTGTGTGACGATCTTCATTGCCGCTAGCCTGGCTTTTCTCTGTGTTTTAGTGCTCGATCGAGGCATTTTGTCGAGCTTGATGTGGCTCGGTATCGGCGCCTGTTGGCTTTCCGCTCTCTTATGGCTGTTCTTTATCTGGTTTGCGGAGCAACTGTTCTCACGTGGTGAAGTGGGTGACTATCTCCTGGTTGTTGGGATCGTGAACACACTTGCCGCATGGTCAACCTACTTCGGTCTTATGTATTGGCTGCCAGTCACCACTGGATCGTTAAGATCATTACGAAGGGTGACTTTGAGTTTGGCATCAAGTTTCGCTTGCATACTTATCATTCTCTATGTGTTGGGCCTTTCTCGCTTTAGTTCTGAGTGGTTTGAAGTATTGAGTCGTGTGTTAGGCATTATTGGTATTGCGGGATTTGGCCTGACGATTGTGACGGTTGTGTTGACATTTGTTGTTCGGGCTCGGGAGAAAACAAATCGCGACACGATGTCAGAACGATTCATCGTGGAAATTGTTTGCCCACGCTGTGATACGAGCAACAAACTCAAAAGAGGAACCGGCAAGTGTTCCAAATGCTCACTTCGTATTCGTGTTGAAATTGAAGAGCCACGTTGTAGCTGCGGCTACTCGGTTTATCGACTGGCAAGTGATCGCTGCCCAGAGTGCGGTAGAGCAATACCGCCAGGAGACCGTTGGTTTCCAGATCTGGCCGATATAGCACCTCAAATACAGGCTTAAGAAACAGTCTGAGATTCAATCGTCAAATCAACATCTGCATTTTGTGGGATGTCTGTGCTTTTAGACTGTTTGTGTAGGCTCTGAGCGCGGAACTTCGACCAGTCTTTCACAGAGAGATCTGGTGAGCTTTCCCCGTCATGCACTTTGAGTAGTTGGTAGGCATTGTTGCGTTGCACTGGCGTGAAGCCAGAATCACGAATCAACCTGCATAACAGCGGTTCATTGAGGCAGTAGGTTGTGCCCGCAGCACTGACAACGTTCTCTTCCATCATGACTGAGCCCATGTCGTTGGCGCCAAAGTTGAGAGCGATTTGACCAACCAGTGGGCCCATCGTGACCCAGCTGGAGCCGATCGAATAGATGTTGTCGAGGTAGAGGCGGCTGATCGCCTGGGTTCGTAAATACGCGGTTGAACCTGCCGTACGTACGCGACGGCCAAACTCGGGATGATCTTTTTTATTCCCATTCCCATCGAGTCGAGCAACGATATCGCCGGGAAATGGTGTATCGAGATCATCTTTCTCACCATCACCCCATTCTTTGCAGCGGCCCAGTGGGGTATTTTCACGTTGGAATGGCCATGAGATGAAAGCCATATAGCGCCCACCGCCAGAAAGTCCCAGATCACCGATGGCATCGTCTTGCCAGGATCGCACCAGTTCCATGTGGTGGATCCGATCCGCATGGCCTTCGATATGCCCAAACATCATTGTGGCTGAGGTATTCATGCCCAGTTCGTGGGCCACGCGCATCGTGGTGAGCCAAGCTTCGGCATCGCATTTGCCTAAACCAATTTTACGTCGCACAGGGTCTGCAAAGATCTCACCGCCACCACCAGGCAAAGAGTCAAGTCCGGCTTCACGAAGCTGTGACATGACGTGCATTAATTTGTCTTTGAGTGTGGCACCAGGCGGATCAAAAAAGTGTACGAATTCGATAAATTCTGGTGGGCTAAAAGCGTGCACATGAACTTGAGGGTAGCGTTCTTTGAATTGCTGCAAGAGATCGATGTACCAACTCAGTGACAGATCTGGGTTCATCCCACCTTGCATAAGTACTTGTGTGCCACCGATATCGACAAGCTCATCGACTTTCGCAAAGAGTGCCTCTTGATCGAGTGTGTATGCGTCGTCTTCTGTTCCGTCTCGGCGAAAGGCGCAGAAGGTACATTTTGCTGTACAAACATTGGTGTAATTGATATTCCGATCGATGACATAAGATCGCAGCGTTGGGCCATGGAGGTGCCGACAGCGAGCATCTGCCCAAGCGCCTAGTTCATCCAATGGCATCTGTGTAAACAGCGTCAGGCCTTGCTCTGGCGTTAGACGCACTTGACCTGCCACTACCTCATTGAGGAAGCCGGTGTCGAAAGGATCAGCTTGGGGTAAGGTTCCCGGAGTCATGTCGTATCATGATAGCACCCCACGGCGAGCCACCTATTTGGTCTCGAAGATACGCTGTGTAGAGCCACCGGGGCCAATCGGGACCCTGACAGAGCTGCAGCATCTTGGGCAGTGTCCAACATAAGCGCTTTGTTCATGATTGCGGTAGATTCGCGCGTACGCGTGGCAACATCGAAAGTGGATCATCAGATGGGCTCGTGGAGCCATATTGGCTTTTGGCACCTTGTGATTTGGCAGCGGAGGCATGGTTCCTGTATCGGACGAAACCAAGAACAAGCTTCAGCTTGTCGCTCGACAGGCGCTTTCGATCAAAAGTAACCGTGTGCTTGCTTGCTCCAGTCTGGAATGGAGCGACGTTGTGTGTTGTTGTGCTTGCTTAGGGTCACTCATGAGTGGCAAATTGATTCGAACGTTCCATGCGGCCGATCGAATGGCCGTCTCTGCCATTGCCGCAGCAATTGCGAGATCACTCATCATGTGCCTATTCGCTTCTGGAAGCAATGCTTCGAGTGAGACCAGTATTTCCAGAGTAAGATCAATTAATTGGCAGGGGGCTTCAATTGCAGCGGCAACCGCGTTGTCCCACCCTTCGATACGACTGGGATCATTTTTTGGCTTTTTCCACAATTCGTTGAGCTGGCTGTAGGCCCGTTGATCTTCTTCCGCCAAGTCCAGGCTTCGGCGCCGCGCTCTGATAAATCGGTGATGAGAGCGTTCAAGCTCTGAATCAGATGCATGTGGTGAGTCAGCAGGCTTTGAATAAGCGACCACCATTGATGCCAAGCTGGCCGCCAACGCACTGGTATAACCAGCGACAGCGCCACCTCCTGGTGTTGGAGATCGCTCAGCGATGGAGTCAAGTAGCGATTCGATCGTTTGCGTTTCTGCATTCACAGGAAATGGCCTTGTTATGAACCAGCTCTAATCTCAGCGTTTAGCTGTGATTGGAGTGTCTCGGTAGCCTGCTGGGCAAGCGGTTCTATCTCATTGTGCGTCAGGGTTCGGTCGGCGGCGCGGAAACGCAATCTCATCGTGACCGACTTCATGCCCTGATCAATGGGTTTGCCTCGGAAGACCTCTACAAAATCAATGACTTCCAGATCAGCCAGCCCGAGGCTTGTGATCGCATTGTGAATTGACAGCCATGGTGTGTTCTCTGCAACGATCGCAGAGATATCTCGTTCAATGGCAGGAAAATGAGGCAGTGGTATCACCTGATCAACAGGTGGAAACTGGTCATACAGACGGGGTAATTCCAACTCGGCGGCAAGCAGCGGTGTATCAATACCCCACGTGCTTTTGGTCAACTGCTGATTAAGGAGGCCGAGGTGCCCCATTTCTTGTCCATTAATGAGGACCTTACTTGCAGGATTTAAGTAGGGGACTTCAGCAGCCGGTTGATCAAGCACTTGAATCTCTACGCATCCCGCAGCGCCAAGAAGCGTGTGAGCAAGGTGATCAATGACGCCACGCAGCTCACGTGGACTTTGATTGGGATCAGTCATGTCAAAGAGCAGGCTCAGGCACTGACGTTCGTGGTGTTGCTCGCTGTCACGCCAAAATACAGAGCCACTCTCAAAGAGTCGCAACTCACTGACACCAGCATCTTGATTCGTTGCGCGCACTCGAAGCAGGCTCGGCAGCATTGATGGTCTTAATGCTGAGGCTGCCTTGGCTCTTTCGTCCTCGACTTCCATAAGCGTTGCACCGGCACTCAAAAACGGTGTGCCAGCATCGCGAGGTAACAAGGTATGCGTAATGATTTCGAGAAAGTCCATGCCCACAAGCGCATTATGCACCGCAGTACGCCCAGACTCTCGGCTGACTGGTGGCGCTGGTCGCAGTGCGATGGTGTCGGTGACTGGGATCTTGTCGAAACCGTGCATACGGGCCACTTCTTCAATCAAGTCAATTTCACAGTTCACATCAAGTCGGTGGCTTGGAGCAGTGACAGAGATCACGCCATCCTGAAGTTGGGGCAAGAAACCTAAGCGATCGAGCGATTCGCACATCTCCTGATCAGAAATTTCAACGCCAATAACATGTCGACAATGACCGCAGTTCATCGTGGCTGTTGGCTGATCAGTAATTGGTAGCCCCTCAGCAACAACACCTTTGAGCAAAGTGCCGCCAGCGATTTCAAGTATGAGTTGTGTGAGGCGATCAGCTGCGAACTGAATGGTGGCCGCTGGAACACCGCGTTCAAAGCGATAACTAGAGTCGCTGGCGATGTTATGCCGTCGGCTGGTATTACGAACAGCAATGGGATCGAATGTTGCAGCTTCGATCAGAATATCAGTAGTGGTTTCGGTGACAGCCGTCTCTGCGCCGCCTTTGACACCAGCCATCGCAACAGCGCGCTTCGCATCTGCAATGACAAGATCGTCGGTCGTTAGCTTGACAGGCATCGCACCTTCGCCAATTGGTAGGAACGATTCATTCTGAGTGGCTTGTCTGATGATGATCTTCGAATCGGTCAGTTTTTTTAGATCGAAGACATGCGTAGGCTGACCTAACTCAAAGAGCACGAAGTTTGTGGCATCAACAATATTGTTTCGTGGAATATCACCTCGAGCTTCTAATCGCTTGGCAAGCCAATCGGGTGATGGGGCAACCTTGACGCCGGTGATGACGCGAGCGGTGTACAGTGGACAGCCTTCTGGCTGATCATTGCGAATAGAGATCGCTTTGGCGACGGGACCGCCCTTGGTTTGAAAATCTACTTTTGGTAAAACCAGCTGGCGTTGAGACAAGGCCGCAATCTCTCGGGCCATACCAATATGACAGTTCACGTCGCCTCGATTTGAAGTCATTTCAAAATCATGGCGTACATCATCATGAAGCACTGGTTCTGAACCTTCATGAGGAAAGCCCGCCCGTGTCATGAGATCAGCCTGCTCCTCGGAGGTGGCAGCAGGGTCGAGATAGTCATTGAGCCAATGGGTTGTTGCGTACATGGGTTGCGCAGCCTAACCGCCAGTGGGCATGCAGACAAAATTTTATGCCGATCAGGAGTGGTCCCAAGAGGCTTTGGGACATTAAGAGTGCCTGCATTGGGGGCCATGATGGCCACTTTACGATGTGGATGAGCATCTTCTGGCCCGCTGGATTTCAGAGAATCCCGTACACTCAGGCCATGAGAGTACTTGGGATACTGATTTGCCTGACCCTGAAAGCCACGCTCTGTGGGTGCGCCGCAAGTCAGGACATCTCGAATGACCCACTTGCCGTGGTGCCTGGCGATCTCACAGTGAATATTGCCGTGGTGCCTGGCCCTGATGCGCCCGTCAGTCCCAAGGCCCATCTACAGCGTGGGCGATTTATCGTCTTTCCTGATGGATCACTTCGATACGGTGGCCATGATGACTTCCCGGTCCGTTGGATGCCTCCATTAGTGCGTCGTCTTTCTAGGGTTCAAATGGCGGCGATTTGGAATGACCTTGTGAACACGGGACTGGGCAACCCAGACAATGGCGCGCCCCCGGTGAATATGCATCTTCAGACACCACCTAAAAAAGGTTGGTTGTATATGGTCGAAATCAATGCCGATGGAAGAACGTGGCAGTTTATTGAGCCAGTCAAAAATGTTGATGAATTGAATCCTGCGATCTATCAACTGGTGCGAGATCTTGCGGCACTTTCTTGGGCCTCTGATTTGGCAGAAGATGAATTGATCACCATACCCAAGCGGTACGATCACGGACCTGATCCTTACGCTCAGTATCGCGAGTAATAACAATGAGAATGACAGAGTTTGTAGTCGATAAGCGACGTAGTCTTAGCGGTGCCGTGGTTGGATTGTTTTTAACTTTTGGCTTACTTTTTGGTTGCGCAGGATCTGGTTCAGGGTCGGGTGCTACAAGTGGAACGCGAACAGGTGGCCTTAATCTTGAATTGACAGTGCGTGGGCCCGATGGTGAACGAGCTCAGTACGTACTACAAGAAGAGGGCGTCCTGAGCTTCTCTGGTGGTCGTGACATGGTCCTCGGTCAGGTTACTTGGACGGGAGACCTCTCTGATGATGAAATCGGAAAAGTGTTGGACACAATTCAGAGCGTTGGTTGGTTAGAGGTGAAGCCTGCATCCATGCCGGACAGCGATGAATATGTCTACACCATCGATTTGGAGAGCCCCAAACAGACGGCATCTTGGACAATCACGGGTGACAGCCCCTATGTAAGGCCTGTGTATGTTGTTCTTGACCAAGTCTCTCGGAAGCGCTTTGATAGTTATGTTGATCGATTGCCAAAGCCCAGCCTTGATGAGCACATGGAAGAGATTGCTCGGCAGGGTGCTGAGGGAGCCACAAAAACGGAGCCATAGATTGTGTTAGAGCGCATGGTTAATAAAAAAGCAGCGGGGCAGATGACTTCAGCGGTTCGCCACGGCTTTACGATGCTGGGCCTCTTAATAACGATGGCCTGCATCATTGGTCTCTTTGTGATTCTTGCTTCTTCAATCAACAAGCGTGTGACTGGTGAAGGGAACACGCGCGAGGGGACCATCAACTCATTCCAAGACCAAATGAATCTCAACACGATTCATAAAGGTATGACCATGGCCGCGCTGGGTAATGATGGCGACTATCTGATTCCCAGTAAAGTTGCTCGTAGTCGAGATTGGTCACTCAACACAACTGCAAATCTGTACGCAATGTTGATACACCAGCGATGGATTGCAGCTGAGCATCTCATATCACCAAATGACTACGGAAATGTCGAGCTTTATAACGGTATGGCTGAATACAGTAATCCTCAACGAGGTGACTCAAACGTACCTTGGAGCACTGCTTTCAAGGCAGATCTTTCGCGGGAGTCAAATACGTCCTACGCCCACATGCCTTTGATTGGTGATCGATTTGATCAGCGATGGAATAACAAACGGGCGCAGCGTTTTCCATTGTTTGGCACACGAGGCCCACTTGATGGTCGGCCTAATCCAGACAGTTATACGTATGGCGCTGATGGCACTTGGGCTGGTTGGGTGGTGATGGCCGATGGCTCAATTCAACACATCTCCAGTTTCTCGCCGCCCAGTGTTGGCTATTCAGGCATGAACGGGCCGGGTAGCGACAATATCTATGCGATGGAAGAAGGCATCTATGGCGGGGATGCAATTTTGACCTTCACCAAGTCAATCTCTGAGGACGACCTAGAGATTCAGCACGACTAGCGAGCGCTTTTCGCGCCGCATCGTAAAAAGGTCTATTTGGCTGCATTTCTGGACATCTAGCAATGGGCTGGCTCGGATTCGAACCGAGGACCGAACGATTATGAGTCGTTAGCTCTAACCGCTGAGCTACCAGCCCGGTGTCAGTATTCTAGCAGCGACTGCGTGCGTACCGAGCGGCCCCGGCGGGAGCGGGAGCAGAATCTGACGTACACTGCCGATTGTCCGGTGTTCCTGTCGTATTCCCGACTCCTAAAGCTGTCTTTATCGAGCCAACCGCGCGTGGTACCCACCATATTTGCCATCTGCCTTGGTCTATTCTTGATCGGCCTCATTGTGGTCATGATCACAGTGATCGTACGTGATGGGACGACTGGGCATTGGTGCCGACACTGCAATGGTCCCATCCCCGATCACCTCGCAGAAAAGTGCCCTTTATGCGGCAAGACGCTTGAGCGTCATTTTGTTATCCATAAGAGATCTCCTAAGCCATTTCCGATTTGGTCGAAAGTGGTGTTGTGGACCTGCTTGCTTCCTTTACCAGCAGCGGTGGCCTCGGAAATTTTGGTTCGGATCATCGATGAGCTAGAAGTGACTGCAACGCAGTTCGTACCGAACTCTGGCGCCTTTGAGTCAATTACATTGAACCCAGTTGTCTCACGTGACGACGGTGAAATGAAAGTACGTCTGACGCTGGTCAATAAGCAGGGCATTTCACAGCACCTGGATATTCGACCTGACAATAAGATGTACGAGACCTTTGCTGCAGATGGAAAAATAACCAAGCACACTGGTCAGATAACTGATGCTTTGCTTTCGAAGTGGATGTCAGGGCATGGGGTCGATCTAAAAACCAAGGGTGTCACTGTTGAAATAAAGTTACTTATTAAGCAGATCGATCTGGATCTTGCCGGCAAAGAACAGACAGCGGACTGGCCCGGTCGCATTACCAAATACAAAGTCAAGGGAGAGGTCCGTACATGGGCGCCTCTCTTGCTGGGTTTGGGGTGGGCTGCAATTTGGCTCCTGGGTTGTATCAGTCTGATTCGCGGCCCCACACGCCACTGTCAGGTGGCCTTTGAAGCAGCGGTTGCCAGAGAAAAAACGGACGAAGTGCTTTGATAACCTGTTCAGCATGTTTTTTAGTTTGATGCAAGCATTCGTGATTTGTCGCGTTAGCCAACCGCCACCATTGACTTTGGATTGAACAAAATATGATTCAACTCACAGCCGCCATTATGACCCTCAGCATCGCACCGCTTTTGGCGCAGGTGTCTCCTGTATTCGATTTGTCACCAACGGCTCAAACAAGAGAGGCGTTGCACATTTTGGGCCCAGTCTTAACGATGCGTGAGAGTGTTGCGATCTCCAGTTCATCGCTGCCGTTGCCTGCTCGATTCGCAAGGCCACATGTGGAGCGCATCTTGCGCTTCGATGATCAGGGGCGGCTTGCAATGGTGACCACGTATACCTTTAACAAAGTTAATGATTCGTACGTCTATGGCTATGACGATGAAGGACGAATGATTGAATACCTGTCTTTTGAGCAGGAAGACACGCCTCCACAAAGAGCCGAATTTCAATATGACAAAGAAGGCCGACTTGTCCGTCAGGTCTATACGAATATTGAAGGGCAGCGCCAGACACGTCGCACACAATACAGCTCAAGCGGTGATACAGAAATGGTGTTGATGCGTAATCGTGATGAAGAGGTTGCGATCGCAAAACGAATGATGCCAGAGGAAGACGGTGGCTGGCGGGTCATGTCTTTTGTAAGTGATGCAGATGAACCGGTGTTGATTAAAGTCGAGCGAATGAATCAAGATGGCCAAGCTCTGGCATCAATTTGGTATGACGCGGCGCAAGAAGTGACGGGCCGTTCACAAGCAATGTACGACGATGATGGACGTATGCTGATGCTTAAGGTGCTTGACGGTTCAGACAAATTGCTCCGTTCGGAAACGTGGACCTACGATCAGCTGGGGCGACCTCAGACGTATCATCGAGATGAAGGTGAGAAAGCGACGCACACGGCCTATACCTACGAACTGGATGAAGCAGGTAACTGGGTCAAGCGAACAGCACTGACACAGATCACAGACAAAAGTGATGTTTCAAATCAGATTGGGCAGGAAGAGGTCATCACCTTCCGTGAGTTTGAGTATGGACAAGATTGATCTCCAAGAAAATTTTTCCGAGAGCAGGCGGTAAGAATATCAGTGTAAGTATTAGATGTTGTTAGATTTTTTTAGGTTGCATCCTCTGCATAACAACTGAATATTCTGCAATTCACTGCTGCCCCCTTTGGAAAAAGGAATGATGTGATCAAATTCCAGGTAGTGTGTAGAGGAGCAATCGGCACACTTTCCACCATAGTCTGTCCATATACGTTGCCTTACATCATTGGAGATGTGGCGTGTGGGTCTCGTTACTAGATCATCTTGAATAGCCTGAGGTACTCGGCCTTTAGCTAGATGGATGGCCATTTGAACTACTTGCTTTAATATCTCGATTTGCTCGTGAATATAGAACCTTCTAGAGCCATGATTCTCTCCAAATGTGAAACCATTTTGGTGCTTAGAGAATCGCAGAACGCTTCTCAACGAAATAACTTTTTGGATGTCGTCCTCCCAAGAGTAAAAGATCAAACGCCTGTCGGTGACAAACGCTGAGCCGTTGTATTCATTGGTTCGAGGTCCGGACTTAAGCTTTCTATGGTGATGCATCGTGCACTCAAAGTGGGCATGAACGACTTCCGAAGGATTGAATTCAATATCCTCATCTTCAGTTATATCTTCCCGCGGTATTGAGGGCAGTATTCCATCTACTATCTGAGATATAGTCGTTAGCTCATCGATAGCTGTAGTCGCATAACCGCGCATGGTGGAGCTAAGTGAAAATGTATCAAGAACCCAATTGATGCAATCTTCTTCATGCATCGAAAGTTTATCGTCGGCTTTCGCATCAATAATGATGTGTTCTAGTAACTTTTCGCCATAAGGCTCTGCAATAGACCTAAGAGAAGCAGAATCAATTCCGAGCGAGATTGCGGTGTTCTCTATTTCTCGCCAACTTTGTTCTAAGTCAACAATGCGATTTGATGATTGTTGAATTAGTTTGTCAAGTGGGTGCTCAAAAACATCAGCTCCATTTGTTTGTAGATGTTTTTTGACCAGTGCGCCAAGATCTTGATTCATAGCGGAAGAAATGCCAGCTAAAAGGTTTCTTTCTTTGAGGCTGACTTGACCATCTTCAAGTGTTTTACGCAGTACAAATGTAAATAAACTTGTTAGTTTTTCTTCCCTAATCAATCGACAATCTTCGGCAGGTATTGGTATGCGCGACTCTAGCCATGATAGGTAGTCTCTTTCATTTGAGGCTAATACGCCATCTTTCCAAACTCGATCGACTGCACGCTCGTAGACAATATGTGCAAGTACGGTGTGTTCTGCCTTGCGGGCCCCTAACTGTTTGCATGCGGCATTCCAGTCAAAGGAATGTTGTTGCTGTCGAATAAAAGATTCAATAGTTGATGCCCCTGCATTGATTCCCGGATCACTCTTGAGGTCAACGAGACTATTAAATGTTTGTTTTAGGTTTTTGAGTACTCCAGGTTTCTTCTGTTTCATCAGACTATTCCTTACTCTTGGTACAGTAAGTTGCCATGCCTCATCTAACAGGCATAATAAGTGCCTGTTAGTCAGCAGCATAACCGTCGATCGCGAGGTTAGCCTGAAAACCGCATTTTTTCACCTTCCGTGAGTTTGAGTATGGACAAGATTGATCTCCAAGAAAAATTAGCCTTGTTCAGTGATCACTGGTCACCGCGGATTGTGGCCCAGCTCAATGGGCAAGAAGTGAAGCTAGCCAAGTTCATTGGCGCCTTTCAGTGGCATCAGCACGCAGATGAAGATGAAATGTTCTTGGTGTTGAGCGGGTCTTTTACGATGGAGTTCCGTGATCGCAGCGTCGAACTCAACGAAGGGCAAATGATCGTGGTGCCGCGCGGTGTTGAGCATCGACCAGTCGCCGAACAGGAGTGCTCTGTGCTTTTGTTTGAGCCAGCCGGTGTCGTCAATACCGGTGACGGTGAGAAGACCGAACGAAGTACGACGGGAACTTGGATCGGTGAGAATCAAGAGCCGTAAAAATAGAATAGAACCACTGTGATTCGATTTTGCACACTTCTTGTCTTGGGGTCTTTGATCGCTGGTTGTCACGCCAGGGAGCACTCCGCTTTGGTTCAAGGCAATAGCACCGTGGTGGTTTCGACAGAATCGACAAGCCCAGTTTGCTTGCCAGGGCTTGAACAGATTGTGGCTTTTCAAGATGGTGTTCTGTCAGGCGCCCGGCCTCAAGGAGTCGCAGGAATGCGTTCCTTGGCACAATTAGAGGTTACCACGATTGTCTGTGTTGACGGTGTGGCACCAGATGTCGAACAAGCACGCAAACTTGGTATTGAGACTATTCACATACCACTGAAGTATCACGCGCCAAGTCAGGCGCAGATTGCAGATCTTGCAGCCGCAGTGGCGATCAACAGAGAGCGAGGCAATGTCTACATTCACTGTCATCACGGTCGACATCGTTCAGCAGCCGCAGCAGCACTGGCGTTGATTGCACTGAACTTATCAGAAGCAGATGCAATGCAACAAAGAATGCAGGTGTCTGAGACGTCACGGCAGTACACAGGTTTGTGGGATGCAGTTGAGCAGCAACAGGCACTTGATCAGAGTGCCTTGATGGCCCAAAGCAGAGACCTTCCTTCAGTCGTCCGGCCAGAAGGGATGACCGCTCAGATGGTTCAGATTGATGAAGCCCTTGATCGGCTCTTGCTTATTCAGGAATCGAACTGGGAGGTTCCTGACACACATCCCGACCTCGCGCCTGCCGCTGATGCGGGCATGATTGCAGAAACATTTCGTGCAATGCAGTTCGATCAAGACGCGTCTTTTCAAAAAGAAGAGTCGTTCATGAACCAAGTACGTGAGGCGTTGCAAAGTGCTTCGACTTTAGAAACGGCGCTGAATGACAAGAATCGAAAGATCATGGATCTCAATCAACACCTGCTCCGTGTTGAACAGTCGTGCATCAACTGCCACCGCCAATGGCGAAAGTAAGAATGGCTTTCTAAGCAGTAGCGCCTAGCATTGATGTTAAACCGTCTCTGATTGGCCACTGGAAAGCGCCCCGAGCACGACTCGAACGTGCGACCTGCGGTTTAGAAGACCGCTGCTCTATCCAGCTGAGCTACCGGGGCTGTGGGTGCGATGGCCGCACCACAATGGTCAGCATTCTACCGATCAGTCGATCATGCTGTTTCGCTCTATTGGTTCAGTGCCTCATACAACGGTTGCACAGCTTCTTGAGTCTAGCCCTCAGCATCACTGGTGGTGATGGGCGGTGAAATAGGGGTGTGCAGCCTTGGCGTAGATTGGAAAGTGCCATGGCCCAAGATCACGAGGTATCGCCGTAATTGGCTGTTGAGAATGGGTCTCATTGTGCTTGGGTGTTCCAGAACAGGCCCAAGATGCGCGTCACAGGGCAAACTCGAAAAATAAGACTGACTGGACGTTGCTGATGATCAAAACTTGTATAGCCACGATTCCCGCCGTTCGCTATCCTGGGAGGACCCATTTAGTCATAGAAAGCCTCTTATGTCCCGCCAGGACTTGTCTCTACCTCAACAGCGCCGCTTCGGCCAAACCAGTCGCCCCGATTGGTGGTGGTTGCAACCACTGGTGGTTTTTCTTGGACTGGGCGCATTTGTTGTTTACTCGACTTGGGCGGCCTTCCAGGGAATTAACTACTTCTATGGTGGTGGAGGCGCTCACTATCTGAGCCCCTTCTACAGTCCGGAAATTTACGGCGACTCGGGTCATGCCTGGTTTGGACCCAAGCCGGGTTGGTATCCCGAGTGGTTGCCATGGTCACCAGCGTTTTTCATTCTCTGGGCACCAGGTGGATTCCGACTAACGTGTTACTACTACCGCGGTGCCTATTACAAATCCTTCTGGGCTGATCCACTGAACTGTGGTGTTGGTGAGCCGCGCAAGTGCTATCGCGGTGAACACTCGATGCCGCTGATCCTGCAGAATATTCATAGGTACTTTCTGTTCTTTGCACTGCTGTTCATTTTGGTGCTGGCCTATGACGCGGTATGGGCGTTTATGTTTACCAATCCAGAAACGGGTGGTAATCAATTTGGTATTGGCCTTGGCTCGTTGATCCTGACCGCCAATGTGATCTTTTTAGGTGGCTACACCTTGGGTTGCCACTCACTGCGTCATATCGTTGGTGGGTGCCTTGATCGTCTGTCTCGCAAGCCAATTCGTCGTAAGGCGTGGGATTGCGTGAGTTGTCTCAATCGTAAACACATGCTCTGGGCATGGATGAGTTTGTTCTGGGTTGGCTTTACGGATTTTTATGTCCGAATGTGCGCAAGCGGCTACTGGACTGACTGGAGGATTCTCTAGTGGGCTGGAAGACACATGAATGTGACGTTCTAGTCATCGGTGCGGGTGGCGCTGGACTCCGAGCAGCGATCGAAGCATCTGGTAGTGGCTGTCGTGTGACGGTACTGAGTAAATCACTACTCGGTAAGGCACACACCGTGATGGCTGAAGGTGGCATGGCCGCTTCGATGGGCCATGTTGATGAGCGAGATAACTGGAAAGTTCACTTCACCGACACGATGCGCGGTGGGCAGTACCTCAATAACTGGAGAATGGCCCAACTGCATGCTCAGAACGCACCAAACTGTGTGCGTGAACTGGAGTCTTGGGGCGCCTTGTTTGATCGCACCAAAGACGGTCGCATTCTTCAGCGAAACTTTGGTGGCCATCGCTATCCACGCCTGGCTCATGTTGGAGATCGAACCGGGCTCGAAATGATTCGCACACTCCAAGACCACGGCATTCATCAGGGCATTGATTTCTTGATGGAGACCACCGTGATCGATTTGCTCAAAGACGGTGATCGCATTGCGGGTGCTTTTGCTTACGATCGTGAGCGAGGCCGCTTCCATCTGGTGAAAGCCAACGCAGTCATACTGGCAACAGGCGGTATTGGCCGAGCCTATCGTGTGACAAGTAACAGTTGGGAATACACAGGTGATGGACACGCTTTGGCATATCGAGCAGGCGCTGAACTTGTTGATATGGAGTTTGTGCAGTTTCATCCCACGGGCATGGTCTGGCCGCCAAGCGTACGTGGCATTCTTGTGACCGAGGGAGTGCGTGGTGAAGGCGGCGTACTCAAGAACAGTGAAGGTCATCGCTTCATGTTTGATGACATTCCTGATCTCTATGTCAAACAAACAGCAAGTACGGCTGAAGAGGGGTGGCGGTTTGTCATTGGTGATAGAGAGGCTCATCGCCCACCCGAACTTTTGACTCGCGACCATGTGGCTCGCAAGATCGTCAAGGAAGTCAAAGAAGGCCGTGGTAGTCCTCACGGTGGCGCGTTCCTTGATATTGCCTGGATCAAAGAGAACATCAAAAATGCTGAGCAGCACATCAAAAAGAAACTGCCCAGCATGTACCATCAGTTCAAAGAGCTTGCTGGCGTTGATATCACCAAAGAGCCCATGGAAGTTGGGCCAACGACGCACTATGTCATGGGTGGTATTAAAGTTGAAGCCGATACACAGATGTCACGGGTACCGGGACTCTTTGCTTGCGGCGAGTGTGGCGGTGGATTGCATGGCGCCAATCGTCTGGGAGGCAATTCGCTTTCAGATTTATTGGTGTTTGGACAGATTGCCGGTCAGCATGCAGCTGATTTTGCAAAAACTCAAACGCCAGTGACCGTTGGAGAAGAGCAGGGCGCCGATATTGAGAAGCATGCATTAGCGCCTATTGAGCGGCAGTCTGGGGAAAACCCTTATGCAATACAACATGCTCTTCAGGATGTCATGCAGGATCTCGTTGGTATTGCACGCCAGGATCAAGAGATGACTGAGGCGGTTGAAAAGATTGCTCAACTGACCAAACAAGCGGAAACAGTCGCAGCACCTGGAAACCGTGAATACAACCCCGGCTGGCATACGGCTCTTGATTTAGAAAATCTGCTAACGGTCTCAGAAATGGTCGCACGATCAGCACATGGTCGAAGAGAAAGTCGCGGGGCCCATTCAAGGCTCGATCATCCAGATAAAGATGAGCAACTAGGCAACGTCAACACGATTATCTCTCGAAGTGGTGACGGCAGTATGTCAGTTGAGCAAAGAGCCGTTGTTGGCAAGAC
The DNA here is from genome assembly GCA_029268515.1 of Phycisphaerales bacterium. Taxonomy (NCBI): domain Bacteria; kingdom Pseudomonadati; phylum Planctomycetota; class Phycisphaerae; order Phycisphaerales; species Phycisphaerales bacterium. Next base: position 126,638 of record JAQWNP010000006.1, on the reverse strand, counting down.
AGATGAACTTGGACAACTGGTCAAGGAGATGGGCTAATGGCCACCAAGGCAACATTCAAGATCTGGCGAGGAGACAACAGCAAAGGTGCCTTTGTCGATTATCAAGTCGATGTTGAAGACGGCATGGTGGTGTTGGATGTGGTGCATGACATTCAAGCCGAGCAGGCACCGGATCTTGCTTGCCGCTGGAATTGCAAGGCAGGTAAATGTGGTTCGTGCTCTGCAGAAGTGAATGGTAAACCGAAACTAATGTGCATGACGCGTGTTGGTGATTTGGACCTCGATAAAGACGTCGTCATTGAGCCGATGCAAGCGTTCCCACTCATACGCGATTTAGTGACCGATGTCTCTTGGAATTACCGGGTCAAAAAGAAGATCAAGCCTTTCAAGCCACGCAAGCCAGACCATGCAGATGGAACTTGGCGTATGGACCAAATCGATGTCGAGCGACCTCAGGAATTCCGAAAGTGCATAGAGTGTTTTCTTTGTCAGGATGTCTGTCACGTCCTTCGAGATCACCATAAGCATGATGAGTTTATTGGTCCGCGATTCCTGATCTATACGGCAGCATTAGAAATGCATCCACTTGATGTTGAAAACCGCCTAGAAGATCTCAAGGAGACGCAAGGGGTTGGTTACTGCAACATCACGAAGTGTTGTACAAAGGTATGTCCGGAGCACATCACGATTACCGACAACGCAATCATTCCACTCAAAGAAAGAGTGGTGGATGAATACTACGACCCAATCAAAAAGCTCTTTAAGATGTTTAAGCCGAAGAAGAAGAGCTAACAGGCTCGCCTACTCAAGCAGGTGAACCGACGGCTGTCCGTGGGAATCATCTTCTTCAGGGATTGGCTGACGCCGAGATGCTCGTATCGGTTGCTCGCCAGGTGCGGGCAAAACGACATAGAGCTTCTTTGCAGTGTTTTCTACGATCTCGACCTCAACGTCTTTTGGCACCGTAATACCGTACTCAAGCAATGTTTCTCGAGGATTTTCCTCAAGGCGATTCTTAAGAGACGGGTTCTTCCAGACATGCGAAAAAAGGTGGGCAAATGACTGGGCCAGCGAATAGTTGTCCATGATGTGCCTCCAGTACAGCTCTCAAGGAGAGTGTAAGTCACTGTGGAAGAGACTGCGAGCAATGGTGGCTCGATGAGCCCTTCACCAGCGTAGCAAGGTGACCTACACTTCTAAACAGTATGGCACCAAATAAATCCGAAAACACAGCTTCGCTTCTGGTCTCTTGCCCAGATCAACGTGGGATTGTGGCCGCTTTAGCAGTATTCCTGCAGGGTCATGATGGCAATATCCTTGATGCTGATCAGCATAGTGATACAGATTCTGGTCAGTTCTTCCAGCGCATTTTCTTTGAGATGCCCGGACTGAGCGACCATAAAAAGAAACTTGAGTCGGCCATTAAAGAGCTTGCGGTCACTTTTGATATGACTTGGAAGCTCTCTCTTTCAAGTGACGTTAAGCGGATGGCGATTCTCGTGTCCAAATATGATCACTGCCTTTTTGACTTGATGCTTCGGCATCGTGCAGGTGAACTAAATGGTGATATTGCATTTGTTGCAAGTAATCACTCAGACTTGCATCAAGTTGCGGAGCAGTTTGGGATTCCATTCTTTCATTTGCCAATTCAAGAAAACAATAAACCTAAGCAAGAGAAAGAACTGCTTACGCTACTAGAACAGCACCAGATAGATGTGGTTGTATTAGCGCGTTATATGCAGGTACTCTCGCCGGCATTGATTGATCGTTATCTTCACCGAGTTATAAACATTCATCACTCGTTCTTGCCAGCGTTTAGTGGGGGGCGTCCATACCACCAAGCGCACGATCGTGGTGTAAAGTTAATTGGAGCAACGGCTCATTACGCGACCAGTGAGTTAGACGCGGGGCCAATCATTGCACAAGATGTTGTTCAGTGTTCTCACCGCGATTCGGTTGAAGATCTCACCAGGAAGGGTCGCGATGTAGAGCGTGCGGCGCTGGCACAGGCACTGCGATACCACCTAGACGACCGAATTTTGGTGTACCGGAATCGGGCCTTGGTGCTTGGATAAGCTGGATAAGATCAGGTTGAGCTGGTTAACAGGTTTGGATCATGCAGATTCTGAGGTTTGGCGCTTCTCTTAGCGGCATTAGCAACCGATGATGTAATTCGATGTCAGTCTAGGACTGATGGGGATAGCGTTATGCCAACCGAAGCTCAACCAGTGACCATGGACCATCTGGTGGTTCTTGTTTCAAATCTGAAGGCAGCTGCTGTGAAATGGCAAGCAGCTGGTTTCAGGGTCCGTGCTGGTGGGCAACATCGTATTGGTTCTCGAAATGCACTGATTGTTTTGCATGACGGCACCTATATCGAGTTAATTCAGATTCTCTCAAGGTCGCGGAGAATGCGGCTGAAACTCATGCAGAAGTTGGGTTTGCTGAAACGTGCAATCAAAGAGTGGAATCCATTTGAGCAGCATTTCATAAAACTTGGTCTCAAAGAACCAGGGTTGGTTGATTTTGCAGTGTCTGGTCAATCAATTATCACGATTCTGACACGTTTGCGTGCTGCTGATATTAAATATCTGGGTCCAGCAAAGGGGACACGCAAACAAAAGGATGGAAACGTCATTCGTTGGCAATGCGGCATGCCGACGGCAAGCGAATTACCGTTTTTATGCATTGATGAAACTGATCGCTGCTTGCGTGTTCCGGCGGTAAGTGTGGATGAACATAAAAACGGCGCACAGTCAATCTCGCGTTTGGTTGTACTGGTTGCCAATCTGAAGAAAAGTCGCAAGCAATATGAAGTATTGCTTGAGCAGAGAGGGCGAGATGTAGAGGTCTTCCAAGATGCAGGCTGTGTAGAATTCTCACTGGGTGAGTGCTCACTGGTGCTTACTCAACCTAAGGGGCGACAGACTCGGCTTGGTCGGCAGTTGCTCAAAAATGGTGAAGGCCCACTCGAAATCACCATTCGCGGGGCCAGAGCTGGTCTTGCGGCGCATCAGCTCGGTGAGTTTCTCCGGTTTGAATGAGCGAGCAGAATTCTTGACGGAGGTTTTATCAAAAATGCCTATCATGATCTACTAATGGATCGTTCTTGTTTTGAGAGACCAGTAACGCACGAAGACTTGCTGGTAGGGCATCGCTGATGGGTCAAGAAAAATACGACGCAATTATTATTGGTGGTGGCCCTGCTGGCGCAACAGCAGCGATTGCCATGGCTCAGGCTGGTCATCATGTGACCGTGCTTGATCGCAGTGAATTTCCCCGTTTTCGTATTGGGGAGTCGCTGGTGCCCAAAGTTGTTGAGATGCTTATGAAGCTTGGTCTCACTGATCTAATGAGTGAGGTCGTGCATGTGCCCAAGCGGGGCGTCGAGATTGGGTTTGGTAATCAATTGGGTGAGCAATTAGACGTCGCGTTTGCAAACTCACTCCGCAAAGATGTACCACGTGCGTTTAACACGGAGCGTGGTTCACTGGATGGCCTACTCTTAGAAGCTGCAAAAAAAGAGGGCGTGCATGTCCGCAATGATTTTCATGTTAAAGAAATCACGCGTCTTGAAGATCAGCATGTCATCGTGACTAATGGCAATGGTGAGCAGGTTGAAGGTCAATTTCTAATTGATGCCAGTGGTCAGGCAACAGTCTTAGGTCGGCACTTGGGCATTCGCAAGATACATCCGGACTTTCGATCTGTTTCATACTTCAGTCATTTTGAAGGTGTGCAGCGATTGAGTGGTGATCGCATTGGTGATCCCTCAGTAATCATGTGTGATGAGGGTTGGTTTTGGATTATTCCGATTGATCAGGACCGTACCAGTGTGGGTGTTGTCTTTAGTGACAAGGTGGCTCGTTCTCTACCAGTGCCACCAAATCAAAGGCTGAATTGGGCCCTGGAGCGTTGTCCATTGATGACGGAGCGAATGATCGGTGCGAGTGGCCCAGATCACAATGAAGTAGTGGCTGATTTTTCTTACCAGTGTAAACCAGTGGCTGGGCCTGGTTACTTCCTGATTGGCGATGCTGCGGCATTTGTAGACCCAGTGTTTTCAACCGGTGTCATGTTAGGAATGGATGGCGGCCTTGCGGCGGCGGCGGCAGTCACGGCGATGAGTCAAGGTCAAAGTGCAGCCCGTGTTCGACGCCAATTTGTACGGCATCACGACCAGGTCACTTCCTTGCTGTTTCGATTAATCAAGGACTTCTATAGTCACTCATTTAGAGAACTGCTTGTGGCGGGCCATGGGCCATTGGCAATGCATCGAGCGCTGATTGAACTTCTTGCTGGATATGTATCGCCACGGCCAAGTCTTAATGTTCGTTGGCGTTATGCACTTTTTCGTTTGTGTGTACACCTGAATCGTCATGTGCCTCTTGTGCCTCGACAAGAAAGATGTTCGCTTCTTGAGGCGAGTCCACAGTTACTGCAAATGAATAAAACAAAACCACTCATCGAGTATAGCGCGTTGGTCATAGATTCATAAGAAATATTAAAAGAGCATGCTGTTACTTTTACGAAGCGAGCATTAGCAGCTCAAAAAGGATCCAAGAATGGAAGCAACAAGAGAGATGATTATTGTTACGACATTTAATGTTGAAGGTCATGATATTGTTGAGTACAAGGGCCTTGTCAGGGGTATCACAGTGCGCACACCTAACATTGCTCAAGGCGTTGTCGCAGGCTTGAAGTCAATTACTGGCGGTCGCGTTTCCGGTTTTACAAAGGTATGTGAGGAAGCTCGCCAAGATGCGCTTGAGCATATGATTGAACATGCTCAGCAGATGGGCGCGAATGCTATTCTTGGGGTTCGCTATGACGCATCGGATATGGGGCAATCAAGTGCCACCGAAGTGCTTTGTTATGGCACAGCGGTTGTTTTGCAACCAGCAGGCTGACTTTGAAAATGCTGCTATGAGTCATCAGTGACACAGGAATCGGTTCAGGTTACGATACTGACTTATTCCTCTGGGGCTGGGATGCGTTGACCGCCGGGAGGACATTGCTCCCGAAATGTCGAAAGGAATGTAGATGAGCCATTTTCACGTCAAGTCTTTTATTGTTGGTGTCGTTATTGCGTTAGGTGCTGCAGTCTTCTTTGCAGCAACTCAATTAGAGCATCGTCCGCCAGCACCTTTTAATCACTACACCGGTATGGAAGGTGAGTGGTACAACATGAATGACAAGCCCGTCTACATCATTGTCAAAGGTAATAATGATGTGATTCTTAAGGATGGGAATGGCAAGAATTACAATGCAGAATTTCAAGGTCCCTGGATGATTAAGGTCAAGGGTCAAAAAAGAACCGGCACAATCCAAGATGGCGGACGTCGTCTTAAGTGGAGTGACGGTGGTATGTGGACACGATACCCAGATGGAAAAACCCACATTTCTGGCACTTGGTACAACGGCAAGCAGCCAATCGAAGTAAAAGTTTATGACAATGGCTATCACTTCATGGCGACACTAAAAAATGGCAACACAATCAAGGGCCATGCTGGTGGAGCTCACTCGTTAGTAATTCCATCAAAGAATATCACTGGTCATATCAACAATGCTGCCAACACGGTCTTCTGGTCAGATGGCAAGATCTGGACGCGTAGTCCTGGTGGCAGCGGTTCTGGGCCACTACGTAGTCCGGCACCAGGCGGCGGAAAATAATTACCTTCTCAATGATGATATTTCAAAGAAGACGGGCTCTCTGGCCCGTCTTCTTTGTATTTGGCCCGAAAACTATGCTGGGCTTGGGCCTCTTGCGTCAGGTGTTATCATGTCGCAGATGGTCCTGGTAGCTCTTGAGCGGACGGAGTATGCAGGGCAGGATGATCTGCGCATAGTGGATCTCTTTGGGAGTTGAGCATGTCGAAGCGATTTCAGACGATATCACGATTGTTGCTTCTGGTAGGCGTTGTAAGCCTGGTGGCGGGGTGTCATTCGCAACCGAAACAAAGTAATGATGTGAATGCGTCAACACGTTCATTAGATGAAATCGTGCAGTTGGCGATCACTGAAGTGATGGGTGAGGAAGTCAAGGGTGAGCCTGAGCCAGAGGTCACACTCATCGATGAAAACCCTGCTCAAGAAGTAGAGCTTGTTGAGGTGATCGAAGTCAAGAGTGAACCAGAGCCAGAGGTCACACTCATTGATGAAAATCCTGCTCAAGAAGTAGAGCTTGTTGAGGTGATCGAAGTCAAGATACCTGTGCGGATTGTTGTGGGTCTTCCAGAGGGAAGCACTGTGCCAACGACTACTTCAACAGAAGACTTCAATGCTTTTAAAAGTGCGGTTCGTGATGGTAGCCGTCATGAAATTCGGGGCATGCTTGAATCAAACCGTGTTGTAATGTTGCCAAAGTTCACCAGAGCAATAGAGCTAGAACGCATTGGCGATCTCGCACGCATTGAAGTTCTTGATGGTCCGATGAATGGTCGGCAACTCTGGATCTCTACACTCTGGCTTAGGTAAAGTCTTTCCCTTCGCTCGCGATGCCCGACAAGGATGTTAAGGAGGGCAATATGGGTGTCCTACCGGTCTATTTAGGCTGGGATGAACCGCTTTTGACCACAGCTGTTTCGTGGTTGCTCGATCAATATCAACTGAGATCACGAGCTGAAGCTGCTTTCAAAGACCAAGTTGACTTCAGCAATTTACTGCTGGTTGTTCCTGGCCGTCGATTTGGAACGCGTCTGCGCGAGGCGTTGATGCTTGCCTGTGATGATCGGGACCAAGGTCTTATTCAGCCCCGCATTCTTACCCCAGGTGGCTTCGCTGATCTTGCTTGTGGAGCACATGCTACAGCGCTACCTCAGCTCCATCGTGAAATATTGGTTGGTCAGGCCGCAGCCTCGATGGTGCGGGAAGATCCTGAAAGCCTTCGTGATTTAATGCTTCAGGTGCCAGAACTGGATGCTTCTCGCAACTGGACACAGCTTGGAGCAACACTGTTGCAACTGCGCGATGAACTTGCGGGCGGCGGCTGGGATGTTGACCATGAATTGTGGTCAGATGATGCTCGCCGTTTGATAGCTGAAGGCCAAGAAGCAAAGCGATGGGATGTTATACGTAAAATAATGGTGGCCTACGACGCCTCTTTGTCTCAGCTCGATCTGGTAGATCCTGCTCAGTTGCGACTTCAAGCACTGCGTTCTGGAACACTGAATCTAGATGACAATGACATCGTGTTAATTGGTGTGACTGATCCGCCTATGTTGCTGCGTCGTATGATCGAAATAGTCTCAGAGAACAACCAGGTTTACTCACTGATTTGCGCACCAGAAAGCCAGGCAGCGCAAGGTAGCTTTGACGATTTAGGTGCTGTTGATGCGCAGTGGTGGTCTCAATGCGATCTTGAGATCAACGACGATGTAATCACAGTTGCAGATGATGTAGCAGAGGTTGGTCAATCTCTGCTTCGTATCATAAGTGATTGGGATGGAGCATATAGTGGTAGTGAAATTACTGTTGGTGTTGCTGAGGGATCACTCTTAGGAACAGTGCGTGAAACATTGGCCGCGGCTGGTGCTCCAGTACGTTATGCAGGGGGAAAGCCACTCAGACAGTCAGCCGTTATCACCGTGTTGGAGCGAGCTGGCTCTTATTGCGAATCAAGAGAATTTGATGCATTTGCGTCACTCATTCGACACCCCGATATCGCTCAAGTTGCTGAAATCGATCAGCTCGATTTAGCCGCAGCAGATGCCTATCACACCAATCATCTGCCACTTCGTGTACCTGGTTCTGAAGTGGGTGATTGGCTTTGGGAAGAGACTGAATGGGGTGGTCCCTGTGGAAGTGGGCAAGAAAGAGCATCACGATTGACAGAGATGAACGCTCGCTTGACTGAGGTTCTTGTTGATATCTCGTCAGACACTCCTTTGCCAATCGCTCAGGGCATGACGTGTGTGCGAGCGTTTCTTTGTCGTGTTTATGGTGAACGGTCATTTGATCAAGCCAAACCCAACGATCGTATGCACCTCTCCATGCTCAACCAACTTAATAGCGCCATTGATTTGCTGCTTCAAGCACCTGATGCCGTCCAAGAAGCGTTAGGTGTGATGCCAATATTCAAGCATATTGAAACACTCATTCTGGCCATTGAGCAAGTCAAAGTCCCTGAGGTTCCTGATAGTGAAGCAATTGAACTGACTGATTGGTTGGAGCTCTCGCTTGATGAGGCGCCCGCTCTGATACTTGTTGGTCTTAATGAAGGAAGTGTGCCACGGTCCGAAGCGGCTCATCCGTTTTTGCCCGATACACTTCGAGGCGCTCTTGGTCTGGAGCACAATGCCAGCCGAGCTGCAAGAGATGCGCATGCAATACAGGCGCTCTTGCAATCTCGAAAAGACGGAGCAAGTGTTCGTTTTGTGGTGCCCAGGCGAGCAGCCAATGGCGATCCACTTTCGCCAAGTCGGTTTCTGTTTCAAACTTCAGACGCCAAATTTGCAGCCAGGCGGGTTGGTTGGCTTACTGGAGCAGGCAAGGACCATTTAGCCCAGGGTGTCGCACTGCATCCTTCGTTTGCGGGGTCAGTGGGAGCGGGTATAGAGCGCGTTCAACCAAAAGGTAATCCGCAGTCTAAAAAAAGTATCAGTGTGACCGCATTTCGAAAATATATGGCGTGTCCTTATCGGTATTGGTTGCAGTATGTCCAAGGGATTCAGCAATTAGACGATTCTGATCAGGAAATGAATGCTGCTTCCTTTGGGTCATTAGTACACGGTGTGCTACAAGATTATGGAACAGATACCAAGCTGCGTGATCTTGACAACACCGAACTCGTTATTGACGCATTTAATAAGCTGCTCGACGAACGTGCCATAAATATGTTTGGTGATCATGCCCAAGCTTCAATTTACGTTCAGATAGAGCAAGCACGATCACGTTTGCACACATTTGCGCAGAAACAAGTTGATCGATTTCAAGCGGGCTGGCGAATTCTACACGCAGAATTTCGGGTCAGTGGCCGAGACCATCCAGTAGCAATGGAAGTTGGTAGTGATGTGGTCCATATCCACGGTCGAATTGATCGCATTGACTATCACGAAGCAACAGGTGCGCTTGGCATCTTTGACTACAAGACCGGCAGTACATTGCCGGAGGCGGCTCATCGTCGTGGTTTAGCGAACGCAAAACAATGGATTGATCTTCAGCTTCCGTTGTACCGCCATTTAGCTCATCGCTTGGATGTGAATTGGAAAACGCTTGAGTTGGGATACGCAATGCTGCCGCCAGATCCAGACAAATCTGGTTTTGTAGTCGCACAATGGGATGAGCAAGCACTCAGTGAAGCAGATTTAGTTGCGGTTCGGATTGCCAAGGACATTCATCAGGGCATCTTTTGGCCTCCGACAGAGCCTGCACCGCCATACACAAGTGAATTTTCGGCTATTTGTCAGGATGCAGTTCTTAATGCCAGTCCAATTGGAGACATGGCATGAGCTCATTAATGGCATCTCCGCATCGCATTATTCGGGCTTCGGCAGGTACCGGAAAAACGTATCGTTTGACGCGCCACTTTGTGCGACTGCTTTGCACTGGAGATTTAGCCCAGCATCCCGAGCGAATCTGCGCAATGACATTTACACGCGCAGCAGCAGGAGAGATTCGCGATCGGCTGTTGCAGACCTTGGCAGAAGCAGTGCTTGATAAGAAGGCTTTTGAATCTCTCAAGTCAGATCTACCAGACCATATAACCCAAAAGCACTTAGAGCAGGTATTGCTCGATCTCTTGGCAAGGCTTGGTCGTATACGTGTGTCAACGCTGGATAGCTTTTTTATTCAATTGGCGCAAGCCTTTTCATTTGATCTTGATATGCCACTCGATTGGTCGATTGCAAATGAAGTCGAGTTAGAAGAACTGACAGAGCGAGCTGTAGCAAGTTTATGGGATGCAGAGCATCTCAGTGATATCAAGACCATGCTCTTTGAACTTCACCGGCGAGCTAATCGTTCTGATTTAACGAAGGCAATCGTCGAAGTTGTGAAAGAAGCGTATGGATTGGTGCGTGAAACAGATCGGGAGGCGTGGACTTGGTTTCCAAGACCTCGGTTGCTCACCAGCAGTCAGCTGCAAGATGCTATTGCAGCGCTTGAAAGAACACCGTTTCATGGCACCGCTTCGTTCGACAAGGCTCGACTTAAAGACGCCGAAAAAGCGAAATCACAAGATTGGCGTGCTTTTCTAAAAGCGGGCGTGGCAACAAAAGTGTTTAATGGGGAACCGACGTATAGTTCAAAGAACAATCTGATTACCGATGAGATTATTGATCTCTATGCACCGCTCATAGAGCATGCAGGGCAGACGATTCTTTTAGAAACGGCATCATCAACACATCAGTATCGTCAACTCACCGAGCGATATGCGCTGCAACTGGCGGCGCTTCGGTTAACGAATCCTTGCTATGGATTTGACGACATTACCTTTCGTTTACGGGTGGCGAACGTCTTAGGGCGACTCGAGGCGATGTATTTCAAACTAGATGGCGCTATTGATCATCTTCTGATTGATGAGTTCCAAGATACATCACTGCAGCAGTGGTTGGTGCTGCGTCCTTTAGCAAGAGAAGTCGCAGCATCAAGTCAGGGATCGGATCGAAGCTTTATGTGTGTCGGTGATCCGAAGCAGAGCTTGTACTCGTTTCGCGGTGGGCGTTCTGAATTACTAGAGGTACTTCCAGATGAGTTGCCCGCACTTGCTGACGCGGTGGAATCGATGGACATTAGTTATCGATCCTGTCCAGTCGTACTTGATGTTGTGAACCAAGTGTTCGAAGATATTGCACGTAATCCAGCGCTCGCGAGTGTTGATGCTGCAATAGCAGCAGCCAAGAAATGGCAAGAGCAGCATTTCTCGCAACATACAAGTGCGCCTTCACTTCGCGATCAGCGTGGTTTGGTTCAGTTGGTGACATCTGCCCAAGAGCAAACAACAGCAGAAAAAGCGGCAGATCTTGTACGCCAAGCAGTAAAAGCGGCGCCATCAGCAACAATTGGTGTGCTCTTTCGAAGTAATTCCAAGGGCGAAATTGCTTCGTTTATCGATGATCTATGGACTGGAGATCAGCCCATTGCAGCAAGTGAGCGGGGCGGCAATCCTTTAACCGACTCGGTGGCCGTGACACTTGTTACATCGCTGCTGAGCATGATTGATCAGCCAGGTTCGACCACAGCGCGTTTCCACGTACTGAATTCACCATTGCACAAAGAAGTGATTGGCGATGTAGCAGATGAGGAGCAGGCGCTTTCTGGTTGGATTGCAAAAGCACGATCGACACTCGCTGAAGAAGGGTATGCGCAGTCAGTTCGAATGTGGTCAGAATCAATGGTGCCATATCTCGATGGACACGATCAGTTGCGAATGAGTCAGTTAATACGCTTTCTTACAGATGATATCTTTGAGCCAGGTATGCGACCAAGCGATGTGGTTCGTCACATTGAGAAAACAAAAATAAGCAATCCCCGTACCGCTCATGTTCAGGCAATGACTATTCATGCTTCGAAGGGGCTTCAGTTTGATATCGTGATTCTTCCAGATCTTGATAGTGCATTGGTTCGCCGAGCATCACTGATGACGGAGAATGATGACCCATTAGCAGCGCCAACGCGAGTGTCGATAGGTCTTTCTCGAGAACTTTGTCCAATTGATGAGACACTCAATGAGATGTATGCCAGTACCTATGGGCATGCGATTAGCGATGCCTTATGTGTGCTCTATGTGGCCATGACAAGATCAAGATATGAATTACACATCGTGCTAGAGCCAACCAAGCTCAGCAAGAAGAAAGCCGGAAGTACCAATGCAGATGTTCTGCTTTGTGCACTCACAGGTGATGTTCACGCGCCCGCAGATTCAGTGGTTTATCAGCACCCTATGCCCGTCGAAAAGATCATGATGGCAGGGCAGGCAACAGCTGAAAATATTGGTGGTCGTTTGCAAGAGCAAAAAGAGCCTGATGTGAGCGGACATCCAGTGCAGACTGCTCGGGTACGCCTTTCAGAAACAGCCCAATATCGCCGTGGACTGGCCAGCGTCAGTCCATCAGAACTTGAGGGCAGCACCGTTGTACAAGGCAATCAGGTGCTTCAGCCACGACGGTCAGCAACACTTGACCGTGGTACAGCGATGCATGAATGGTTAAGTGATATTGAGTGGTTTGAGACCGCGCCAACCCAATCGCAGTTGTTAGCACGATTAGATGATCACCATATCGAGCCGGGGCTACTGAACAAGTGGGCCAATGAGTTTCTTGAGATGTTGCGTCAACCCAAGCTGCAGGCGCTGTTGGCAATGCCATCTGGACAGTCGAAGGCAACAAGCCTGGTGCGCAATGAGCAACCGTTTGCGGTTAAGGTGCCAGCGGGTACAAACTTTGCTCATCGCACAATTCGGCTCGAAAACCAATTGAGTGGTATTATTGATCGTTTAATTGTTGGGCGTGAGGGAGAGCAGATTGTTTCTGCGCATGTCATTGACTATAAGACAGACTTCATTGACGAAGAGAATCCAGAGGCAGTTGATCTTCTGGTGCACCGCTATGCACCACAACTAGCGGGTTATCGTTTTGCAGCGTCGAAGCTACTTAGTATTGATGTGAGTTGTATTGATACATCGCTCATGCTGCTGCATCGTGACCTTCACGTCCCAGTCGACGTCGATCGATTTGCAACAGAATCGTAAATTACCGATCAGCCATGAGGCGCTCGATGAAGAGGGTGTCGCTCTTGGTTGTTGGGCGTTAAAGCTTCTTGAGCATTTTCTTGGCAGTGTTGGTGCGAGGACGATCTGGGTAGAGCTCAATTAGCTTTTCGAGAAGTTCCTTTTGCGCCCTGGGGCAGCGGCCAGTTTTGGTGATGCCGAGCCACAGCTTATCTTCGTTCATAAGCTCTTGATCCATCGAGAGAAGTTCATCTGCGGTCGAACGGGCCTTGTCGCAGATGCCATTCATGGCATAGTTACCAAGCTTGTAGACCAGTCCATCGAACTGTTTCAACTCTGCTTGCCGCGGTGATTCCTGGTTGGTGGTCGGAGCCTGGCCACTTGCGCTTGATGAAGATCCTCGATTGGCCCGGGTTCTACTTGATCGATTTGATCTCCCAAAGGCGCCCCCCGGCTCGATGGGGTTGCCTTGGGCGTCTTTCCAGCCAAGCGCCCTTGACTCTATATCTGGATTCACAATGTTCTTGATCCCCGATGACCCATGTCTCCTGTAGCCGATTTCAACAAGCTGGCCATGTAGTTCAATACGATCAAGTCTTTCCAGATCCGATTCATTCATTCGTAATTCAAACCTGGAAACGGTGGTGTCAGAGAACCAAGAAGGATTATCCAAGATTCCAAGATTTAGAAAGCGAGTGAAACCAGGAAGAATGATCAATCGGTATTTATCACCACCACTTAGACGACTTAGGAGATTGAATGACTCGCGCGAAGAGCGGCTACCAATATCAATTGGAAGGTCTATGCCCCAGGTATTGGTCCTTTGAGAGGGCTGCCAGAAGGTGCTGCTAGCAAATTGCGTTTGGGATTGAATAAGTAATCCATCTGCATCAAGAAAATCAACAGAAACCGCTATGTCAAGGCGACTCCACTTACCAGAATCAGTCCAATCCTTCTGTGCTTGCAGTTGACAGACATTCGTGAACCCAAGCAACAGCTCGGTCGATAATAGAAAGCGGTCGAAAACAACCAAAGAGCCATCTTCATTGCGCGTCCGAGCGAGCACGACTTCAAATAAGTCTGGCGAAAATTCGGCTTTCCAAGGCATCACAGAAAAATCCAGTGGTACAGTCGGTTCATCTGTAAACAAGGTTCTGCTTGGTTGATTTGGATCGTCTTCCTTAGAGACGCGATAAACATTTTCTTTATGAGACTCTGACATCGCATGGAGTGCTCGACTCAATGCAGGTGCGACTTTTGTGTAGAAGGTTTCTAGATCAAAGTAGCACTCAATATTCACGGCTATTGCTATTTGATCCGATCCCACGATCGGTCTCATATCTTTCTTAGTGGGACGCCCATCGAGTATTGGTTTGCCATCGCGGTCAACTAGCCTTGCGATGAGCAGTCGCGTTGGAAGATCAAGAAGCAAATTTTCGAGGATCTTTCTTTGTGCCACGATGTTGTCACGAGCCAGGTCTAACTCGGCAGCTAAGACATCTCCATCAATCACCGTTGCACTGGTTGAGCGCTCGCGGAACATTGCATACAAGGGCTCCAGCTCCGCAGTCACCCGCATGGTGACTGCGACTTCATCTCCTACAACCCGAAAGTTTCCGATGCGCTCGCTGGTGACGTTCTTGCTGGTGGTGTAGCTCTTGATCAGATCCTTCACCACACGCTCGTCGTTAATCACGATCTCAGAGTCAATATGCTCGCCGATGATCTGGCGAATGCCATTGGCAATGGCATTTCGTTCAGCTTCGACCGCGGATTTGCCGATCCCTTCGGCCTCGACGGTCTGTTTGCCGGTAACCGTCGTTGGTCTAAAGCGATCGATCATTTGCTTGAAATCACGGGCGATGACTCGGATCTTCATCTTTACGTACCAGGTGCCATCACCCTCAATGGTGGGAAAGCCTTCTAGATCTTCACTTTCAAAGGCCTTCTGAGTGGTGAATGTCAGCAGCTCGTCATCGGTGATCTGGTCATTTTCCATGACAGTGTTCTGCACGAGGAACTCGCCAGCAATCTTGCGCAGTGCCGCAAGCATGGCCGCCTTGCGTGCTTCCTTGGCTGTGGCACCGCGCCCCTCAGCTTCGACCTCGATCCACTTGGAGTCATCCTGCGCGAACGAAGCTGCCATCGACGGTAACGCCATGGTTGGCCATATCAACATCACGAGCAGTGCCATGATGCTCGTCCGGGTTCGTCGTTGTATTACATGGTGAGCGTGGGACATCGGTAATAGCACTCGCTTTCGATCATCATGACGGGAATGCCAGGAATTGAAGTTTGTAGCTTAGAGGTCTTCATCCTTGGTGACACGACCTGAACCAATCGACTTTGGTATCAAATTACCATCAGGACCTCGCTTGAAAGAACCATCCGGATTGGTTTCGAAACCACGTGTCTGACTGACAGAACCCAATGGTGAGTTGGCGTCCATCACTTGTGCCAGGCTCTTAGCAGCGTCGGTTGCTTGCGCTGTATAGATGGCGACAGCGTAGCTCCATGAGCCATCCTTGCTTTGGTAGCTTTTGACACTTACGCCTGGAGGGAGCGTACCCGTAGTGGTCGATCCGAACGCACGTGTTTTAACCTGTTGAGCGAAGGCAGAAACTGCGTCTTCTTCCTTGCGTTCGATGCCCGCTTCTCCTTCAACCCCGGGAATTCGATCGAACTGGGTGATCTGTTTCTCAAGTTCCTGGTTGAGCTGGGAGTCCTTGCTGACGTTTTCACCATTAATAACTGCGAGCAGCGAACGGCGCGCACGCATTTTTGCAGTGTCGACAGCTTCTCGCTTGAGTTCGCGCTGTAAGGTCTTGTTACGATTGGTTCGGTTGATCTCACTGCCGAACCCGACCCAAGCAATCTGGCCTGAGCTGGGTACGGTAACGACACGGCCGCCATCTGGCGGTACAAGGCCAGCCTTTACCTCTGTAAATATTGCCTGGAGACCGTCAGCAATATTCTCAGCGATCATGGTGTTGTTTCCAGTCGCCTGAATCGCACCCTGTGTTTTCGGTGTCGTAACGACGGTCACACACACAGTACCTTCCTGCGGATCATCTTGGACGTCGTAGATTACGACGCCGCGCAGCATACCGTTGACACGTTCGTTGATTGACTCAGAGGAAATCGAAGACATATTTGCTAAAGATTCCTCGCCACCATCAACCATGTCGAACTGTTTGACGAGTTCTTGTTTACCTTCCAACGAAAGCCCTCTCAAAAACTCAGCCATACTCGTGCGGGCTTCAAGTGTTGCTTCAAGATATGCTGCTCGTTGTTCAATTAGCTTGAGATTGACATTCGAAACATCGAAGTTGTAGCTTCCATATCCAACAGCAACAGTTCCCAGGCCACTTCCAGTGCTAATGAACCGGGCCTCATCGCCACTATCGATCAGCTCTTGTTGGGCAGCGTTCACAGCATCTTGAGTCGTTGCTGCGCTGATGACCTTTTCGTCGAGTTCGCTGTTTTCAGTGGTGGTTACCGCGGCAGGATCTTTGACGGTCCGCTCCTGAGCCGGATTGTCAGAGGCAGCAGGGATGCCGAAGTCAGCAAGATCTTGGGCCAGACAGATACTGGTTGACAGGAACACTGGCGCTATCAAACTGGTAAGTAATTTTTTCATTTCATGATCCTCATAGTTGTGCTGTAGAGTGCACGTTATTCTGTATTGATCTTCGCACCCGAAGTTTTAATATCCTGAACTTGATCATTTGATATCAAGCAAAAAACACGCAGTCGTCCATGATCTTCATAGACCTGTGTTTTAAATTGACCAATGATATTAGCTTCAACAGTTTCGCGATTTTCATGACCCAAAGCAATCGCCAGACCTCTTATGGCAGCAGCGCGTGCGAGCAGGGTCAGTGAATCAGCTAATTCGGCCTTAACACGCTCTTCCTCTGGTATTGGCGCAACAGCAACTCCAATGCCCCATGGTCCAGCAGCTCGTGTACCGAATGCATGGCTCGTTCCGATTGCTGGTGGATCTAGATCCGAAAGTGACCATGTCTTTGCTTTTTCAAAGGCAGATTCAAATGATCTGGAAATTCCATCCCAGTTTGCAGGAGGGGGACCTGATCCCGGCGCTGCTAGTTGATATTGAAAACCGGTAAAGACGATCACCCAATCGCCAACGCGCCGTGCTTGTCGAAGCGTTCTTTGCACACCAGAAGATTTTGTCTTTACGATGGCGCTTCGTTGAGTGCGCTCATAGAGCATTTGTGATTCAGACCCGGCTTCAAACTCCGATGTTGCATCCGCACCCTGCTTGATCAGCTTTGCAAACTCAGAAGAGAACGAGTCTCTCGCCTCAAGTTCTTCACCGCTAGCAAATGCACGTAGTGCTCGGCCTGCACGAAGCCTGGCTTTTGTTCCAGCGACACGAATTGACCCACTAGATGGTTCAGAACCCCAAGCAAGTATCCATGTCTCATCTGGCGTATCCCCCCGTATCACGAGAACAGTTGCACCGGAAGGAGGTATTGAACCAGAAATGGCTTCTTGCTCAAGTTCATCCATCGCTTGCTCAGTTGAGTTTGCAATACGTACACCTGGTCCCAAACGATCAAATCCTCGGGCATCTTCAGGTATCGAGAGAATAACAGTTCGCGCAACTTCTTCATTGGTGTTGTAGGTTGAAGAGATCGGAATGGCAGCGCGAAGTGCTCCTACAGCAAGGCTGTTAAATGACTCAGTTGTGGTTACTTCCAGGTCGGCCAATGAGCCTTCATTGGTATCAGTTGTAATGACGCGGCGAACGACCTCGGTTCTGGCTGTAATGTCCATGCCTTTGAGATACTTAATGAGCTCACCTTTGGCGACGGTGAATGCAGCTAACTTCGCGGTACGTTCTCTCACTGGACCAGTTGTGGCATCTTTCGCCGGAATACCTTCGCCTACGGCAATCAGCGCCATCTTGCCATCCCACTCAACGATACCAGCACCGGCGATCTCGTCTTGGAGATTTGCCTGCTCAAGAAGCGTCATCGCAAGTTCTGGCTTCGTTTGCGCTGTCAGTGTTGCGGTCAGTGCAAAAATTACAGCGAGCACGGTCAATACGGTTCTCTCAGCTGGTAGCATCTGAAGTAACCTCTGTTTCTAAAACGCAGGCGTGTTCACAAACCGAGGCTTTCATCATATCAGACGGAGGTTAAATAATGTTTCATCCCAACTTGTTGGCTTCAGTCACATTGCTCATAACACTGTTTTCGGTCGCGGCAGTAGCTATTCGCGCGGAGGATCAAACGCCAGAACCTGGTGGGGTGTATGGCGGGACTTATGTTCCATGGGGACTTCCACCGTTTGTCGAACGTGAAAAACCACCAAAGCCCGGCGGCGCATTTGAGGGAAAACCTATGGCAAAGTGTGAGCTGAAGGAGAAGATGGCATGAAGTGCAACGCAACATATCTACTCTCAGCATTGATCATCGTTCTATCAATAACAGGTGTGAGTCCATCGAGCGTCGCTCAAGAAGTGGAGCCGATCACAATCAATGCCACCGGTCGCGGCGGGTCTATCGGCGAAGCGCGAAAAGATGCGATTATGAACGCGCTGCGTGAAGTGGTTGGAGAGTATATCGAGGCAGATACCGTCATTGAGAACGAAGAAGTCGTCAATGAGACGATCACAGCATTCTCCAATGCCGAGAGTGTGACCAGTAAGGTGATCGATCAGCGCTTTGAAGGCGACGAAATCGTTGTCGAATGTGAAGTAACGATCGTTCCAGCACAGATTGTCGGCCGGATTCAGGACGCGGCCTTAAGTGCAGTGAACATCGATGGTGAATCGTTGGCTGCCGAACTTGCTGCAAATCAAGACAATGTTCAGTTGCAGGCGGAGACACTTGACCGACTCTTTAAAGGCCTCGCGCCTCGGTTGTTAGTCGCCCGTCTGGTTGATCGTAACGGCAAGCGAATCAAGGATGGTAGGCCACCTAAAGACGACATCAAGATGGTCGGGGACAACGTCTTGATCGCACTCAACATCCAGATCTACTACGACCTTGAAACATACTACGAGAAGGTCTATCCGAATCTGGAGAAGGTATTGCGTGCGGTTGCTCTCAAGTCACTGCCAGCTGAGGTTAACTCAGGGAGCAACGACAAAGCTTACGTAGAAGAAAAAAGACAGGCGTTCACAGCATACCCCACGATAGAGCGAAGGTGGTCAACGCGTTCTAGCCAACTTGGAGCCAAGCAAGGTGCACTACAGGTCCAGTTAGAACAACCCAACCCACAGCAGTTTGTGGTGTTTCTTAGCCGGTCACGCGACAAGTATGGTATGCACGAAGGATTTGATGCCTTCGTGCTCAATGCTGATCTCATCGAACCTTTCGTTAAGTGGCAGTCGAATTCAAACAACCCAGACCCTTACTTCCAACGCAACTCACTTCCCCATTTACGGGTTGTGCTTGAATCTTCTTCAGGCAATGTACTCACGCAAGACGAGGTCTCGCTATTTAAACGTACACTGTGGGGTGATGAACGGTACCCTAAGGGTAACAAGGATCCGATCCCTTTTAGCGAGCCATTCGGCCGACCATCGGGGGGTACTGTAAGTACATGGATCCTGGGAAGCTTTGCGGGATACCAGTTTTCTGACACGGACACGGGTAAGAACCCAATTGTGATCACGCCTCGTTTTAATTTAGATCAATTCACTACTGACACGATTCTGATTCGCGCTTACGTGACGTTGCCAAAGGCGGATTTCGAAAAACTCGCCACGATTCGTTTCGACTTCTGGGATCCGCGCGTTGATCGCTGAGCCATTTTCACGTCCCAGTCGACGTCGATCGATTTGCAACAGAATCGTAAATTACCGATCAGCCATGAGGCGCTCGATGTCATCAATCGATTTAGGAATCGCTTCCGAGAGATTCTTAGAACCACTGTCGGTGATGAGAATGTCATCTTCGATTCGAATGCCGATCTTTTCATCAGGGAGATAGATCCCTGGCTCGATGGTGATGATGGCGCCAGCCTTGAGTGGACCCTCGGGCGTAATGTCATGGACTTCCAGACCAAGATGATGACCGATGCCGTGAACGAGGTAGTTGCCGTAGCCGGCTTTCTCGATCACACCACGCGCCGCTTGGTTGAGTTCAGTAAAGGTGACGCCGGCGCGGGCAATTGCGATGGCAGCTAACTCGGCTTCAAGCACGATTTCATAGATTTCTCGTTGTCGATCAGTGAATTTTCCATTGGCGGGGATGGTGCGCGTGATGTCTGCCGCATAGCCGCCATTACAAGAGCCAAGTCTTGTTCCAGAATCGATACAGATGAGATCACCATCAGCAATCGGTTGGTTGTTTGCGATGTAATGAAGCACTGTTGAGTTAATGCCGGCGCCGACAATAGAGTCGTAGGCAGGGCCCTGGCCACCATTAACCAAATAGGCATGCTCAATGCAAGTCTGAACATCCGACTCGTTCATGCCAGGTTTCACAGAACGCATGACAGCGTCGTAACCCGTCGCTGTGATATCAACTGCTTGCTGAATAATTGCAATTTCAGATTCAGACTTCGTGGCGCGAAGGTTGGCGAGCACTTCCGTTCGATCGACAATTTGCGTTCCACAAATGCGCTGGCAGACCTCGTTAAAAAGCGCCAGGTCAGGTGACGGGGGTTGGGTATGTAGTGCAAAGGGGTGAAGGCAGGCCAGTGACTTTGATCGGCGGACAGCCTGGTTGAGGAACGTGGGGAAGCTCCCTAAACGGTAGATCGCATCAATACCCGTCGCAGTGCGCATGGCCGCATTGATCGGGTCGCGGTATCCATCCCAGTGTTCAGCCTCAGGATTCCGTGGCTGAAGGAAGAGCATCACGCGCCGCCGGGGATCTAGACTGCCCGGATCAAGGATGAGTAGGGCGCCGGGTTCATCGATGATGCCGGTGAGGTATTCAAAGTGTGGGTGGGGGCGGAAGCCACCCGCGTGCGCCGCAGACGGATCTGAGGCAAAAACGACTGCGACTGACCCGTCCAGGGCAGTCATCACAGCAGCTCGTCTGGCGGTCATTTCCTCAGATGTAATAGCTTGGATGGTCATTTGATTCGCTCCTGTGCAGATCTTCCATGATACCGCTAGGCCCTCTATGAATCGATAGCCAGAGGATCGGTGCTCCAGGGGCAGGGTTGGCACCCCAGAGGCCCACCAGCAGCAGCTTGGCTGGTACCATCATTGGTATCTTCAATTGTCAGGGCATGATGCCCAGGAAGAGGAGCATTTATGCGAAGTCGCGTTGTTAGTTCAATTCTGCTGGTCAGCCTCATCTGCTGTTTGTCAGGATGTGTACGTAAGACATTCGAGTACCAACGTCCCTATAGAAGTATAGAAAAATTGCCTGTTGAGGGAACATGGATTGTGACCGACGAGGCAAACAACACCTTCAATATTATCTTTCGAGAAGATGGCACTGCGATCTCAAGTTGGGCGCGTGGTGTTTCAGGTGCGTATGGTGATCGAGGGCGTTGGAAATATTCAGAAGACGGTGTTTTCACGATGTACGAGAGTGGTTGGATGACGCTCTTGGCTCAACTTGAAAATGGTTTTTTAGTCAAGCTGGCCTATCGTCCTGGACGCCTCATCACTCAGCCACCATCGAATTTCTGTATGGCAATTCCGTTAGTAGGACCGGCACGGCGATATGTAGGTATTTTTAGATCCGTAGCACCAGATACAAAAGAACCTTACTACATAGCGCTGATCTCCAGCGGCCTGGCCATTAAGACTTTCGGAAAAGAGATCTCTGGCACATGGCGTCTCAGTAATGGCAAGGCAGTCATAGAGTGGGCTAATGGATGGACCGATATCATGGACTATTCGGGCGGCGTCTATCGACAGGCAGTGTTCAGCCCCGGAATGGACGTTGAGAAGAGTAAACCGATGGCGACCACAGTCGTTGGCACTGCCGATGGTCGTCCTTACGGAAACTGAAACGTCAGCGATGTTCCCGCGTGCGTGTTGTAGCTCTTAAATAGGCATGGGTCGGACTCGCGTATGACTGCGACTCGCAGCAGCCTAGACTGGCACAATATGCGTCACAGGGCACTTTATGCAAGGAATCGATGGATGGTAATAGTCCCATTAAATCGTTGCGTATACTAAAACTCAATTCACCTTGTCTTGATGATCGGCCGACTTCTCAGCCGATGATCTTGCCATCGTTGCTGTCAATCGACTGCCGTTCATGTCGATGCATTAAGAGTTGGAACAAGGCCTCATGAATCCGGTTCACAAGTACATCCGATGGCTTCATACGCGCTGGCCAGCAGGTGGCGTTGAGCGACAGCCTGAGATCGGCCCCAACGGGCAGACAAATGTACCGGGACTCTTTATTGTCGGCGATCTTGCGGGCATACCGCTTCTTAAGTTTGCCGCAGATTCAGCAGCGCGGGCAGTACAGTCTATTGCATCGCAAAAAGAAAAATCTCCGGCGCAAGTGAATCAAGATGATGTCGCCGACATTACGGTGATTGGTGGAGGTGTTGCGGGTGTCGCGGCTATGGCGGAAGCCAAACGCTTGGGACTGCAAGCGGTCATGGTGGAATCAGCATCAACCCTGAGTACGCTTATTAATATGCCAAAGGGCAAGCCAATCTACACCTACCCGACTCAGATGGTTCCGGAGGGTGTTCTTCAGTTTGATCAGGCGGCAGACACAAAAGAAAAGCTCATTGCAGAGCTCGATGATTTCCAACGTGAGCACAATGTAGAGTCAATAAAAGGTCGCGTTGTTGAAATAAAAAAATCAAAACGTCTACTTAATTCACACTTAGAAGACGGTCAGGTTTTACGAAGTAGATTTGTTATTGTTGCCATTGGGCGAACAGGAGATTACCGACAGCTTAATGTTGAAGGCGAAGATCTAGATAAGGTCTCAAACCAACTCCATGACCCATTGGCATATGATGGCAAGCATGTTTTAGTTGTAGGTGGTGGGGATAGCGCCGCAGAATCGGCAGTAGCGCTGGCTGAGTGCGGAGCGCACGTTACTCTTTCTTATCGAGGCGATCAGTTAAGCCGACCGAAAGTAGAAAACATTGCCGCAGTTGAGCGCATGAGTTCCAGCAGCAGTAAAAAAACCCAAAGCCATGAGGATAGTTACCTAGGGCAGGGCCAAAAACATGGATCTCTTGATCTATTACTAGAAAGCCAAGTCAAAACAATAGAAGCAGATGAGGTGTCACTTAAAACACGTCAAGGTGAGACGCGTATTCCAAATGATGCCGTCTTTGCAATGATTGGAAGAAAAGCGCCACTGGGGTTCCTTCGTCGCAGTGGTATTAAAATTCTCGGTGACTGGACAACAGCTCGAATAGTTTCATTTGTGTGCATTCTGCTTGTGGTGATTTTCATTTACCACTGGAAAAAGAATGGGGTCTTCTTCCCGGTCTATGAGACATTCGCGTCTCAAGGGCTTTTTCCTTTTAATGTTTCTGCCTGGTGGGTCGTGTTGGGACCCATTTTTGCGGATCCAAAAAATCTCATCGGAACGCTGGGGATTTCCTTAGGTGAGCCTGGCTTTTATTACTCGCTTGCATACAGCTCGATTGTTGTCATATTTGGAATCCGCCGAATTCGTAGACGAAAGACGCCTTATATCACACGGCAAACTTTGTCATTGATGGCGTTTCAGGTTGTCCCACTGTTCTTGCTTCCATATTTATTATTGCCTTGGCTTGGTCATAATGGTTTTTTCGATTTGGCTTTCACCCGCCCAATCGCAGATGCGTTGTTTCCCTTGGCTGATTATGGCCAAGGCCGAGAGTACTGGCGGGCGTTTGGTTTAATACTTGCGTGGCCACTCTTCTTCTGGAATGTATTTACTGCTCAGCCGATGTGGACTTGGCTTGCTATTAGCCTTGTGCAGACATTCGTGATTATTCCCATCATCATTCGCTATTGGGGTAAAGGCGCCTATTGTGGTTGGATTTGCTCGTGTGGTGCACTTGCAGAAACATTGGGTGACACGCAGCGTCAGAAGATGCCGCATGGTCCGGTGGCAAATAGACTCAATCTTATTGGTCAGTTTTTTCTACTGCTATCAATGTTCCTTTTGATCACAAGAATCATTTCATGGATCTGGCCCACATCGTTTGTAGGAGATGTGTACGACAGTGTCTTTGAAGGTATCCCGGTATTTAATTATGTATGGTTTGTTGATCTGTTTTGGGCGGGCATTATTGGTGTTGGCTTTTATTGGCATTTCTCCGGGCGCGTCTGGTGCCGATTCGCATGTCCACTCGCAGCGCTGATGCATATTTATGCTCGGTTTAGTCGATTCCGCATTCTTTCAGATAAGAAAAAGTGTATTTCCTGCAACGTATGCACAACGGTCTGTCACCAGGGTATTGATGTGATGAACTTTGCAAATAAGGGCCTTCCTATGGAGGATCCTGAATGCGTGCGTTGTTCTGCTTGTGTTCAGAGTTGCCCTACAGGGGTTTTGGCGTTCGGTCAGATTGATCGAAAAACGGGCCAGATTATTTCTAAAGACCGTGTATCAGCTTCTCCTGTACAACAGGTCGAACTTACCCTTAATGGGGGTAGAATGAATTCCTGAAGCCTTGATTTGAGGAGTTGATCTATGCAATCCCAGGACACCTGTATAACTCGTAGAGCAGCGATTCAATGGTGCAGCGCTGCTGCGGCCATTGGCATCGTTAGTAGGGCTAGCTTGGGGACGATATGGGATGCAGATGATGTAGCGGAAGATCTATCCCCGCTTCCAATTTCATTAGCACAATGGTCACTGCATCGTGCTATTAATGCCAAAGAGTTCGACCCACTAGAGTTTGCAAGGGTGACGGCTCAAGAATATGGCCTGAACGCAGTTGAGTATGTAAGTACGTTTTATCGTGGTAAGGCGGAAGATGATGGGTATCTTGCAAAGCTCAAAGATATGGCTGATAGTCATGGCGTAACAAGTTTGCTCATTATGGTTGATGGAGAAGGTCAACTGGGGAATCCAGACCCTGTCGCACGTAAGCAAGCAGTCAAGAACCATTACAAGTGGATACACGCCGCCAAATTCCTTGGATGTCATGCGATACGTGTTAATGCTGCCTCGCAAGGCACGCGAACTGAGCAGATGCATCGAGCAGCTGATGGCTTACGTCAGTTAGCAGAATATGGTGCCACTCAAAAAATGAGCGTCATCGTGGAGAATCATGGTGGCCTGTCTTCAGATGGGTCGTGGTTAGCAGCGGTGATGCGTGAAGTCAACAATCCGAATTGTGGAACACTTCCAGACTTTGGAAACTTCCAAATGTCAGAAGGCGTCTGGTACGATCGATATAAAGGCGTCAAAGAGTTGATGCCTTATGCAAAAGCAGTGAGTGCGAAGTCAAGAGCTTTTGATGCTGACGGACAAGAGACAACTACCGACTATGCTCGGATGATGAAAATCGTCCGCAATGCTGGTTATAACGGATATGTTGGGATTGAATATGAGGGCGGGCAAGTCTCTGAGAAAGAGGGCATTCTCAAAACAAAGAAGTTACTTGAGAGTGTTGGCTGCGTAGCGATTTCGCCTAAGGCTTCAAGATCACCTGCAAAGTCTTAAATCGCGTTTAAGAAAAGATGTCGTGAAGTACGTGGCCATGTACATCGGTCAGGCGCATATCGCGCCCACCATGCCGCATTGTAAGTTGTCGATGATCAATGCCTACGGCATGAAGCATCGTGGCATGAAGGTCATGAATTTCAACAGGTCGATCAATGGCCTTATAGCCAAACTCATCTGTTGAACCGTAGGTCATTCCACCTCGAATACCACCACCGGCCATCCAGATCGTAAAGCCGAATGGATTATGATCGCGACCATCAACACCTTGTGCGAAAGGCGTTCTGCCAAATTCTGCAGCCCAGATCACCAATGTCTGATCAAGGAGGCCGCGGCTCTTTAGGTCTTTGAGAAGTCCAGCGATCGGTTGATCGACAGCACGTGCATTGTTCTCGTGCCCCTCTTTGAGCCCGTCATGCTGATCCCATCGATCACCTTCCAGTGCAGGACAGGTGAGTTCGACAAAACGAACACCACGTTCTACAAGACGGCGGGCGAGTAGACATTGCCTTCCGTAGATGCGAGTCGGCTCATACTTTTCATCAAGGCCGTACAGAGATTTGGTTGCTTTCGATTCACCATCAATTGCCATCAGCTCGGGAACAGACCATTGCATTCGAAAAGCAAGTTCATGATTAGCGATGGCCGCTTCAAGAGGATCGGATCGACCAATTCTCTCCTGATAGTCTTGATCAAGCTGACGAATGAAGTCCAACGAGTGCTTTTGGTCTGCCGCACTTCGTTCAAGTCGTTCAATATTAGGAAATCCACCTTGGCCAGCTAACACGACCGATGCTTGATGTTGCGCGGGTAAGAAACCACTCGAAAAACAATCGAGTCCACCTGGAGGCGTCAAGCCGCCGTTGAGTACCACGAATGCGGGAAGATTTTCATTTGCTCGTCCGAGACCGTAGCTGGCCCAGGCGCCCATACTTGGTCGTCCGGCAATACCCATGCCTGTGTGAAGGAAATAATTTGCATTGGTGTGTTCTGAGAAGTTCGATGTCATCGATCGAATAACACAAAGGTCATCAACACACTCAGCAACGTGAGGAAAGAGATCGCTCACGGGAATTCCCGATGCACCGTATCTTCGAAAAGTCCAGGGAGAGCGAAGAGTTGTGCCATTGTCGTTGAATTGTGTACGCTCCATCTCCATGGCGAAGGGCTTGCCATGATCTCGCCACAACCGAGGTTTCGGATCGAAAGTATCGACCTGAGAGGGACCTCCATCCATATAGAGAAAGATCACACTCTTGGCCCCTGAAGATCCATTGGTAAGTAGTGGGGCATGAGCACGATGCCCATCAGCAACTGCTTGATCGCAGAGCAGTCCCGTTAACGCGACAGCTCCAAATCCATGAGCACACTGGCCAAGCATGGCGCGTCGAGAATACTCTTGATGATGAAAGCGTTTGCAGTGAGCCATAGACAACGATTCTCTTCCAGTTTGACTACTGTATAAAGAGAAATTCCTTTGTGTTTAGTAGAGCATGTCCAAGTGTAGCCCAAGGTACTGGATCGGTATCAAGATCGACCTCTTGATTGGTGGCAACCTCTGCCACGAAAGACATAGCGAGGTCGAGTTCTTGTTTTTTCGGTGGTCGGGCATAGGCCTGCAAGTACATTGTCTGGACACGGTCCTGTCGACTGTCAGGCATCGATCTGACAATGGCCTCGCCCCAGCGGTCAGCTTGCTCCCGAAGAAAAGGCCCATTCATAAGTGCGAGTGCTTGAGCTGGAACGTTGGAATTTCCGCGACGTCCGACGGATGTACATGCGTTTGGCACATCAAAAGAAAGCATAGATGGGGGTAGAAAATTACGTAGCACCGCTAAGTAAATGCTACGACGTCCTTCACCATCCAGTGGTCCACTCTTCCCCGGACGACCACGGCCCGTCATAAAAGAGGTGAGATGTGTGGGTACCGGCGGTCCATACATTGTGGTATCGAGCTGGCCGCTGATCGCTAGCACAGCATCGCGAATTGACTCCGCATCAAGACGATGCAGCGGGAAGTGGTGTAGAAGTCGGTTATCAGGATCGACATCGCGTGCTCTCGGATCATGCTCTATGGCAGCCATTTGATAAGTCTTCGAGAGCATGATTTTGCGAATCAGACGCTTGATAGACCAGTCCTTCATGAAGTCTATAGCAAGGACGTCAAGAAGCTCTGGATGCGACGGAGACTCGCCCATGGCGCCAAAGTCGCTCGTGGTTCTAACCAAGCCTTGTCCGAAAAGATGGTGCCAAACGCGATTAACGTATACTCGTGCGATCAAGTGAGATGCATGGGAGAACATATCATCTGCCAAGTCCAATCTGCCTGACCCAGTCGATTTGATAGGTTTACCGCCAAGTGCTTGTATAAAACTCCGCGGAGCAGCCCCGCCATTGTCACGATGATCACCACGTACAAAAATGTACTCATCCATTGGCGATCCATCTTGCATCGTCATCGCCCGCAGTGGCCTCGGTAGTGATTCTACGAGCTTGGATATCTCTGCCCAGCTCTCCGAGATCTCAGAATCATCAAAATCTTCGGTGAACGTAATCGCCGCAGTGGTCATGTTCTGGTCGTCTGCGGGGTTGGTCTCTGAGAGCCAAATCCTATCGACGGCCAAAAAACCGTCTGGAGCGTCATCGATGAGTTCGATGTGTGCATGGTGGCCAAGATGTCGAGTGACATCTTGCGAGATCGTTGTCCAGCCATCTTCCTCAGGAACGCTTACTTTTTGCGACACTCCTTCGAAGAGAAGAGGGTTATGGATGTCCATTCGGTATCCATCAATGATCAGTCGAACCTGTCCTCCGTTTCCACGAACACGATAGTTGACAAATGGCAGGGCGAGTTCGAAGGTTGGTGACGAGAAACGCCCTTCGAGCTTCGATGAGAGAACACCACTATCAACCATGGTTCTGTCAACCCGTGGAGATCCTTCTCTACGCCCAGACCAATGCCCTATGGGATGGGGGTTGCCCACAAAAGCGTGTCCACTTTCGTACCACTTAGGTTCAGTCGTATCGAAGTCAGCAATCACAATGTCAACAATATCGTTGGACTGATCATCTGGATCAGTATCAGGCAGGATCTGTGTAGACGTATCAATGGTGCTATTTACATGATCATGTACTGACATGATCTCAAGAATGGTCTCTTGAATGGTGGCATTTGGGTCGAGATAAGCCAAGTTCTCTCGTGAGCTACGAAGGAATCCAGCCAGTGCGTAATAATCCTTTGTCAAAAAAGGATCGAACTTGTGGTCATGGCAACGAGCACAACTAATGGTGACACCCAAGAATGCTTTGGTCATGGTGTCGATCTGATCATCGTATCGTTCTGCCTGATCGAGGCGTACGTCAACGGGCGCGTGCACAGCTTGGCCCAAATACCAAGCGCCTGTTGCAAGCACAGATTCATTGGTTCTACGCTGTGGATGCAGACGTGGATCGCTTACTAAGTCACCGGCAATATGCTCGCGGACAATTTGGTCGTATGGCAAGTCATCATTCAATGTCCGAATCAGATAGTCTCGATAGCGCCATGCGTATGAAATCGGATAGTCAAATTCATGGCCATAGGATTCCGCATAGCGCATCAGGTCGAGCCAATGACGGGACCATTTCTCGCCATAGGCAGGGGAATCAAGGAGCTCATCGACCAATCTGTTATATGCATTAGGATCTGCATTTGAAACAAATGAGTCGATCTGTTGTGGTGTTGGTGGTAGGCCAATGACCGCAAACATCGCGCGTCGCATGAGCATTGCTTTGTCTGCAGGTGGTGCGGGACTTAGCCCAGACGACTCAAGCCCTTTTAGAATCCACGAATCCACGTCATTTGTTGGCCACAAAGTGTTATCAACATGAGGTGTATCGTTCTTGTTTAGAGTTTTCCATGCCCAATGGGTATCGTAGATGGCGCCTTGGTCTATCCACTCGGTAAGAGTTGCGATCTCTTGTGCGCTTAGTCTAGGGCGATCGATTGGTGGCATACGATACTCGTCTTGCCTTTTCACAAGCCTAATCAAGAGACTCTTGGTTGCCTCTTCTGGCCTTATCGCTGCAGCACCGAATCCGGGTCGTTTCGTCGTGGCAGACTCTCGCACATCCAGGCGAAGCTCACCTTTGCGTGTCGTGTGGTCAGGACCATGACACAGATAGCAGTGCTGGGCAAGGATTGGTTTTACATCTCGGTTAAAGTCAATGCCATGCTCAGGATCTGCGTGTGCAGGCAGAACAAAGGGGCCACTGGCGATCAGGAGCAGACCGAAAGCGAAGGATCGTATCGAGCCAAATCGAGTCAAGACATACTTTTCTTCTGAGGCGAACATCTCATCCATCTCCCAGTTAGAAAGTATATCGCAGGTGGATGCGATTCCTACTATGAAATGTGCGGGATAGCGCGCTGTGCGTCTTCGATCAGTGGTGCAACGCTGATAGGGGATCCTACAGCACGCTTCATCCACAGATCAGGCGTCACTTGACCGATCGAACAAATACGAATGGTCTCTGCCGCAAGATCTTTGCCCTGCATGTGAGATCGGACCTGATGGCTGATGATATGACCAATGGTGTAGTCACAAAGATAAAGAGGCGTCATGATCATATGTTGATATGCAGCTAAAATGGCATATGAATCAGGGCCATAGTATTTCTCAAAGTATTGACGCCAAACATCATCAGCAATTGCAATGGTCTGTGCGCGAGCCTGCTCTGGTGTCGCCTTTGGATTTGCATATAACCATCGCCATAGATAGAGCTCGACCAGTGATGGGCCAGCAATTTGACAAGCCATGAGCATGGTTTGCGCGGCATCAGCGAGAAATTCATTGCCAGTGGCCTCAAGCCCAATCACTTTTCTTGCCAGAGATTGATATAAAAAGGCAAAAGCTTCAGTACATGCAGTATTAGGGACGTTGCGCAGTGCCGGCCGAGGCGCCCAATTGCTTGATATCAGCTGCTCAAGATTATGCCCGAGTTCATGCATGGCGGTGGAAAAGCCATCCCATCCCAGTTCACCATCTAAACTACTTGTCCGCAGCCAGGCGTTGTATTCGGTCAGTAGTGGTCGCATCGCATGCCCGGCGCCCTTGCAAATTTCTACCTGAACGCGATTACCAAGAAAGTCTGCATCATCATCGTTGTATCCCAGCTCTCGAAGTAGTGTGGGAAGTTGCGACTCAAAATCCTTGTGATCTGCGAACCGTGCCTTCACAAGTGCATTCATTTCGTCATCAGCACGATCGTCTGTGAGCTGTTCACAGTAGATATCATGCGGTTCGAGCGGCCTTCCAAGGCGATTCTCCAAGATGGCTGCGAGATCACTTCGAACAGGTGTCGACAGTAGCTCAATAAGTAGTGCTTCGACATCATCTTCTGGAATCTCACGGGCAAGCTCAAACTTACGAGCAATTGCTGTCGGGTGTTCGACGTAGTATTCGTCTAGTCTCTGCTCGACATGAAAGTTTTCTATCAGGTGATCGTAACGCGTCAGCCCCATCAGCTCCGTCGCTTGTGTTCCATCAATAGTGTTATCCTGAGGATTCCATAAACCCTTCGCTTCGCCATTAAGAATGGCAGTCGGAATGGTGCCGTCAATGTGGCGTGCCATGACCCACATGAGTGCTCGCTGCCGAGCGATACCGCCTTCTTCGTTATATCCAGCTTTAATTTGCTCACGGATCAGCCAATGTGCAAGAAGCTTACGATCTTCATCGAACCAGGTCTTTCCAGAGGCATCAACCATTGAACCAACTGGAATATGGAAATCAGACACCCATGCTCTGGCTTCATGCCGCACCTTTCGGGCGAGATCGTTGATTTCTGCGGGTACCCGTGGGCCGAATGCCAAAGATATTCTTGCATCAGTCCACTGCTCATCTGTCCAGTGCTCACCTTCTTCTAAAAGCTGGCCTAAATGTGGTCGGTCAAAGTTGAGCAATGCAATAAATGCGAGCTTTTGCTTGTAAAGCTGTTCAGGAAGATCTGGGGCCGGATCAAAAGTAGCCATGATGTCATCGACGCCAGCAAACTCATCACCCCGGAGATCTGACCAGCGCCGAAGATAGCGACGCATCTCGTAAAGATGGCCACCGACCTGCTCAAGACATGTCTCGAAGCGATCACGTAAACGTGTAAGTTCGTCGACATCACTGACAAAGTACTCTTTGCAAAACTGAATGAATTCATCATCATTGCCATCAGCTTCGGTCCAAGGACGAGCAACACGCTGCACACCTTGGGAAATTCGATCGGCACATGATGGTCCATGAGCCTCGATGAGTGAGTTAATGGCTTGGTCGACGGGCAAAACTGCGGTGGTTGTCATGGTGATCTCCTGAAGTGAGTCATTTATAATAACTGCTTCCGCGGCCCATGTGGATTTTGACATGGATGAGGGCCTAGATCGGGATCTATGCCGCAACAAAGAATAGATTCCAGTAGGATGCGGGTTCTTATGAAACACATTAGAAACTGCGCTAAGGCGCTCATCATCCGCGATCGACAAGTGCTCTTGATTGAGAAGCGCGTTGGCGATGCGAACTGGTTCGTCTTTCCTGGTGGCGGTCAGGAAAGGGGAGAGACACTTGAGGAGGCGCTGCAGCGTGAGTGCATGGAAGAAATTGGTACCCATGTGGTTGTGGGCCCACTGAGATTTGTTCGTGAGTACGTCGGTTCGAAGCATGAGTTTGGTGATTCGCATCAGGATCGGCATCACGTCGAGCTGCTCTTTCTTTGTGATGTGCCCGATGACTATCAGCCTCGAATGGGGGAGGCTCCTGATGAAGAGCAAATTCGTGTCGATTGGATCCCGCTAGAAAACCTAAACGAAGAACCCGTCTTTCCTCGCACGCTTGCAAAAGCGATTGCTCAAGGTGATCTATCAAATCTTGATGTCTATTGGGGTGATGTAAATTAGCAGAAAGTCATTTGCTTTCATTGACCCATAAGTACGCTGTTGTTGCCAATTTCTAGCGAGACGAGGCAAACACGAAGTTATCCAATGATTCGTCTTTTTTGTTCTAGGTAGTCCCATAGAACGAAACGATCTAGATCATTGCCGGCTGTAAAGAAGACTCGTCCACGAGTTGTCTCTGCCAAGCGATACGCAAAAGCGATGTCTTCAGAATTTTGGCTCCAGCTGGGCACGAGGAAGATATTGATTGTGATCCCGTCCTTTGCACATCGATTCGCCTCTCGCATGGTTGCTTCTTCTGTCAGTGGGTCTGGTGGATACAGCATGTATAGGTGATCACCCTCAAAGTGTGCTGTAGGTAAACCATCGGTAATGAGCATGATCTGTTTATTGGGAGTGTCTTGGCCGGCAAGTACGGTGCGAGCCAGTCGCATTGATGCCTGAATATTTGTGAAGTGTGGATGGATCATGAACTCATTGATTTCAGTATTCGACATGTCGACTTTAAGACGAACCAGTGGGTCGCGAATAGTGACTGGCTTAGGTAGCAGTTCGGGAATCTCAGATATATGTCGAAGCTTCGCGAAACTGTACATTTCAATCAACGAAAGATGATCTCCGGGATATTCTCGGCGTATCAGTCCATCGAGTGCGAGCGCCATCTTCTTGCAGGCGATGTACTGCCCTCCAGATCGCATTGAGCCCGACATATCCATGATGACAGACGTAGCTGCCCGAGGATTGTTGCGGGTTACGTGCATTTCGATGTCATCAGAGCCAACCCCAAAGGGTAGATTTTTTGAAGTGGTTCTGATCGCAGCATTGGTAAGCGTTCTGGCGATATTTAAGTGAGCTGCCGAATCTCCAAATTCATATGGGCGTGTGCGTTCCATCTCGACAACACCATCACCAATAATGGGGCCGCTGTGTCGACCGGAACGCGAGGCATCTAATGATTTGAATATTTCGTCGAGGAGCGAACCTTGTATGGTTCTTAGGGCTTTTGAACCCAACTGATATCCATCAGCATTGCGTTCGAGCCCGGCGAGTTCAGCCTGCTCTCTTATCATGTCAGCAATGGTCGACTGCATTTCCTGAAGCTCATTGACATCGGCTTCATCGACAAAAGCCCGTAGGGCATCCATGTTGATGATCCCAATTCTTGCGTTCTTCTTGGCTTCTTCAAGTTGCTTGAGCAGCTCATCGATTGTTTGAAGTTCTTCGTAGACATCAATTGCTTCGTTCGTTGTAAGAGTTTCATTACCAGAAAAAACATAGCGCGCAAGCATCTGTTCGATCGTCAGTCGAGTTCCCAGTGTTTTGATGAGCTTCATGATTGAGTTGGCAAGATCACGATCAGAATACTCAGCCCGATACCAAATTCGTTCAAGTTCTGGAATGGACTGTTTCGTAATAGCACGATCAACTTGTTTCGCGAGTTTTCCTTTCGGCATTTGAATCGACTGCGCCGAGAATTTGTAGGCTTCGATTGAGTCTTTAAAAGCTGATATTGGATCAAAGGTTTCAAGAATACGCGCTTTGCGCGCTTCTAAAAGAGCGATCAGTGCTTCAAGACTTGGGCCAAGTCCAGAGATTTGAGATGGATCAATCTCGATAGCATCTGCAAGCTCCTCTTCAGTTAAAGACACTTGATTTCCAAACTGCATCAGATGGTCCATCGCTGCCATGGCGATGCCATCTTCACTACCTTTGGTAGGAGAAGGAAAATGCTTGGGATCGTATCCAAGATAACTGTGGACGACACCACCAAGTTGTGGGCGCGGGTCTGGATTAGATTTCATATTCGACACGTCCATGGCGCACGCCTCTGCTAATCTGATCTGTCGCCCAGAGTCCAGCTAATACAAACTCGACACAACTAGCTCTTACCGCTGGATCATTAGCGGCATTGACCTCAAAAGCTTTTTCCCATGCCGCTGGTACCTGACTCATTGCTTCGGCGTACTGCTCACTGGGAAGCATGTCCCCGACTTCGATTCGTATGCCTTCTGAGAAGGTGTCAGTGATGTCGGTTAATCCAAATCCATCCACATATTCGGTAAAGACTTCACCGACAGCTTGTGCAAGGATGGCATCAAGTACCTGTCGCTCTGACATTTGATGGGTACCCATCATGTCGAGTTCAAGCTTGCCAATTGCGGATCCATGGAAGTGAGCCAAATCACTGATCCGTGGAACTTCAGGTCGTCTATCACCATTAGTTGGAAGAAGGATTGCTCTTCGTCTGGCGCTTGAGACCATCGTCTTATAGTTTGCAATGCTAAAGCGCGCCGAAACACCGGATGCTTGATCAACCCACTTACTTGCACGGGCGACAATTGACATTTGCTCAACAACTTCGGTCATGAAACGAGGAATCATGACTGGATAAAGATCATCAAGATCAGAGAGGCCGTCTGCTTCTGCTTGATCGGTTGTGATTTGAATGCCCAGATCCCGTTCGCGAGGATAGTGGGTCACGATGGTTGTTCCGATCCGATCCTTGAGCTGTGGAATGACCTTTCCAGATCGATTGTATGTTGACGGATTTGCGCTAAAAAGAACCGCCACATCAATATCAAAACTAATTGGGTAGCCTCGAATCTGAACATCACGTTCTTCAAGAATATTGAACAGCCCTACTTGAACCAAGTCATCAAGATCTGGCAATTCATTCATTGCAAAGATGCCTCGATGCATGCGTGGTATGAGACCAAAGCTCAGTGCTTCCTCAGAATTTAAGCGAACGCCACCTGATAAGATTTGAGCAGGATCGATTTCACCAATCAGATCAGCAAACTTTGTTCCGGGTGCGAGTCGCTCTGCGTACCGATCCGCTTTTGGCCACCAGGCAATTGGAATATCGTCCGGATCCATTGTCTCTAGCAACCTTCGCCCAGCGTTCGTGATAGGTGCAGTTGGATCCTCATGAACGGGGCATCCGGAAATATCAAGATATGGAATAGCATCATCAAGATAGTTCACCAGCAGTCGCATGATGCGACTTTTTGCTTGGCCTTTTTCTCCTAGAAAGAGCAGATCATGCTTCGAAAGTACACCGTTTAATATTTCAGGAATGACCGTATCGTCATATCCAAGAATGCCAGGAAACAGCTGTTCACCAGACTCCATGGCGGCCACAAGATTGTCTCTGAGTTCGTCTTTGACGCTGCGGCTTTTCCAGCCAGAGTCATGGAGTTGGGCGAGTGTGGCGGGGCGGTTTTGAAGTGCGTATTGGGTCATGTCATCCTCAAAGAACAGGTTGATCGTTGTTTGATAGATGGTAGAACCAACAAGGTACCTGAGGCGTCTTTTCAATACTTATTTACCGTTCAATCCATCAGAGTCTGATCTGCAACTCGGCTAGATGGGGTAGAGCGTAAGCAGGCCATGGGACACAGCCACATTGCCTTAGAAGGTTTAAAAGTGCCGCTTACGCGTCTGAGAACGACCTTAAACCGGTTCGGCATCGCCCACTCGCTGGCAGAGTCACTAAAATGAGGGTCATCATTAGAAACGAGATGGGATGACTTGTCCTGGATACTCATGGGTGAATATGC
The DNA here is from genome assembly GCA_029268515.1 of Phycisphaerales bacterium. Classification (NCBI taxonomy): domain Bacteria; kingdom Pseudomonadati; phylum Planctomycetota; class Phycisphaerae; order Phycisphaerales; species Phycisphaerales bacterium. Next base: position 90,908 of record JAQWNP010000006.1, on the reverse strand, counting down.
GGATCATTGAATCACGAGCGGTCCATTGCCAGGATTAATATCCAGTTTGGCGAAACGTGCTCGCTTGAGGATGTGGCTATGAGCAAAGACGTATCTACCGATCTGGACCATAAACGCAAGCGTTACTTTAGAGCCAATGTGGTGTGTATTTTGTGCCTGCTTGGCATATGGGCATTTGTGTCATTTGGTTGTGGCATTTTGTTAGCCCCTTGGTTGAATCAATGGAAACTTTTTGGCTCTGGCTATCCTCTGGGATTTTGGTTTGCTCAGCAGGGATCGATTTATGTCTTTGTGATACTCATTTTCATATACGTCATTTTTATGAATGATCTTGATCGACGTTACAGCAATGAAAAGAGGTCCTAAGCGATGGGTGTGCAGGGCTGGACCTTTTTGATTGTTGGGCTGACGTTCGCTCTTTATATTTTTATTGCGATTCGCTCACGTGCTGGTAGTACAGGTGAGTTTTACGTTGCAGGTAAGCATGTACATCCTTTAGCAAATGGCATGGCGACCGCTGCAGACTGGATGAGCGCGGCTTCCTTTATTGGAATGGCTGGTCTGATTTCTTTTTTAGGTGCTGATGGCTCGGTCTATCTCATGGGATGGACAGGGGGCTACGTACTACTCGCGTTGCTTATTGCGCCGTATCTAAGGAAGTTTGGGCGGTATACAGTCCCCGACTTTATGGCGGATCGTTATTACTCACAGCTTGCAAGACAGGTTGCTGTTGTCTGCGCAATCTTTGTGAGCTTTACCTATGTCGCGGGTCAAATGCGTGGTGTCGGCATTGTTTTTAGTAGATTTCTTGAGGTCGACATTGAGCTTGGCGTCATTATTGGTATGGCAATTGTATTTGTGTATGCCGTACTCGGTGGTATGAGGGGTATTACTTACACGCAAGTGGCACAATACTGCATTCTTATTTTTGCATATATGGTGCCAGCAATTTTCCTGTCATTGATGCTGGCGAACACGGCTATTCCACAGATCGGATTGGGTGGTCAAGGTGAAGATGGTTCTTGGCTTCTGGACAAGCTCAATGGCCTGCAAAAAGATCTTGGATTTGAATCGTATACGGACTACCACAAGCCAACGATCGATATTATTGCAATCACTGCGTGTCTCATGCTTGGTACCGCAGGCCTTCCACATGTCATTATTCGATTTTTTACAGTGCCGCGTGTACGTGATGCGCGAATTAGCGCAGGATGGGCGCTTGTATTTATTGCAATTCTCTACACAACAGCACCAGCGATTGCAGTCTTTGCACGAACAAATCTTCTTGAAACATTTAAAAGTGAGCCAGCCTATGTAGAAAGTCCAGAGTGGTTTACTCGATGGGAAGATTCTGGACTGACCACTTGGGTTGATAAAAATAATGATGGAAAAATGACGTATCAAAAAGGTACGGTTTTCGAGGGAAAGAAGCCCGCATTTGCTGAAGCAGAAAATGGCGATCCACTTCGAGGCGAGCATGGCCAGCGTTTGGTAAATAATGAGCCGAGTAGCTCGTCCAACGAGGTTTATATTGACCGAGACATTATTGTTTTGGCGAATCCAGAAATAGCCAATCTGCCGAATTGGGTTATAGCGCTTGTTGCAGCTGGTGGACTAGCAGCGGCGCTTTCTACCGCTGCGGGCCTCTTGTTAGTTATCTCTTCTGCGGTGTCACACGATCTCATTAAAGGCATGATTCGTCCGGCGATATCAGAGAAAAATGAACTGCTGGCAGCTCGAATTGCAGCTGGTGGGGCTGTCATTGTGGCTGGCGTTCTTGGTATCTACCCACCTGACTATGTTGCAGCTGTTGTTGCCTTCGCATTTGGGCTTGCAGCATCATCTTTCTTCCCAGCAATTCTGATGGGTATCTTTGTTAAGCGAATGAACCGAGCAGGTGCAATTACTGGCATGATTGTCGGCATTCTGTTTACTGCATGTTATATCATTTACTTTAAGTTTATAAATACTGATCCAGATGCAAAAGAGTATTGGCTCTTCGGTATTTCGCCAGAAGGTATTGGTGTGATCGGTATGATCTTGAACTTTATTGTTGCAATTGGTCTTTGTTCGATCACAAAGGCTCCGCCTCAAGAGGTGCAAGATCTGGTTGATGAAATTAGAGCCCCCGAGTGAGCAATGGATTTGGTGAGTTTGTCTGAAAGTGCATTTAGTGAGGAGTTGTAAATGATCAGCCAAATAGTGGGCCGAAGTTGGTCGCATACATTCGTCGTTACAAGTCTTGTCGTTGCTATTTGTACTTGTGCAACCTTTGGTGATGTAAAGCTGCCAGCAATTATCAGCGACAATATGGTTTTACAAGCGGGTGATGCTAATGTGTGGGGTTGGGCAGCGCCCGGCGAAGAGGTGATCGTTCGCTTAGGCCCCGATCCAAAGAACAAGCCAAATCAGATCATCTCACGATCAGCGCGAGCAGACGGAGATGGTTGTTGGGCGGTCACAATGACTCCAGCCACACCCTCACTCTTCGGTGGGCAACCTATGAAGCTTGTGGTAACAGGAAAGAATGAACAAGTTGTTAACAACGTTGTTATTGGTGAGGTCTGGATTTGCTCTGGTCAATCAAATATGGAATGGCCGGTAAGGCAATCTCTAAAAAGGGAGCAGCTATCAGCATCTGGTGATGTGCCGGGGATTCGAATGTTTAAAGTGAATCATGTAAGCACCTCTCAGAAACAAGATGATGTGACCGGATCATGGCGTATTTCAACACCCAAAAATGTGCCTCACTTCTCTGGCGTTGGATACGTGTTTGCAAAAGAAATCCATGAAGCTCTTGGTGAGCCTGTTGGCATGATCTCAACGAATTGGGGAGGTTCGGTAGCAGAGGCCTGGATGAGTAGGGAACACCTTGAGGCAACCGTGGCGCTTACGCCGTTGCTTAAACGAACGGATGCGGATCCACCTGGCGATAATCATCGTCCAGCTCATCTCTACAACGGAATGATCTATCCAATTCTCAACTATGGAATTCGTGGGGCGATTTGGTACCAGGGGGAGTCAAATGTCAGCCGCGCTGCGCAGTACGGCATCATCTTTCCAGAGATGATTAGAGACTGGCGAGCAAAGTTTGATAGTGGTGATTTCCCTTTTTACTTCGTGCAGATAGCACCCTACAACTACAACAGTCCAGAGGCGACGGCTGAGTTGCGCGAGTCGCAGGACAAGACACAGCAATTAAAAAAGACGGGCATGGTTGTAACGATGGACGTTGGCAATCCTGGAGATATTCATCCCCAAGATAAAACGACTGTTGGGAAGCGATTAGCAGCATGGGCACTTGCTAATGATTATGGAATGAGCGCTGCTTTTAGGAGTCCGAACTATAAGGTTGGTTCATTGACTCTTGAGGGATCGAAGGCTTCGGTGGCGTTCGAAAACACGATTGGTCAACTTTCAACAAGTGATGGAAAAGCCCCGTCCGATTTCACAATCGCAGGTCCAGACATGGTCTTTCATCCGGGCATTGCGGTGCTTAATGGCAATACAGTGGTGGTCACATCGAACAAAGTGACACAACCCATCGCAGTTCGTTATGCATGGAGTGATACTGCGCAACCAAATCTTATTGGTGGCAGTGAACTTCCAGCGACACCCTTCCGGACTGATGAGTGGCCGCGAGTAACAGAAAAACATCACTAAGTTTTTATAAGTTATTCGCCTATTGACATAGGTTTATTGTGTAGGCATCTGCTTCATTATCGGAAAGAGGCAGATGCTGCGCACCTGTAAAACAGCTTTATCAATTGATTGCTCGCGATTGTAGGGTTGATGGCTACAATGTGTGCTTCCAACTACTTGAAGATCGAAAAGGTGGGTATGTTTGATCTCGAATCAGCAGATGGCTTTGTCATCGATTATATCGGCTTAGGGCAGTACGGCCTCTACGCGGCAGATAACTTGGCATGTATCAACGTGAGTAACAGTCTCACAGAGTTGATCTCGCATGTCAGTGATGTCTATGGGCCGAATGAGCCTATCGCATTTAGTCCCATTGCATCTACGGCATTTAGATTGCTCTTCCCACTCTCTTGTGAAACAGAGATTGATCGTCTCGTTTGTGAAGTAACCCTCGATAATGATGGGTTCTCTGTCTAGACATCTAAAATACAGCCTCAACGAAGAAAACGAATGCGGATCGTTTCTGGTATCTCTTGAAGTTTTGTGCTGATGATGGACTCATCATGGTCATCTATGTCGAGAATGACATAACTGACGTCAGCATTACTTTGTAGATACTCAGCATTAATATTGACGCTGAGATCTGCCAGAATACCGTTGATGGTGCTAAGGACGCCTGGCACATTGTGGTGAAAGTGCAGAATCCGAAGCTGGTCTTCTCGGCGCAGTGGTAGTTCTACCTCTGGAACATTAACCGCATTGGTGGTTGTGCCAGTGTTGAAAAAACGAGCAATCTTGAGTGCGACATCACGTGCAATGCTCTCTTGAGCTTCTTCAGTACTACCACCTATGTGTGGCGTAAGCACGACGTTTGGTAGGCCTGCCAACATGCAGTCAAATGGTGCATCATTTGTTGTGGGCTCTTCGGGATAGACATCAAGAGCAGCACCTCCCACAGAACCATTCTTAATTGCGTCCGCGAGTGCAACGATATCAACAATGCTGCCTCGCGCATTATTGATCAGCATAGCTCCGCGTTTCATTTGACTGAGTTCTTTCTTCCCAATCATGGTAGCTGTTGCAGGTGTTGCCGGTACATGGAGTGTCACGACATCTGCAACGGCAAGAACCTTTTTGAGCGAGTCCATGGGCTGAGCATTGCCAAGCGGCATTTTCGAAGCAACGTCGTAGTAAACAACTTTCATGCCCAATGCTTCTGCGAGAACAGAGACTTGTGAACCAATATGGCCGTACCCGATAATCCCAAGTGTTCGACCTCTCACTTCGTGTGCATCACGAGCCGACTTAAACCAATGTCCTGAGTGGATTCGTGCACTTCGGTCGAAGAGCCTCCGATGTAATGCAATGACTTCTGAAATTGTCATTTCGGCCACACTGCGTGTGTTTGAAAACGGTGCGTTAAAAACAACAGATCCGTTGCGGGCAGCCGTTCTTAGATTCACTTGATTTGTGCCTATGCAAAAACAGGCAATACCGAGTAAATCAGGCAGGGCCTTTAGTACGGATTCATCGATTGTTGTCTTGGATCGGATTCCCAAGAAAGCAGTCTGAGCGGCAAGCTTCTGTAGTTCACCAGCATCAAGAGCACTTGCTTGGCGCCTAATGCGCAGACCAGCATCAGTAAGAATCTCATCAGCTACAGGATGTATGTCTTCGAGCAGCAGAATTTCGTTTTGTGGGTTGCGGGCCAAGCTAACTCTCCCTTAAGTGGTTTTCAAGCCCTGATTATGAGTTCTTGCGACGATGGTACGTTGCTAATCCTGATGAGTTCAACCACAGAGTTTTCTCATGACCCATTCCAGAGGCCCTCGGCGGAACCAATGCAGCCAAAGGGTAGCGAATATGATTGATCCAATAGAAAAACTGATCCAAAACCATACGATGCTCGGGTTTGGCCAGGCCATTGCAGCTGCTTCTTCATTACTTCCAACAAATGGGCCGATACCAAGGAGTACATGAGCGAGATAGAGCGTAAGAGCCATTTGCCCGGTTCTGACTAGAGGTGTCGCCAATCTTCCCAGCCATGGCACAACAAGGAGGCAAATACCGATGACCGCTACGGCTGAGCCAGTCGCTGATAGAACGTAAAGCGGGCCAGGTGGAATTGACTCTGTGTCCCAGAATGCGGCCTCAAAAATACCATCCATACCATCGAACAAGGTAACCGAAGGCTGTAGCCACAACATAAGCAAGTAGGCGATCACTATGGCGGCGATGCCACTACCGATTAAAGACAGCTGTACAGAAAGTCGGCGAGCATTGAGCCGACCAATCCATAAGCCAACAAACACAAATGACAACCATGGGAATAATGGATGCCATCCATTGTAGAGAAGGTTTTTGAGCTGGCCGCCCCAGGTCCAAAAGTCTGGATGAGAGTAAGTCTTAAAGTTCCAACCTTCTGTGTAAGGAATCCATGAAAAGATGAATCCGAAGATGGCGACACTCAGAAGGGCCATAACCCAAAGCGCTACACTATCAACCGTCAGGAACAGCGCCGCAATGCCGATATAAAAAGCGTAGTAATGTAAAATATCGGCTTCCCAAAGAGGTTGCCAGGCGTAACCAATCACGAGAAGAAAAGCGGCTCGTTTTAGATAGATCCAGCGAACTTTTCTTAGCCCGCTCAATGGATCCTTTTGAATCGCTCCACGCGTCATTAGGCTGATGCCGACACCAGCGAGCAACACAAATAGCGCACTGGCCCGGCCAGCAAAAAATTCCATGAAAATACTTGATTGAGCGCCAGCGGCAGTGAAAACAATTTCAAAGTTGACAAGAACCATGCCAATAAAGGCCAGCCCACGAGCCACGTCATAGCCTTGAATTCGCAAGGCTCGAGAGCCAGGTAACTCAAGTGTGCCAGCTATCTCCGTATGAGACTCGGAGTTAGGATTGAGTGAAGCTGGGTAAGGCATGTCTTATCTTTCCTTGCGGGCCAGTATAGAGCCTAATAGTCATGCTTGACGCCAACCCAATCGCGCACCATACTGACGTTCAACACGGACGGGTAAAGTGCACGTTCTAGGTGGAACTGCAGCATATTCGACCGTCCTTGAAGGAGAATCTTATTATGCGTGCAATTGCCTCAATTATCTGTGTATCTGCTGGCGCTTTTCTTGTTTGTACGACTGGTTGTACAGAAGCGCATAGAGATAATCTTTCAGAGGGTGCTTCGACTGTCGGAACCCAATTCACCAATGCCCCGAGCCGTTTTGTTGAGGGCGTTAAGAATGGTGGCAAGGACCCCAATGCTGATGGCTCCAGCAGCGACGACTCGAGCAACTAGCGTTCTCTACAGCTTATTTCTTTGTAGAAAAAAACAGCTCAGTCGCAGACAGCAATGCGACGTTGCTGTCTGCTTTTGCGGCAACTATTTCATCGCATGTTTTTGATTGATTGAGATGACGAAAAGTCACCGCAACATATTATTCTTGGTTAAAAACCGCTTATTAATAAAGTGTCAATGATACAATTCGGAGCTGAGTAACACGAGGTCTCTCAGAATATGGTCCAAGTCAAACGATCAATTCCGGCGACTGTAGACCCATCAGAATCAAGTTTTCGACCAGTTGTTGTTATTCCTACTTATAACAATGCCCAAACACTCATGGATGTTGTAGAGCGTGCAGAGCGAGCCCAGCTGCCACTCATTGTGGTTGATGATGGTTCGACAGATCGAACGCCCGCTTTGCTCGCTGATTGGAAGGGCTTTGGATTTGTTATTACACATGATCGAAATAAGGGCAAAGCGGCGGCGCTGCAGACAGCATTTGCGTTTGCTCAGGAGAGCGAGTTTACTCACGCTATTACGCTAGACTCGGATGGGCAGCTGGCACCAGAGCAGATTGAAGACTTTGTAGAAGCGGCGCGAAGTCATCAACATGACTTTATTATTGGTAACCGTAATGATCAATCCGATGATTACCCGGCTCGGAGTCGAATTGGACGTCGCCTTCAAAATCTTGCTGTGCGTGTTCAGTGTGGGGCGACTGTTGGGGATACTTTGTGCGGCTATCGCGCCTATCCACTGGAAATGTTTGATGTTATTTGCGTGAAATCAGGTGGATTTGCATTTGAAATTGAAGTGGTGACCCGCGCGGTATGGTCCGGGTTTCACATTCGTGATATACCGATCCGATGTCGGTACTTCACAGATGAAAAACGAGTTAGTCACTATCGTTTTTTTCGTGATTGGACACATGCACTACTTGTGCATATCTACTTACTTTTTCGTAGGCTCATTCCTTTGCCAGTACGTCAGGGAGCACATGTATCTAGGCGTCAGAAAGTTGACGCTTTCGTGATCATTAGAAATCTTATCTGGTGGCTCAGGCCAGATGTGTTGTGGTTCCAAGCACGAGAGAGTCATCTTGAACGTGCAGTCTTAGGAGGCGCAATCGGTTTGGGCGCATTCACAGCATGTTTGCCAGCTTTTGGAATTCAGATTGCCCTGGGTCTCTATTTTGCAGTTCGATTGCATGCGGGCAGTTTTCTATCAGTGGGCATAGGTATGCTATTGCTCCTATCACCGATCGGGCCTGCTTTGCATATGGCAGCATTCTGGGTAGGGCATATCATTCTGCTGGGTCTATTGCCCATGCCTGCTAATTTATCTGCAGCACTCACGCCAGATGGAATCACAATTCTTGAGCTATTACGATGGCTGATTGGTGGAATTGTACTCGGGGGTTTGTTGGGGACTGTGGTGGGATGTGCTATGAATGGCTTGATGTTATGGATTCCTTATAAAAGAAAACTGCCTTCATCTGCCATAACAGTGCATTCCTAAAAGAAGATCATGAGCGCTGCCTAGCTTCGCGTATGAGTAGAATTGGCAGAAGTAAGCCGATCGTCGCTATAAGACAGCCGAAAACACCAATAGCGGTCATCCAACCAAGTGCAGCGATCGCTGGGACGCTTGTTAGAGCGAGTGCGCCAATTGCAAGAGCTGTTGTGAAAGTTGTCATAGTGATTGCATGACAACTCGCTGCGTAGGTTTCTGCTGCCTCGTGGGGCTTACGGGCACGGCGTACACGATCGATGCTCATAATAAAAATTCCATCATCAACACCAATCCCAATGAGCAGTGGGATAGCCAGTAAGTTAATCATGTTAAAGCCAGTGCCAGTAATGCTCATGGCTAGTAATACAAAGGTCAATCCGAAGCCAACAGGAATCAAGAGCAGTAATAAATCATCGAGACGCCTGAACATAAACAACAAAAAGATTCCAATAGCGATTGCTGCAATGACAATAAGCACGGGCAAATCTCTTCGTACCAGTAGTTCACTTTCATAACCCAAAACAGAAATGCCAGTCAGAGTCGCCTCTGGAATATCTGAAAGAGTATCTTGGATAGTGACAATGACATGATCGCGTGCACGGCGTTGCTTTAAGATCTGGTCAACAAGCACAATCATAAGGCTCTGATATTGTCCGGCGGTTTGTGTCGTCGGTAAAAAACGATTGGCAAGCGCAGGGAATCTATTTAGATCGTTAAGCGTCGGTGCTTCAGAAGGCGTAAGAAGCGTACGTAGATAGTCCGTATATTCACTGAAAGTATCTTGGGTAAAGGGTGATTGATCTACCTGGTACCTAAAGTCCGTAATAATCTGATCTAGATCAAAGGTAAGTGATGATGTGGTACTCAATTCAGTTGTCTGGGGTGGCAAGAGTGAGGCGACGCTCAGGACATTCTGAATGCCCGCAGCTCGTGCCGTTGGCATATCAAGCCTATTTGTAATGGCATGGACGCGTTGCAGTAATGTGGTTTCATTACTGGCTTCTACCTTGATGAGAAGTACACCTGGAGCGGTACCAAAGTGTGTGAGTATTTCATCTTGTAGTTCAAGAGTTGGATTTGGTGATGGGTGCATAGAACGCAAATCAGATTCAAAGAAAATGAGAGCATTAGAATTGCTGATCCAGAGAGCCAGTCCGAGGCACCACACTATTCCAATCACAAAAACCCATGCACGAGGATGCTTCTCGATTGGGCGAGCTATATGCTGGAATCCGATGTGATCATCTATTCGGACCGACCAACGTAGTGGTAGTTTTTCAATAAGTACGAGCAATGCGGGCAAGAGTGTTAATGCAGCGATAAGTGCTGCGATGAGTCCAAGGCCCCCAATAAGTGCAAATTGACGAAGCGCAGCAACACTTGCTTGGCTAATAGCAAGAATGCCAATAATAGAACTTATAGCAGCTACAAAGATAGGCCGTCGTACCGCAGTGCCTGCAAGTGCGGCAGCATACTGTGGTGTTTTAGATACAACGCGAAAACGATCGTAACTTGATAGAAAGTGAATGCAGTAATCAACACCCAGGCCAGTGATGAGTGCTCCGATGACAGCGGTCAGTGGTGTAAGGTTTGGTGCGATTAGCCCATACACACCAAAAGCGATGACGATCGCTCCAGCAACAGGAATAATTGCAACAAGAAAGATGAGAAGGTGTCGGTAGACGAGTAGAAAAAGCAACTGCACAAATAGAACTGAGCAAACAATGCTGATAATGAGATCAGATCGAACCGCATCTTGGCTTGCGGCAGCAATGGCATATCCACCGGTGAGTCCAATAGTGAGTTTGTCAGTATTGGCTGTATGAGCAAGGGAGCGAATCTTAGAGGTAAAATCAGCCGCGAAGGATAAATCATTCGAAGGCTTAGCGCCAGTAATGCGAATAATCAGGTGGCGCCCGTCAGCAGAAATCTGAGCGTTAAGTCCCGGAAAGTTCTGGAATGGAGATTTGCTGGGAGTGGCGTTATCAAACACAAGCGTTCGGAGTTGTAGTGGGTCATTGACTGACTCAGCTAAGAGTTGCTCAGCACCTGGTCCTGGCGCGGCAGCGAGGCGGGCTAAGCGATCGAATTGACGTTTCATCGCTGACGGCGTCAAAAGTGCTTTGAGAACTTCCCGTTCTCCTTGGTCAAGGTACTGATAGGCTGCTGGTGCCATGACCTCTTTGATGTAAGCGTTGGTGTCTTGCTCGTCCTCTTCGGAGGCAATGAATGATGTGACCATGCTCTTGGCAGTAGGATCCTCTTCAATGGCATAGCGCAAGCGATTCGCATATGGCAGAAGTTTTTGATCAACATCATTGCGTATGCTTTGGCTTGAAACTGGGCTTGTATTGTCTGGCAAACTGACTAATAGCGTTAGTTCATCGATACTAGAGAATTCAGTCAGCACACTGCCGAGGGCTTGTGCCGCAGGTGCATGACTCGAAATGAGTTGATCGAGGGTGGCTGATGGGCGCAGGCGAGTGATGCTTACGACGCCTGCTGCTATAACGATGCCCCAAATGAAAGTGATAAGCCATGGGTGCCGGAGTAACCACTTGTCACCTGTGACTTTTCTTTGAGTGGGCTCCATACTCATTGGATTTCAACAGCCTGTCGAGGTGGAGTGAATGCTGCACTAGGAAGGGTCTGATTGAGATGAACATCATGCATTCGTATGTCCACATCTCCTAAAGGAGCGGTGGCAATCAAGCGTAGTGGCCATGGGCGATTATCTATTAAGGTCCAGTCGCTTAGGCTGACAGACTCAATCATGCGGCTGTTTCCGTCAAGGCGATAGAGTCGTCGACATGTCCGGGTGGATTTATCAAACACGAGATAAGTGCCCGCTTTAGCATGCAGTAAGTCTGTGCCCTGTGTTTCTGGGCCAAGTGTGATAGTCCGTGTATCTTGTCTAACAACATAGTGTGATTGATCGAGAAGTTGGTTTAAATTGAGCCAGCTTAAAAGAAAATCAAAGTCTGGAGCTTCTGATTGCTCTTGCTTTTTTAGTTCTGCAGATGCAGCGATCCATCGTTTAGACGGTGTGATGATAAAGTCAAAAGCATTACGTCCAAACTTCCAAGTCTGAATGCGAAAGTGATTGGGTAGCGATGCGACAATCGCGCCTTCAAGGCGAATACGGTCTTTTTTTGAAGAGGAGAGCGTTAATCGGCATGCGGCAGACAAGGTCTCTATTCGATCATAGGAAAGCATCGTTGCTAGAACGGCGTCCTTGCCTTCCCATGGATATTGAGGAAGGGTAGAGCGACAGGCGCTGGCGCTGAGTGCCAAGACCGCACATAACGCGAGTATTGGGTATCGAGCTATTCGCATGGGGCAGGCACCTCAAGGCGCAGGATTTTTCCTGTTGGAGAGCGTGGAAGAGATTCATGAAACTCAAAGACACGTGGAATCTTATGGGGTGCAAGGCGTGTCCGAAGAGCAGTCCTAATTGTTTCTACTGAAATAGAATCTGTTTCAGCATCGAGAACAATCACAGCTCTTAGGCGATAGAGCGTTGAGGTCACAGGTAGTGGTAATACGACAGCCTCTCGAATCCCTTTAAGATTGGTAAGCTCCTGTTCGACTTCCAGTGGATTGACTTTAAGTCCACCCACATCAATCTGAAGTTTTACGCGACCAGTCAAATACAGATAGCCCTCAGCATCAACCGATCCAAGATCGCCAGTGAGGAAAAACCCATCGGTGATATCTTCTTTGTGATGACCTACATAATCGCTCAGCATTGCATCTGATGAGACAGCTATTTGACCAGTTTCTCCAATCTCGAGTGGCTTATTAATGTCTGGTGTTTTTGTATCAAGAATGCGGATCTCCACGCCTGGGACAACCTTGCCGACACTATTAGGGTGAGTAGCAGCTAAGTGTCTTGGGTTGAATGTGATGGTCCCGACTTCACTGGCACCATAGAGATGTTCGATTGGTGATCCAAATCGTTCAGAAAAGGCATTTTGTATCTTCAATGGTAGTGGTGCCCCAGCGGAGAACACATGTCTTAATCGTTCAGTTGTTTTAAAGTCAACGCTTGCCAGAGATTCAAAGATAAAAGGTACGCATGGAAAAATAGTGACGTCTTCTTTTTCGAATTCATGAATGGTTACGTCAAGTGAAAAACCCTGTGCAATGTGAACGCGAGCACCTGAATAAATCGGAGCCAATAAGGCATTCTCAACGCCATATGAGTGGCACATAGGAACAACTGCCAATACGCAGTCTTCTGTTGTGAGTGTAAGTATGTTTGTGAGTGTTCTTGCAACAGCATCTAGAGAAGAGGCCATGCGATGGACAATCTTGGGAAGTCCCGTGGTACCTGAGCTTTGCAAATAGAGTCCGGCAGAATGGGCGCGTTGCGGATCTAAACAATTGGCACTACGAGGTGGATGATCGTCAAGGTCGATGGTGAGACAACGGTCCGAAACAAAGTTTGAAAGTTGCGATGCTGGTGTAATGACCGCTTTTGCATTGGATTGGATATAAGCATCACATACTTCATCAATCGTTAAGTGGGGGTGTAATGGAAAAGCGACTCGGCCAGATGCTAAAATGGCGGCAAAGACAACCAAAAAGTCTATAGAGTTGGGGCTATATAGCGATACGGTGCTGCCAGGCGGAAGCTCGTTATCAAGTTTACAGACCCATCCAGAAACGAGGTCATGAAAGTCGCCGTAGCTTATTGAGCGAAGTGCCGAATGACCATTAAGTTGCTGGGCAAAGATCGTTGCCCGTTGCATATCAGCATGTCGATTTACATGTTCGATTAATTCTTGGGCCATACTGCGCGTTCAGAATATCCAGTGGTTATCAGCTCGCACTAGATTTGCCATTACATGTTGCATTACTAGGTATATTTTTCAGCAGTCCAGCACCCTCAATTTCTACTAGAAGTTCAGGGCGGCACAACGATGTATTTAGAAATTCGCACTCTGTAATATTTGGAAAACTCGCAATCACTGACTCTTTAATTTGCGCGAGATCATTGGCTCGTACGTAATAAACTCGTATTGAATTAAGTGAATTTAGCGCACTTCTTAGCGAACCATTCGAAGGCAATGTAAAAACTGGCAATTGCGACTGTGCTTGGTTCACCAAAGAGGAGAGATTGTCCAGTGTTTCATCAATTTGACGGCAGAGTTGCCCGGGATGTTGCGAATCTTCCCCGACCACACTGGCCGTTCCGCCAACCATGAGCCAAGTATTACTCCTACTATCAAGACTTGGAAAGCTCGCAAGTGTTGCTCTTGCAAAGCTCGGTGAGGCTGGCCCAAATCGTCGTGAATAGTTGTAGGCTGGGATCTGGCGAGGATTTTCAACACCCAATCCAGCATGGTTCTTGAGCGACAGGCAGTGAATAATCAATTCAGATCCACTATGGCCCACGCCAGAAGCGGTTGCCACCAGTTGCTTGAGTGCAACTGGAGAGCCATACCAATCGGCCAATGCTTTGTGTCGGCCCATATTGAATTGCATATAGCGATTCAGTTCCTGCTCAACGACTTCATTAATGTTTGGCACAAAATTCCACATGCGAATCGGATACTTGGCATTGTGTGCCTGCAGTGTTTTGAACAACGTTTCATAGCACTGTATCGCTGCAGCGGTGTATCCGTTTGGTTTGTCGAGAGTGTCAACTTCGGATTTTACAGAAACGAGCGTCGCATCTGGTGCATCAATGACACGAGTGCTTATGGCATCAGATGCTGTTTCATTAATAGAAGTAGCCGTCGTAACCTCTTGGGTATCTGGTGATTTTAGTAGAGCATCAATCCAGTGGGGCAGATCGCTACGTTGACCACTGGCGCGCCAAGCGAGCTGAGCCGAAGTTGACTTCGCCGTTTCAATGAAGTTCATAGCGAGTAAATCATTCCCGAAAATCCACCTTTACCATAGTGTAGCAGAGGAATGCGAATACCAGATGGCAGAATGACTACTGTCATGACTGGTTTGCCCGTGGTTCAACAGTGAGGTGAGCAGAGGCGGCGATGCCTGTGATGTCTGTGCAAAGCACGCTAAAAGCTCCTATTGAGGTTGTGTGGGCTGGTTTGAGGTACGCCCCTAAATCACGGGCAGGTCCCAGGAGATGGGGCATGCGGCCGGTCAAGAGAACCGCAGCCATCGATGCAAGAGGCATGACGCTAAATGTCTCAGCCATATAGCCATAGATGCTGGAGACCTCTGGTTTGCTAATTGATTCACTCTGTATGCAACGCCGAATACCAGCTCGCTCAATACGGTCCAATACAGTGCCATTCGCAGAGGTCATAATATTTGATGTGGTGCCGATGCGATCCAGTACATTGCTGACGGCCTTGGTGAGCCCGCGTCCATCGCCGCGCGTCCCTCTCTCAGTAGCACTACTCAATAGAGTGCCTCGACTATCAACGCCACGGAACTTCGCTGACTCTTCGGTTTCAAGAATGATGGCGACGGCGCCAGGGCCATTTAAGAACCCAGATCCAGTATCAAATGGCAGGCTACCTTCCGCTTCTGATCGTAAGCCAAAGTGTGCATGGCCATTAATGAGCGTGTCGTATGATTCCTCGGCAGCCGCGACAATGACGCGATCCCATCGGCCAGAAGCAATACAAGCAGCGGCAATATGTAATGCTTCTAGTCCATTGGTACGGGCGCCGACAAGTGAAAACGAAGCGCCTTGGAGTCCCAGTAGTAGACTAAGTTGGGCACTGCCTACATTCGGAACACTTTCTGCAAAGAGAAGTGGATTGCCGGCATTAATGCCTTCATCAATAACTTGTTGGTAGAACAGTGCGGAGTACTCTGCAGCACCAAACTGGCTCCCAACAACGACATGCATATCGCTTGCAGAGCCAGGTTCAATTTGAGCATCTTGCATAGCGCTCGTTCCAGCAGCAACAAGTAGCTTAGAAAAAGCACTGAGCCTTCTGGCTTTTCGTGCATTAATCAAATTGGAAATCTGGTCGTCGCTAATCATTTCGAGAGAATCAGCAAGACGAAATCCATTGCGATGTTCTAGCCTGCTTTTGAACGCTTCATTACCAATTGCATCTGGTAAGACAATACCTACGCCAGTAATGCAAACCTTCCGTGGTGCAATCAAAGATGGTTCGCTTAGTTCGACTTCCGTTGGCTTGGTTGTTATTTCTTCAGGCGAGGAGAGGATCAGGCATGCATTGGCTCCACCGAAACCGAGTGATACATTAAGTGTGTGTTGAAGAGGCGTCTGGAGTGGCTGATCAAAGATCATTCGAATTTCAGGAAACTCCAGCATTTCTGGTCGCACATTTTTGGTCGTGGGCACACATTGTTCTTCTATCGCCATGCCGGAAAGAATGAGCTCAATCGCACCAGCAGCGCCGAGTGAGTGTCCTATAAAACTCTTAAAGGAAACCAGTGGTATTTCTTTGAGAGATTCTTCAAAGACGTTGCAGTAAGCCGCTCGCTCTGCCGCATCATTATTTGGAGTCGAGGTAGCATGTGCCGCAATCATGCTGATATCTGTGGGTTTAAGATTTGCTCGACTTAGCGCTTCTTCGATAGCGCGGGATGCACCAGATCCATCTGGTGATGGCTGAGTTAAGTGATGAGCATCAGATGTTTCGCCATGCCCAACAACTTGAGCAAAACCACGCCAGTTCCGGTTGTGGGCATCTTGCATGCGTTCAAGAAGGACGATCCCATATCCCTCAGCGACTTTCATGCCAGTTCGATCTTTTGTCATGGGACGCAATGGCCCTTCAGACACCAATCGTAATGAACGGAAGCCACTGTAGGAAAATTCACTGATAGGGTCGTATCCCCCAGCCAATACCAGATCAAGTTTTCCTGTTTGCAAAAGCGTGATTCCCAAGGCGACGGTAGAAAGACCTGAGGCACAAGCTGAAGAAGTCGTGGTCATGAGTCCATTAATGTCTAGTTCAGCGATTGCGTTAGCCATTGTTGCAGCGGGAAAAGCATTTGCAAAGTTGCCCGGATTACCTGATCTTAAAAATTCACCACCAAAACGCATGCCACCGAGAGTGGTGCCCAGAATAATGCCGCATCTAGCAGGTGCGTATGGAATTGAATCAATGAAGCCTGCATCAGCAATTGCATCAAGTATGGCCCGTCGCATGTACTTTTCTGTTCGGTCCGGTCCGGTCATCATCTCATCAGAAATGTCATGGGCCTGACCACCGTCATCACCGGTGTCTAATGGGCTCTCGATTGCTGGCATTGGACCAATGCCGCTGGTACCTGCAAGAATCGCTTGCCATGTCTCTCTGCGGTTGCGACCTAAAGATGTGATCGCAGCAGCACCAGAGATAAGTATCTTTGGCTTGCCTCTCACAATTGCTCCTCTTCAATATCGGTATCTGACCAGATTGGATCAACCACAATCCATTGTCCCGGATTGTCGCCGATCACGCGTTCAAGAGAAGATTTTAGTGTGGTCATGGCTGGATGATCAGCCAGGGGGCCCTGAAAATTTGCATCAACCTCAATTGCTGGTTCGACAGCTAGTTTTAGGCGTCCATCAGGCAGCCGAGTCGAATAGACCGGAATGATTGGTGCTCCAGTTACCATCGCAAGGCGAATAGGGCCTGAAGGAAGTGATGCCAGGCCATCAAAAAAAGGCATCTCGACACCTGTCTGCCCAGGTATAACCCGATCGCCTTGCATGACCACAACCTCATCACGATTAAGCGCATCGCGGAGTTTGATCCATGTTCCAAGGCCGTCGTTCACAGGTACCTCTCGTGCGCGAAGCTGTGATCTTGCGAGCGAACGTAGTTCATTGAAGCCGCCTCCACCATCTCGGGCAAAGAGAACGTGAATTTCGTTTTCAAAGTTCTGTAAAATAGCGAGTGAACATTCGAATGAACCAATGTGTGCCGTTACCAAAATGGCGCCCCGCTGGCTTTTTCGTACTTCTATGAACTGATCAAGACCATCTAAGACCTTAACCCGCATCGCCATTGCCTCGGGAGTGAGCCTAGATGCTTCGCCCACTTCGCATATAAACAAATAGAAGTTTGAAAGAACTTCTTTTGCGAGCGCCTTTCTCTCACGAGTAGTTGAGTCTGGGCCAAGTAGATGAGCTGCATTCAAAATAATAGCTCGCCGCCAGTTGGAAGCAATGTGCCAAAGCAACCAGGTAATGATTGGGCATAAGCATCGCATGAACCCTGGCACACGTCGCACGCAACTCACAAAAATTTTATCAATAAAGATACGTTCAACAAAAGATAGTTTGTTACTGGTCTGATTGCTGCCGGTATCTACATGTTCTGACTGAGGAACTGATGAAGCAGTGTCACTCATCAGACTGCTCCACGACGGGTTCTGGTGAAGTCCGAATGATTTCAGTGCCAATAGGCACGTTGAGTTCTAAGGCTTCGCTGGTAACCGGTGTTTTTGTATCTAGTTCCTGAAAAGTAAGGAGTGTGTGGCTGCCTTCTTCTTCTGTAATCTCAACTTTCCAGATCAGGCCAGTTGTTGAATCAACAAGTAGTCTCAATTGTTGGAGGTGTTGTCGAGTCGCCTCATCTTTAGGAACCAATCTAAGTCCCAGTCCAGATCCTCGTTCATCAGTGAGTGGAGTGGGATCTTTCTCAATCGAATAATGTTGAGCAAGTTCAAGGAAGCTCGGCAGTGGAAAACCGGCGAGTCGACCTAGTTCATGATTAAGTGGATGAATTTCCAAGAGAGCATCTTCAGCATAATAAAACAAAATCTCATTGTGTCCTGGTCGTTGGTCAATCACCATGACTGAAGCATAAGGTTCAGTCGTGTTCCAGCGCATTTGAGGTCCTTGCGCGAGAAGGATTCCACTTGATCGCATAGGATTTCGTAAGAGTGGTGTTTTTTTGTCTTGGATAAATGATGCGCGAAAATGCTTAATGGCTGCCAAACGTTTGTCGAAGTTTGCAAGGGACTCAGCTAAGTCAGCGTCAAGCTCTTTAAAGGCCGTGTTATTCTGAAGAGTCGTAGTCGACTGACTGGTTGAAATAGCTTCTTGGCCATTATTGGTTGCTGGCCATGTCAGTAAAACAGCTATAAAAAGCGAGTACCAGAAAAGTCGTTTACGTAAAATCAAGTATGAGCCCTAGTTGATGAAAGGCTCAGTGTCAGTGAACCTCTTGCAACCGAGTCATCGCCAAGCTTGGCTTGCACATTGAAGAGCCAGAGTAATCCAAGCGTCCTCTCAAGCTTTGCTTCGAGTGTCAGAGATAAGGGGGGTGAAACTGATTTTTCAAATCGCATTTCAATTTGAGCCAACTTAAAAGGTCTTGGTGTTTGTTCGGTGATATCGTTCTTGTCTGTATCAATGATCACAGCTGACTGTGGGATAAAACCAGCGAGCTGCGCAAGCGATTCAGTAATAAGTACACCGGGTAGGAGTGGCTGATTTGGAAAGTGACCTTCGAAGAAATCTTCAGTGCCATCTAGGACCCATTGCCCAAGCGCATATTCATCCGTTATGGTCAAGACTTCTGTCAAGAACCGGAATGGTGGTCGGTGAGGCAGATAGTCAAGAATGTTCCGTTTAAGGTGCAACGCTTTGGATTTAGGGTGCTTGTTCAATGATGTAGTCAGCAAGGGTCGATACAGATGAAAACGCTTCGTGGCTAACAGCCTCATTGGGGATCTTAAAATTAAATGCTTTCTCGATATTCGTAACGAGTAAGAGCAGGTCTAAAGAGTCAAGATCAAACTCGCCACCGGCTAATGGCATATCGTTAGGAATTTCAACATCCCCAATCTTAAGATCCCGACGCAGAATCGTTTCAATTTCGCTGATAACAGCCTCGCGATCCAAATCATGCCCCTTTTGCAGTTATTGTACTTGGTTCACTTGGTGTACCCCGCCAATGATATCACGGAAAGCGGGGTTTTTGACAGTAGCATTGGCAGTCAAGTCGGATTTAGCCAGCTTCCCAACGGCGGCGAGCGAGCTGTCTAGCGATGCCGAGGCAGATCATCGTCGAACAAAGCAGTATTACGACGATATCCCACAGGCTAAGCAACATTGTTCCGAGACTATCGCCGGGAAGGGCGTACCAGAAGACAGCTTGATAGCCCATCAGCGACCAGGTGTTGAATGTGAAATAGCCTAGGTTCTGCATGATTTCAGGCATGAAGAATCGCGGGATCATGCTTCCACCGACAGCGCTCATGACCAGGATAATGATCATTGAAAAACCAGATAACTGGTGTCGGGATCGAGCAGCAGTAGCAAGAAGTACTCCAAAAGCACCAGCGGCCAATGAACTCAACAGAGTCATGATAATAAAGCCAATAAAGTTATTAAGAGTCCATAGCTGCAAGCCAAAAACAAGCCATCCCCAAAAGAACATGATGCAAAGCTGCAAAGCACCAAAGGAAGAGATAAAGAGCCACTTGGAAATAATGATCTGTGTCATGCCAACATCAGTGCATAGAAGCCGGTCGAGCAGCCCAATTTCTTCTTCTTCCAGTAACGTTCCCGCTAATCCTGCTGTCGAAAAAAGCAGAAAAATAGCGCCGATTCCAGCAGCAAAGTATGCGACGAGTGGCCTATTTGTTGAAGCCTCATCGTTTTCGTCATAGACCTTGTTAATGACAACAGGAATCAAGTTTGAACCGGCAAGTTCTGCTTGGTCATATTCTCTGGTTTTGTTCTCAGTAGCTGAATGATCAGTATTCGTAGATTCATGGACAGCAAAGGCCCTTTGTAGGACCAGCTCGGGAAGCGACTGAAGAATTGTCTCTCTTACATGGCTACTCACGATCTCGGCAGCAAGTGGATTTGCGGGATCAACCAGGATTTCCAAAGGTGCGACATCTGGTGACCAAGTCTCACTGCCAAAGCCTGCGGGAATCACAAGTGCAAGTGGTTGATGTCCTTGCCGAACGGCCTTCCAGGCAGCGATGCGGGTAATCTGTTCTTCGTTGCGATTGTCTTGATGGGTTTGTAACTCAAATGGGCCGACTTTTGATAATTCATTAAGAAATCGCTCGCTCTGTTCGCTTTGATCTTCATCAACGACCAACATAACGAGATGGCCTGGCGTTCCCTGTCCAAACGATCCAAATGCCATGGAGAAGATTGTGAAAAAGAGAATAGGCAGAAGGAATGTAATGATCATGGTGACAGGATCCCGCCAGATGCGCGCCCAGGATATTTTGAACTGTGCATAGATCATTCGCGAAGGTCCCTGCCAGTCAAAGATAGAAAAACATCGCGTAATGTCGGCGTATGGATTCGAATTTCCAGAACCTCGCAGCCAGCATTCTTAAGATCAGAAAGTAGAGAGGGAAGCTGATCTGCGATGTCTACCATAGCGCATCGAATCCGATCTCTTTCAGGAGTTATCCCTTCAATATTGAGTGAGGTCTTAATTTCTTGTTTGAGTAAAATTTCAACACGGTGATCTTTTCCGACGGTTTGTGAGATGAGCTCATCAAGTGTGCCATTTGCAATTTCGCGACCATGATCTAAGACAATCACTCGGTCAGCCATTTGCTGGGCTTCGTCAAGCTGATGTGTTGTGAGCAGAATAGAAGTGCCATTGCAACGAAGCGAGTCGAGCATTTCCCAAATACGCTCGCGACTTTGTGGGTCAACGCCAACCATTGGCTCGTCAAGAAGAAGAAGTTCGGGTTTATGAAGGACGCCGCAGGCAAGATTGAGGCGTCTTTTCATGCCACCAGAATAGTCGTTAGCAAGGTCATCTTTTCGTTCATGAAGGCCTGTCCATTGAAGTGCCCATTCGACGCGCTCATTAATATCAGTCTGGTTAACATTATGAAACACGGCAAAAGCTTGCAGATTCTCAATGGCTGTTAGATGAAAGTAAATGGCTAGATTCTGGGGTACGACACCAACCCGTTTATGAACAACATTATTAAAAGATTGTGTTGGTCCAACCTCTTGTCCGAATAGTTTTAAGTGCCCGGCGTCAAGTCCAATCCGGCCGGCAATGGATCGAATAAGTGTGGTCTTGCCAGCACCGTTTGGACCAACAAGGGCAAGCCAGTGGCCTTGTTGTAAAGTGAGGCTCGCACCACACAGTGCTTTCGTCCCATTGAATTGCTTATGCGCGTTGCGAAGTTCGAGAACGTTCTGCATTCGTGGATCCCGATCATGGCTGATCGAAGTGGTAGAAGAAAGATGCTTCATAGTGACCACAGCATATTACTCGCCTACGACAACTACGTTAAAGAAGTGGGCCTTTGAGGGCTGACTCAGGCTTGTAAGTGGGCTGAATAAACGATCAGAGCCTATACTTTGAGGTCAGCGAAGGATAGGTGGTGATTATGGTAGAGCCTCAAAAATCAATTCTAGAACAATGTGAGAAATCATCCTGGTGGGAGACGTTTTTTGATGAGGTATACGGCCAGGGCGTGCTAGAGCGTATTGATACAAGCAAAACGAAGGCCCAAGTCGAATTTATTTGCAGAGAACTCAATCTAAAGCCAGGAGATTATCTGTTTGATCAATGTTGTGGCAGGGGCCGAGTGAGCATTCCGATGGCATCCCAAGGCTACCATGTCATTGGGGTCGATTGTATTCAAAGTTATGTAGATCATGCATCACAGAAAGCCGAGGAATCAAATCTCGAGTGTCTTTTCGTCTGTGATGATGCGCGTCATTTTGTATCGCCTCAGCCTTGTGATGCTGCTATCAATTGGTTCACAAGTTTTGGTTATAGCTCTCACTCTCAAGATAATACTGAGCTCATAAGACGAGCTTATGATTCGCTTAAGCCAGGCGGAATGTTTGCATTAGATTACGTGAACATGGCATATGCGCTCCATAATTTTAAAGATCGTAGTGTCCACAAAATTGAACCAGAGTGCGCTGATTCGCTTGTTGTTATCGAAGAAAGCGCCATCGATTGTGTCGCGGGCATGATTAAAAGCGATTGGACATTTGTTCTTGGCGATGGACAGGAAATTTGCCGGCCAATGGAAGTCAAAATGTATATGCCACATGAAGTCTATTCACTGCTTCAGCAATGTGGTTTTGAAGATCTTCGCTTATTTGGAAACGTCTCAGGAGATCCGATTACACTCACCACTCCACGCTGTATATGCGTTGGTCGTAAGCCATTGTAAAGATAGGAGAAAGAGTCAATGCTCCGGACATTTCGAGCACCAGGTCGGGTCAATCTCATTGGCGATCACGTTGACTATGTGGGTGGGATGGTTTGTCCTGCAAGCATTGATTTAGAGTGTCGCGTCCGTGTGCTGACAACAGAGGGCGATCAGTTGCGTGTCCGGTCTGCTGATCTTGATGAAGAAGGTGTTTGGGATGTGCATTCAATTCATAAACAAGAACCGACCGGCACATGGATGGACTATGTGGTTGGTATTGCAAGAGAGTTAGATCATCGTGGCATTGCTCTGTTTCCAGCTCATATGGAAATTACGAGCACTGTTCCTATTGGAGCAGGCTTAAGCTCATCAGCATCTCTTGAAATTTCTATTGCATTAGCACTTTGTGATATTGCTGGAGAGATAATTCCACGTCCCGAGTTGGTTGAAATATGTGTTGCAGCTGAGAGAAATTTTGTTGGTGTTCAGTGTGGCATTATGGATCAGTTTGTTTCTGTTTATGGTGCAGAAGGGTGTGCACTACTATTAGATTGTCACACGAAGAAGCACCAGCTTATTGAGCTGCCGTCGACTATGCAGGTTGTCGTAGTTGATTCAATGATTCGACACTCTCTTGGAAGCAGCGCTTATAACGAGAGACGTGAGCAGTGTGCGAAAGCCGAAGCATTGATAGGGAAGCCACTGCGTGAACTCGCGAGGACTGATATAAGCGGCTGTATAGAAGTATTGCCTAAGCCTTTAAAGCAACGCGCACGGCACGTTGTGACAGAGAATGAACGTGTGCGGCACTTTGCTGAGGCCTGTTGGCATCATGATTTTAAAAAAATGGGCGTGTGCATGAAAGAGTCTCATGAAAGTCTGCGTGATAATTATGAAGTCAGCTGTCAAGAGTTAGACTTTCTAGTTGATTTAGCTCAGCAGCAGCACGCAACGATTGGTGCTCGGATGACAGGCGGAGGTTTTGGTGGATGCACAGTGAATCTCATTGAGCCTGGTCATTTAGAATCTTGGTCAGCGACCATAAAGAAAGTCTACGCAGATCAATTTTCGATTACTCCTAAAGTCCATGTTGTAACGCCAAGCAAGGGCGCAGGTTTATGTGTTCAAGGGGCCTGATCTCTGCTGAGAAAAGTTGGGCCCAATGTGGGAGCCTAATGAACCACCGCGGAATTGTTGACAATGTGTTGCGAGACGACAAAAGATCTTCGAGTAGAAAACCCGTCAACAAAGCCATATATGCGGTGGGTCATCAACGGCCAGTTTGTATACTCAAACAAACGCTGTTGAGCTGCAGGCATACATACAGAAGGGCACACGCTGGCGTTTTGGCTCCCACAAATAGGACTCCAAAGTAAGTTGTCACTTACAGGCAACCTTGTTGCGGACGACTGCAGTAACAATAACGCGAGAAGGCCTCTCCTTAGAGGCAATATTTTTCTGTTGTATTTGGGATTTGGATTTAGGCTCTACTCGGCCCACTGCGATCGTCAATAAACACATTTATATCTGAGTAATCGTTTTCTTGATCTCGTTCCAGGTGGTGCGGCGAAGGTTTATTATGATTGACGCTGGCGGCAAAACTTCGCTCAAGCTTGCCAAGAATCTTCGATCCTACGCTTGCTGTGGCAATAGTCAGTAAGCCAATAAATATTAGGCCAAGAGATCCTGGTGGAAAAATGAACATGAGAGCAAAGGCTGCACAAAACTCAAATATCACCAGGGCCGCCATCAAATATGGGAAGGTGGCATCAATGAAACGAACTATACGGTAGAGCAACACGGTAGAATTAGGATAGCACGGTCGGTGTGCGAAGTCCCGAATTTGATTATTGCAAATCAGTAAAGAGTGCCAGACAATAGACATGAGGAGAGAAATGTGACTGATTATCTCAGACTGCCCCCAGGTCCAGACCCACCATCAATAGTAAATGCTGTGATTGAGATTCCCAAAGGGTCTTCTAGCAAGTTTGAGTATGAAAAGAATCTTAATGTATTTAAGCTCGATAGGGCTCTTTATAGTCCGGTGCATTATCCAGGGGCATATGGTTTTATTCCCCAAACGCATGCTGAAGACGGTGACCCACTGGATGTCATTGTGATGACCGATGGTCCAACCTTTACTGGTTGTCTCATTGAAGTGCGTCCGCTCGGTGTTTTGGAAATGCGAGATGACAAGGGGCTAGATCATAAGATTCTTGGTGTACCAGTCAGTGATCCATTGGCTCGTGACCTGCATGGGCTGCAGCATCTCTCCAGCCATCTTCTGCGTGAGGTCGATTACTTCTTTGGGATCTACAAAGAGCTCGAAGGCAAAAAATCAGATACCTATGGATGGCAAGATCGTGTTGCTGCTTTTGCGATCATTGAAGACTGCCTCAAGCGATTCCAGAAGCTTGAAGCCGATCAACTTAATATGTAGCTCGGCTTTAAAGATGGCATGGAAACGATAGTCACAACACGCATTTTAAAAGTGTGTCGTATCGACAAAAAAATGTCACATTACTCAGTTGGTTTACTGGGTGCCGTATATGGTTCTATGCCGTTTGGTTGTACAACTGTGCAAACCCCATCTTTTTCTACATTGAAATAGCACTGCACTAGACCAGAAGTACGAGGGTGAACGGAGTATCCAGGATCAAGAGCGGGATTAATTTTTAAAGCAGTTGGAGAGCGTATCCAGAAACTGAGATAGACGACCATTCCTGGCTTACTGTGTTCACCTCTGATTGTTTCTTTGACTTCAATCTCGGCGATGTAGGCAACCGTCGTCCCTCCATCTTCTGCAAAAGGTCGTAGGTAGATGCCGCGAACATCTCCAATAATCTGTTGAGAAGATTTTTCTACTAGTTCAGCGGTTGGTATTGGCTCAATGCCAGCGCCTGGTTGCCAAATATTTTGAGCATTGGCACTTACTATTAAGCAGCAAGCAATTATGAGGCCAGTGGCACAGGCGAGAAACGACCAGTTTTTCATCTTAGAGAACTCCTATTCTGCCAATCTTGATGAATCACATCACTTTGAGTCTGAGATTTTAGGCACAATTACTGATCATTGCTGCCTTAGAGCGCAGGTCTCCTGAGCCCCGATTTACCACTCTTGGAGCTCAGACCGCGATTCATACTTTGAAACGGCCTATTTCCTTGCTGGATCTAAGCAAAAACGATCTCTTGGAATTGATAAAAAGCACAAACTACCTTTGCAAAGTGGAAACATAACTTTCACGAGCTGTTTGTTAATGGGGGCTACACTCCGGACCATTGAGTTTAGAAATATATAAAACTAAGTCAGAGTATTAGGAGAATCCATATGAAGAGGTCAATCGTAATAGGCGCAGTCTTTCTTTTGGGAAGTGCGGCTATGGGTGATTCACAGAGTCAAGCAACGCCTGGCGAAGTTCAAGAACTTCGACGGATGGTCGAACAACTAAAGGGTGAAGTCGATCAGGTTCGTGCAGAGCAGGCAACAGACTGGTTAACTGAAAAACGAGCTGACGAAGTGCGAGGTTTGATTCAGGACGTGCTTGCAGACGCTGATACTCGATCAAGCTTGCTGCAAGATGGTACCTCTGCTGGTTACAACAAAGGATTCTTTATCACGAACGCAGATGGTTCGTACACGATGAAGATCAATGCACAGTTCCAATTGCGATGGGAATATAACACCGCTCCAGGCAGCAACCCAGAAGATGACTATGGCTTTGAACTACGACGCCTAAAGTTAAAGTTTGGTGGTAATGTCATAGATAAGACCTGGAAATACAAGTTTGTTATTGCAAGCAGTCGAAACAATGCGACTGGCGGTACAGCAAATCTGTTTATTGAAGATGCTTATGTTTCAAAGAGTCTGGGTAATGGCCTGAGTGTCAAGTTTGGCCAGTACAAAGTTCCTTATCTTCGTGAAGAGCTTGTGTCTTCAAGTAAGCAGTTAACGGTTGATCGTTCGATTATCAACACACGCTTCACCTGGGGGCGTAGTCAGGGTATTGGCCTTGGTTATGCAAGCGACAACCTGACTTTTGATTTTATGTACAACGACGGACCAAAGCACATCAATCTTCAGAGTCTTGATGGTTCTTCTAACAACGGTCTTGCAGCTCGCGCTCAGATGTTGCTTGCGGGTGATTTTAAGCAGTTTAAAAGCATGAGCGGAATGCCCGGTGGCGAGTTTGGTGCAATGATTGGTGCTGCATTCGCTTGGACCAATGCTGCCTCAAAAGATGCCGTTTTGAGCTATCCGCGCAAAGATGCAAACGACCAAAACTACGGCTTTACTGTTGATGCAAGCTTACAAGGTGGTGGCTGGAACGCGATGGCCTACTTCGTATGGAATAATGGTAAGGCAAAGAGTAGTGGCGATTGGAATTCATCATGGGGCCTCGTTGCCCAAGGTGGAATTTTCTTGGCTGACCCAGTTGAGATCTTTGCTCGCTACGCCCTTGGTCATATTGAAGACAATAGTCCCGAAGATACAAACTGGCTGACGGTTGGCGTCAACTACTATCCAGTAAAAGATTCGACGAATGTTAAGGTGACAACCGACTTTGGCTGGGCATTTGATGGTGTTGATTCAACATATACAAGCTCCGGCACAGGTGTGCGTAGTTCAGATGATTCTGGCGAATGGCTACTTCGTAGCCAGCTTCAACTCCTTTTCTGATCGATAAATAAGTAATTCGTTCTGACAGCACGGCTAGTAATAAGCCGTGCTGTTCTTTTTTGTGCCAATAAGCTATAAGATTAAAGCGACGGCCGATGTTTTAAGACCAAAAATCCGCGAGATAAAGACTCTCTGAGAGGTTTTTTGTATTGCTGGGCATGAGCTCATTACGAACAGTTAATGAGATTCAAGTAATCTGTCGCGAGGTCAAAAACGCATCCTGTTGCGATACGAAGAATACTGAGTTCTTAGATTTGGAGATGCCCAAATGAGGCTTGCACTGGCAATAAGCGTGATTGTTTTCTTAACGGGCATGGCCATAGGTGATCCTGAAGAAGTTGCGATACTTGATGAAGTCCAAGAACTTCGACAGGCAGTTCAGCAGCTAAAGGCAGAGGTGGATCAAGTTCATGCTCAGTATTCAGAGAATTGGTTGACACAGCGGCGATCCGAAGAAGTGCGTGCGTTAGTACAGGATGTATTGGCTGATTCTGATACACGAGCAAGCTTGCTACAGGATGGTATACAAGCAGGATACAAAGATGGCTTCTTTATCAGCAGCGCAGATGGTTCCTACTCCCTGAGAATAAATGGATTGTTTCAGATGCGATGGCTCTACAACAATTCTCCGGGGAACAACCCTAAAGTCGACTATGGATTTGAGATTCGTCGCTTGCGTATTGAATTTTCTGGACACGTCGTTGACGAGACGTGGAAGTACAAATTTGTTTTGGCGAGCAATCGAAATTCTGTGACAAATAGCAACGCGAATATATTTGCCGAGGATGCTTATCTTTCAAAAAGTCTCGGTAATGGACTAACGGTGAAGTTTGGCCAGTACAAAGTTCCATATCTTCGCGAACAGATTGCTTCGGCCAGTCGACTTTTGGCGGTTGATCGCACGATTATCAATGCTCGATATACATGGGCTCGGAGTCAGGGCATCGGTCTCAACTATGCTAGCGATCAATTTACAGTTGACTTTATGTATAACGATGGCCCAAAGCATATCAATCTGCAAGCTCTAGAGAATGATGCCAACAATGGTTTGGCTGTTCGTGGGCAGGCTCTTCTTGCAGGCACGTTCCGTCAGTTCAGCGGCATGAGTGGTATGCCAGGCGGTGAATTTGGCGTCCTACTTGGTGGTGCGTTTGCATGGACAAATGCGGGCTATAAAAACGCGATTCTGAGCTATCCTCGTGAGGACAAGAACCAACAAAACTATGGTTTTACAGTTGATGCAAGTCTGCAAGGTAATGGTTGGAACGCCATGACTTACTTTGTATGGAACAATGGGCAGAGAGAATCAAATGAGTGGGAGCAATCGTGGGGTTTCGTTGCACAAGGGGGGATGTTTATTGCTGATCCACTTGAGTTGTTTGCCCAATATTCACTAGGCCACATTGACGATGCAAATACAAAAAACACCAGTTGGTTGACAGTGGGTTTTAATTATTATCCAGTTCAAGGCACAACCGAAATAAAATTCTCGACCGATTTTGGTTGGGGATTTGATCCCATCGAAGCGACATACTCAAGTACTGGTACGGGTGTGCGTGAATCTGAGAATGATGGTGAATGGTTGTTCCGAACTCAGATGCAATTGACATTTTAAGAACTGGGCATCGAGTGATCCTATGGATCACAGACCAAGACACGGCTTGCCACTGTCAGGGCTAATGTGACCTTAGCCTCATCTCCATCAGCATCAGTCTTGAGGGTCATTGCTTCACTCGTGGAATCACTATCTAAGATCGTGACTAAGTTACCGGGTCGAAGCTTGTGGTTTGCCAGGAATTGTAGGAACTCCGGGCGCTGATCGGCAATGCGGGCGATTCGATACTGATCGCCAACGATGCAATCCGCGAGTCGCTGATGTGATTGTCGGCTGATCTCGCCCCCATCACCAGGTATGGGATCGCCATGAGGGTCGACCGTAGGGTGGCCAAGCAACGCATCGATGGCTGTTAGAAGTCGCGGTGAGACGGCATGCTCGAGGCGTTCAGCCTCCTCATGCACCTCGGCCCAGTCGAGCTTCAGGATCTCAACGAGAAATGATTCAATGAGTCGGTGACGTCGCAGTACGTCGAGTGCTGTTTGTTGGCCTGCCTGCGTTAGTTTGACGCCGCTGTAGGGCTCGTATGCCACCAGCTCAGCGGCCGCCAGGCGTTTGACCATCGCTGTTGCAGTGCCAGGGGTCACCTTCAGAGCATGGGCAAGATGGCCCATGGGTAAGAGCTCATCGCTTGATTCCAGGTAAATCTGCTTGAGATAATCCTCAACAGTAGCGCTTGGCATTGGCCTTGGGGCCTCCTAATAGAGCGTATTGGGGTTACAACCCATATTTGGTATAGTAAACAACCTAATTTTGATATGTCAAAATATCTTGCCTATTTATATATTCTGGGAGGCCTCCATGGCTCGTTTGAAGACATCTTTTGAATTCTGCTCAGATTGGTGCGTGCTTTCGTTGGTATCAGTGTCTCTGCTGTCCCTGTTGGCCTTCACACAAGAGACGTCAGCTGTACAAGATCGTTCTGAGCGGCAAGTTGAGGCTGTTGCAACGATCGGCATGGTTGGAGATATTGCTCGGAATGTGGGTGGTCAGTGGGTCAATGTTGTTGACCTTGTTCCGACAGGCGTCGATCCGCACCTCTACAAAGCAACCCGCAGTGATGTGCGTACGCTCATAAACTCCGACATCGTGTTTTATTCAGGCTTGATGTTAGAAGGTCGTATGGGCGACATATTGGTGCAAGTTGCACGCGATGGTAAACCGGTCTACGCAGTCACAGAATTAATCGATCCAGAGATGCTATTGGAGCCCGAAGAATTTGAAGGTCACTATGACCCACATGTTTGGATGGATGTTTCAGTGTGGATGCGTACCGTAGATATAGTCTGTAAAGCACTTATTGATATTGATCCTGCACATGCCGATGATTTTAGGAAAAATGCTGCGGCATACCAAGAGAAGCTCAGGAAATTAGATGAATATGCAGCAACTTCAATTGCATCAATTCCTTACTCTGGTCGGAAGTTGATTACTGCTCATGATGCATTCAATTATTTTAGTCGCCGATACGAAGTTGATGTCATGGGTATTCAAGGTATTTCGACAGCTTCTGAAGCAGGCTTGCACGACATTAATTCATTGATTGATGTTGTTGTCGCTGACAAGATCAAAGCGATTTTTGTTGAATCAAGTATCTCTGATAAGAATGTGAGGGCCATCATAGAAGGGGCGCAGGCGAGGGGGCATGAAATAGAGTTGGGTGGGGTTCTCTTTTCTGATGCCATGGGCCCCGACGGAAGTTATGAGGGGACCTACATTGGAATGATGGATCACAACGTGACGACCATTACGCGTGGGCTTGGCGGCCAGGCGCCCAAGGGTGGAATGCAAGGCAAACTTCGGGTTGCTGATGAAGAGAAAGAGGAAGAGAAAGAGGAAGAGAAAGAGGAAGCTCCCGCAAAATGAGCACCAAGCCCCCCTCAGATAAGGCGCTCATTAAGGCGCATATTGGGTCACGGCGTACAGGTCGAGATGAGCTACCTCCCGGAGAAGAGCATCATCCTGATTCTCCATTATCAATACATGATATGACAGTTGCTTATCACCGTAAGCCGGTGCTCTGGGATGTTGACTACGACGCACCAGCGGGCAAAATGATCGGCATTGTTGGGCCCAATGGAGCGGGCAAGAGCACGCTGCTAAAGGCAGCGCTTGGTTTGGTTCCAAAGGCTTCGGGGCGGGTGCTGTTTTTTGGAAGTCCGTATCGGACTCAACGTGATCGTGTTGCCTATGTACCACAGCGAGAAAGTGTTGATTGGGACTTTCCAATCAATGCGCTTGAAGTGGTCACGATGGGGCGATACGGAAAAATCGGTTGGATGAGGCCGGTTTCTAAAAAGCATCGACGTATAGCGATGGATGCACTCGACCGCGTTGGAATGAGCGATCTTGCCAAGCGGCAAATCAATCAACTTTCTGGCGGCCAGCAGCAACGCGTCTTTTTGGCCAGAGCACTCGCTCAAGAAGCGTCACTCTATCTCATGGATGAGCCGCTCGCTGGCGTTGACGCGGCAACGGAGTACACCATTGTTAATGTCTTACGAGAACTACGTGACGCAGGCGCATCTGTCATGGTGGTTCATCACGACCTACAGACTGTGACTCAGTATTTTGATGAAGTCCTGCTCCTCAATATGCGAATGGTGGCATCAGGGAAGACGAGTGACGTTTTTACGCACGAGAATCTTCGAAAGACCTATGGCGGCCGTCTTACACTTCTAGACCAAGCAGCTGAAGCCCTGGCTCGCGCAGGTGAGTAGGGGACGGACCATGTTTGGTGGCTCAAGAGGATTGATATGTTGGTTCATGGCTGGTCTAGCCATTTTGTTGTTTGCTGAAACGTCTTTCGCAAATGCAATGGCCTCACAGAGCACCAATAGTTTTGTTGATCAGATTTTGCGCACAATCAGCCTTCGAGATTACAACACACGACTTGTACTGACTGGAACGACACTCTTGGGTGTTGCTTCTGGTGTGATGGGCACCTACATGTTACTGCGTCGTCGATCACTGATTGGTGATGCCCTTGGACATGCGACCTTCCCCGGCATTGCTTTGGCGTTCATAGTGATGGTAGCGATCGGAGGGGAAGGTAAATCATTGCCTGGACTTCTCGTCGGCGCGGCCGTGACCGGATTACTTGGTGTCGGCGCCGTTGTCTTTATTCGACATTGGACTCGCATTAAAGAAGATGCCGCCTTAGGCATTGTGCTGAGTGTTTGGTTTGGGTTTGGCGTGGCACTGATGGGTTTAGTGCAATCCATGCCAGGGGCTGATGCCGCTGGACTTGAGTCTTTTATTTATGGCAAGACAGCTTCAATGGTGCAAAGTGATGCCATTCTTATTGCTGCAACGGCCGTGGCGATTGTCGTTGTATGCGCTTTGTTGTCTAAAGAGTTTGCGATACTGAGCTTCGATATTGATCTTGCTCGGACACAGGGATGGCCACTGATCAAAATCGACATGATCATGATGCTGCTCGTAACCGTTGTCGTTGTTGTTGGCTTGCAGGCGGTAGGACTCATTCTGGTTGTCGCGTTGTTAATTATTCCCGCTGTTGCAGCTCGATTTTGGACGCAACGGCTCCGCTACATGATTTGGATTGCAGCCTTAGTTGGTGCACTCAGTGGTCTGGTGGGGGCGGCTTTCAGTAGTCTTTTTGCTCGTTTGCCAGCGGGCGCCATCATTGTCTTGACAGGCGCGTGTATCTTTGTGCTGAGCCTGGTGTTTGGGACACATCGTGGCATGTTGGTCTTGCTTATTCGTAGACGGCGACTGAACAAGCGTATTCGATACCAGCATCTCTTGCGTGCTCTTTGGGAGAGCGGCGAGATTCTCGAAAGTCAATCGAATCATGATGGTGACATTGAATGGAATTGGTTGCTCAAGCAGCGCGTATGGAGTGAGCGAACGTTGCACCGATTGCTCAGTTCAGCAAGCCGTAAAGGGCTCGTGTCTTTTGATACAGCTGCAAAGATCGCGCGGTTGACAGATCGTGGTAGAAATGAGGCTGCAAGAGTGGTGCGCAATCACCGTTTGTGGGAGTTGTATTTAATTCACTATGCAGACATTGCGCCATCGCATGTGGATCGTGATGCTGATGACGTTGAGCATGTAATCGGATCAGAATTGGTTCGTGAGTTAGAAAAAGCAATTCGAGATTCAGGTGATGGGATGCTTCCGCCAGAAAGCCCACATAAGCTTGAGATTCAATTATGACATGGGATAGCATTGACACTTGGATTGTTGTCATTGGCATACTGACGGGTATGTCCAGTGCACTGTTGGGTAGCTATCTACTGTTGCGTCGAATGAGTTTGATGGGCGATGCGATTAGTCACGCAATACTGCCAGGATTGGCTATCGCATTCTTAATGACGACAAGCCGAGGTAGCATTCCGATGTTCATCGGTGCTGCAGTTCTGGGTGTATTGACTGCGGTCATTACTCAGTTGCTTCATCGAAATGGAAAGATTGAAGAAAATGCTTCGCTTGGTGTCGTCTTCACCACGATGTTTGCGTTGGGGTTGGTTCTTATTGCGCTGTTTGCAAATAAGATTCACTTAGATGCTTCTTGTGTGCTGTATGGAAATATTGTTTTAGCAACGCTAGATCAAGTATCACTATGGGGATGGATGGTGCCTAGAGCAGCTGTTGTGCTTTTTGTGGTACTTCTGATTGATGTGGCAGTCGTTGCAATTCTGTTTAAAGAGCTCCGTATCACATCATTTGATCCTGCGATGGCAGACACAGTTGGTTTTAACCCCTGGATTTGTCAGTACATTCTCATGTCATTGGTGGCGGTGACTGCAGTGGCAGCGTTTGAAGTTGTGGGAAGCATTCTTGTCGTCGCAATGATTATTGTGCCGCCTGCAACGGCTTATCTACTAACCGATCGACTGATTCCATTGCTTCTTCTGTCTGTATTGATAGGGGCTGTTGCGGCTGGGTTGGGACATGTTGCAGCTATCACAGTACCTGGTTGGATTGGTTATCAAGATACAGAAACGGCGGGCATGATGGCGGTGTTAACCGGTGTGCTATTTCTACTCGCATTATTAGGAGGGCCTCGATATGGCATACTGGGACGAATTTTTTTCCGAGTGAACTTGTCGCTTCGAATTGCAAGAGAAGACGTGCTGGGGTTTTTGTATCGAGCTGAAGAAATGAGTTCTCAACAATCTCCAGCGTGGCAATCTCATTCGATTAGCCAAGCTGTAGGCACTTCCTCTAGTCTGACAAGACTGGCACTTGGCGGTTTGCGTCGGAGTGATCAAATTGAACGATCCGGATCATCATGGACCCTCACCAAGCAAGGCCGAATCCGTGCAGCGACCCTCGTGAGATCCCATCGATTATGGGAAACATATCTGGCGAAGCATTTTGATGTTCCAGTTGATCATGTCCACCGCGCGGCCATGGATTTGGAGCATATCACTGACCCTGTGATGCAAGCGGCACTGGCTAAGGAAGTGGATAATCCGAGTGAAGACCCTCATGGAAAGCCACTGCCCAAACCAATAGATCAGGAAGATGCGGCACAGTGATCCAAGATGATCTGGCGTACGTCCGTACAAGGGACGCGCTTAGAATCAGAGCCGGTCTGATGGGGCGTTATGATCAATGGCCTTCGGCCTTCTTCTTGATCAATACGGCCATGGGATCCTTTGACCAACGATGTATCTAATGGAATGACTCGCAATGTAGAGCGTAGCCCAAGGCGCTGTTTAAGCAGGTGCATGCCGACCTTCAATTTTGGAAAACGAATAGCGGGGTCCAAAAAGAGTTCTCTGGGGTCGTAGCCAGGTTTGCTATGTATATCGACTTGTCGCGCGAATCCTGGCGCATCACTATTATTGATCCAATAGTCGTACGTGAACCAAAAACCAGGATCTGAAATTAAGACAAGATCACCACTTCGCGCGTGATTAAGTCCTACTTTCTCTTGTCCTGTGCGATCAAGAACTTCCGCAATGCCTGGCGTATTGGTAAAAATGGTTTTACAGCGATCAAGCACACGATCATTGGTTGTATAGACATGCGCTACTTGATGATCGACCACCGCGAATGCCTGGCTTAGACTGGTATCG
The DNA here is from genome assembly GCA_029268515.1 of Phycisphaerales bacterium. Taxonomy (NCBI): domain Bacteria; kingdom Pseudomonadati; phylum Planctomycetota; class Phycisphaerae; order Phycisphaerales; species Phycisphaerales bacterium. Next base: position 56,056 of record JAQWNP010000006.1, on the reverse strand, counting down.
AGTCGTTCGCCACTCAATTCGTCTCGTATGGAAAGAAGACCTTCATGGCGAAGTATCTGATTTGGTGCCACGGCAGTATGGACTGGTTCGATGCCATATTCGTTGACGCAGATGACCTGGGCCTTAGCGTCTTCGAAGAATGTAAGTAAATCACCAAAGACTTGATCAATTTCTGAAACGGCATGATGGGCACGCGGATCATCTGGTCCAAACTGCTGTAAGGCATAGTCAAGGTGGGGCAGATAGACCAGCATCAGGTCGGGCCGCTTCGCTGCAAAAATGGTTTTTGCGGCGTCGGCAATCCACTGAGACGACCGAATTGAAGATGCTGGTCCCCAAAATGAGAACAGAGGAAATTGTCCAAGTTGACCTTGAAGTTCCTCTCGCAGCTCTGCAGGCTTTGTATGAATGTCAGGGATTTTTCGACCATCTTCAACGTACATAGGCCGTGGGGTGACAGTCATGTCAGCCCTCGTATTCATATTGAACCACCAGAAGAGATTTGCAGTCGTACCACCACCTACAGAAATGTCGTCCCAGACCTTCTTGCCTTCAACAATGGCGTTGGACTGTTTCCAGAATCGGACTTCGTCGAGAGAGCGTTCATACCAACCGTTACCGACAATACCGTGCTTTGATGGAGGCAAGCCGGTGAGCATGCTTGACTGAACGGTCGATGTAACAGCAGGGAGTACTGGTACTAATTCTCTGGCGCCATATCGACCAATATATTTTTGTAGATTTGGCGCTCTGCTCTGTAGCAATGAATGTGATAAAGCAACAAGATTGAGAACAACTGTAGGAGTTGTCATTTCAAGTTCCTGAAATGTACCGGTGCCCAGTGAGTGTCCAAAGGAAACAGGCGCCAGCTATTAAGACAAGAGAGGGTTGCCCTAAGATGCTCAGATAAAACGCATCAATCAATGATAATGCACCAATCCATCCGAGTACGGCCTTGCCAATGAGCCGATGCGGTGGAAAGAGGTAAGCACTCGCCCTGAGGATCCACAAGATCAATAAAATACCAGTAATGAACGTCCATAATTCTAATCGTTCTGTAAAGAAGTAAATCGGTGCCAGGCAAGGGATTGGCAAAAGTAGGCCTGCATAGGCGTGCCACTGCTTTTGGCCTCGTACCTCATACCTTGCAAGTACAGTCAAGCCGCTTACATAAATAGTGATCGCGGCCGAGAAAATGAGCAGAGCGTCTTGCGGTGTGGGCCATGCGACACAAGAGGCGCCAAGTACGTAAAGACCGCCTCTACACAAGCCCATCAGCACGGAGGCCCAGATGAATCTCTTATGAAGAACGTCGTAGAGAACAATGCAGATAACGATGGCGCTGGCAATCAGTAGAGAAGAAACCGATATCGCTGCTGCCACAGCAACGCCTGAGATCATGGCAATCAAAGCAAAGGCAAATGCCATTGTTCTGGAAATCTTGCCTGTCGGTATGGGGCGGTTCGAACGCTCAATAGTATCGATTGGCGCATCTATTACATCGTTGAGTGCAATGCCACCAATGTAGAGAAGGAAAGCGCTCGCAATAGCTAACAATAGGTATCCAGTATCGATGGTGCCAACGGCTAATGCGCCAATGGCTGCGCCAACTAGCACATTACTGGCGCAGGTCGGAAGGTTGGAGACGCGCCCTAAACGAGCGAGAGTCCCTAGGCTCGGCCACCTGCTAGACATTGATGAGATCCTCAAACCACTCAAGCTCGGCAGCAATGCCTTGGATCAGTTTGTCGTCGCCTTGATGATCAGGTAGCACATTCCAGGCATAGGTTTCAATTTCTAATGGATAGATCACATTCTGTTCTTTAAGAAGATCAGTCACAGCTTTGATATGACTTTGTGTCGTTCCCAATGCACCAATTGCTTTGAGATGTATTGGAATATGAAAGTGTATTCGCCACTCATCATCACACGAATCCTCGCCAGCATTCTGAAATGCTTCTGAAAGATCTTCGTAGAAATCAACCGGTCCATCTAAGCCTCGCCGTATCGAGGTTTGGTGAAGGTAACGAGGCTCAGCATAAGCCTTGAGTTGTTGTCTCGCTAAAATTCGATCAGGTGGGCAAAGATCTTTGAGACACCATGTCAGGGCAGAAGAAACCTGCACTTTGCCAACTTGAGCGCCAGCTGCGGCATACGCTGCAAAGGGTGCTTGAGGCTCTTCAAACATGACTGCCGCATGGCATATGTCATGACAAATCCGTATATGTCGGTAGATGAGATCGCTGTCCCCACGTTTGTAGAGTTTTTCAAAAAAAGGTGCGACGTCTCGACTTTGAGAGAGAACGCATCCAGGTTCTGGCTCTAGATCGAGGTGGATGAGGCGATCTGTACGGTCAGATAGTTCGGCTAGAAACTGACTCATTGCCACAAGTTGATCGACAGCGGAATTAATACGCGTTGGATCTTGAGTGGCATGACCCCACGCCACCGGTAGTGTTGAAATGCTTCCTTCAGATCCTGGAGGAAGTATGGTTGCAAGTAAGACGGCTAGGTGACGGGTGAAAGTAGCTCGCTCTGGACAACTCCAATCTGGATTGTAGACGCGGTGTTTTACGACTGGTTCGTGAAAGTCAAAGTAGGGAAAGCCGTTGATTGTGTATACGTTCAGTGCATTGTCAAAGAGCCAGTTTGCAAATTGATCCCTTGCAGCTTCATCATTAAGTTCGCTGATTGATTGGGCTGAAAGCCATAAGCCAATCGGCAGTGGTGTCGACTGCTGGCGATAGTTTCGAACCGCTCCGGCATAACGAACTAAATTGTCTTTGGTTTGCTTGAGGTCGGTTCCTGCGTGGACATTGGTGCAGTACCCAATCAAGCGTTCCTCGCCCATGTGATCAGACATCAGTGCCGAACCGCTCGGATTGCCCAAGAAACGTAACGGGATTCTCATAGGTGACACGCATGACATCCTCGGCTTGATGTCCACGTCTAAACATCTCAAGTCTTGCTTTTGGCACAGAGAGAGGATCACTGGGCCCCCAATCGCCGGCTGAGTTCATCCAGATACGTTCCTTGCCATACGTTTCTAGGATATCCACCGCTCGTTGTGGGGTGCACTTGGTGTCTGGGTAGAGTGTCATTCCGGCCCAAAAACCGGCATCAAGAACAGCGCCAACAGTGTGTTCTTCAACATGATCAATGAGCACACGACCAGGATCAATATTCGTATTTCCTTTGATGGCGTCCATGATCAAGCGCGTGCCTTTGAGCTTATCTTCAAGATGCGGTGTATGAACAAGCACCAGTTGATTGTGCTTTTCAGCGATCGCTAGATGCTCTTCCAGAATAGTCAGTTCATTGCGACTGTTCTTGTTAAGACCAATCTCACCAACACCCAGTACATTTGGCTTTTCTAGAAACTCAGGAATAATCGATAGCACCTCTCGTGCTAATACGAGGTCCTCTGATTCTTTGGGGTTAATGCAAATCCAACTATGGTGACGAATACCGTAAGCCTTTGCTCGTTGCGGTTCTTGCTCGGTAAGCAAATGGAAGTAATCATAAAAACCCTGAGCAGTAGAACGATCAAAGCCTGCCCAGAAAGCTGGCTCGGTAATGGCTACGCAGCCAGCGAGTGCCATTCGTTCGTAGTCATCGGTTGTGCGTGACACCATATGAATATGAGGATCAATGTACTTCATGAAGTAGGATCCTCAGGAGGCGGGCAGGCACCAAAGGCGCCCTTGAGACCAGAAGCGGAGTCAATTGGATCAGTGGAATGATCGCTCAAGAGAGAGAGAATCCGGGCCGCTCGATTAGGTTTGCCGTCGTTTAATATTTCAATTGCTTGACGTAGAGCAGCCACACGGAAGTCATCCTGTTGGGGTTGGGGAACGGCTCTGTCCAGCCGATCAAGAAAGGCAGCAAGATCAAGTGACTTGGCTCGATTTTCGATAAAGTACAAATCAACCAGCTGTTGGTAGTTGGCTGGTGAGGCCGATGATTCGGGTCGTTCGATTGGCGCTGCCATAGGAAAGCATTCTACTCGCTGTTGTACCGGTTGGTTCGGCGCGGCAGCACCTCGAGCAATTCATGGGTGACTTGCTCAATAAGTCTTGAATCTATCTCATGGACATCAATGTACTTGCCAATATCAATGGCCATCGTGATGGCCAGTTGGCCGCCCAGGTGTTCACGGAACTCCTCCAGGCCGTCGAGTAATTTTGGTACATCCCTGAGCTTTTCATGACTGACAGGTAGCCCGAGGCGTGTCAAGATGTCAATCGTTCGCAGTGCAATCGAACTATCCAGTAGGCCGATGCGCGTGGCATAGAGGGTGTCCAGCGCTAAGCCAATGGAAACAGCCTCGCCGTGGGATAAAGAAAAGTCGGTCATCTGCTCTAGTTTGTGGGCGGCCCAGTGCCCGAAGTCCAAGGGGCGAGCACGGGTGAGCTCGAATGGGTCGCCTCCAGCAACGATATGATCAACGTGCAGTTCAGCAGTTCGTTTAATAACCGGCGTTGCTCTTTCAAGGTCGCCACTAAACAAGGCGTCAGCATCTCGTTCAAGCGTCTCAAAGAGTTGAGGATCTTTCAAGAGAGCAACTTTGACTGCCTCGCTGAAGCCACTTCGGAAATCACGCATTGAGAGTGTCTCAAGCATGCGTTCGTCATTAACGATAGCCCAAGCAGGTGAAAAGGAGCCTAGAAAGTTTTTCTTGCCGAAGGCATTGATTCCATTCTTTACACCAACGCCAGCATCGCCTTGCGCGAGTGTGGTTGATGGAAGACGGATCAATCGAACGCCTCGATGTGCGCATGCGGCGGAGAAACCAACAGCATCTAAAATCGCACCACCACCAATGGCGACTACGTAAGAGCGTCGACATATCTTCCCATCATGAATAGCTTTGGTGACGTTGTTGAACACATCTGGTGTGTTCTTGGCATCTTCACCGCCGGGTAGTACCAATACATCAGTTGCAAGCCTGATTGCATCTCTGTGCGCGGCGGCGTACTCATGTATCTCATCAATGATCTCGGGACGAACTCGCACCAGCCCAGCATCAACAGCCATGATGACTCGTCGAGGTTGAGGAGAATCGGCATCTTCAATGAGTTGTCGAAGCAGTGGATGACTTGGCTCAAAAGCATCCCTGGTGAAGTGGAGACGATGAGAAAACGCGACCTTAAAATCAGCAGCTTTCTGAAGTTCAGATTCGGTCTTTGTATTGACTTCCTGACCGGACATTGGGCGGTCTGTTGATCTGCGTTTTTGGCTCATTTTTCTCAGTCCTTCTCCAGTGCCCTTGCTCAGTAATGGGCAGGGGCTCTGTTGAATACGCAGTGGCACCCAGATGTGTTCCGATGGGCTTTTCAGTAAGGGGGCAGCCGCCCGAAAGACCGTCATCGCGAGGGGGTCTGAGAAGCCTATCGTGTCTAAAACGCCCATTAATCCCCCCTAGATGGCGGGTCGGGTGCATTCAATTCACTGGGGGACTAATAAGAACTCAAGCTAAACACGCCTGAAAAGACTCCAGTGATTGCTCCTAAATCGATGAATTGTTTAAGAGAGCCAACCAAAGCAGTGGTATTGGCCAGGAAGGATCGATCCATCTCCGCCTCGTAGTAAATTGAATTGCCTTGGCGCCTGGCAATACTGACGCTGCCACGAAGGTTTTCTACGAGCTTGTCATAGGTGGGCATCACAAGGTTGTCGCTCCGGCTTGAAGCACCTGGCCTACGGCTGACATTCGAAATCGCTGCAAACATCATATTGGTCAGACTATAGCCGTTGTCTATGAAAGCGGCTGTGTCGAAGAACTGTACCTGCATGGCGCCAGCATATCGATCGCCGCCCATACTCATGAAAGCAGTGTTATCAAGAATACTCTTATTGAGTAGGCTTACCTTGTTACCCGAGGCCTGTTGCATGGCGGCAATAACACTCTGGGGTGAAGCACCCATGAAGATGTGATTATCTCCCATACCCATACTAAGCTCGAGCGGTATTGGCATGCCTGAGAAGGACAGTGTGATTAAATCATTGCCTTGGTAGTTCCACTGAAGCAGTTCAATAGCGCGCATCCCACTAGGTTTATTCTTTTTGAAGGCTGCTATGAATTTATCAATAGTCTTTTTCATTCCATCTGAGTTACTCAGCTCCACAAATACGACCATCGCCATCAAGCTCTGGCCGCCAGTTTCCGGTGATTGATAGATACCGAGTGTCTGCCCAAGATAGTCAGCGAACTGTGTTTCGATATTCACACCAAGCAAATTGTTTAGCATTTCAACTGGCTTGGGAGAATCTTGACCGCTGGATTGGCCAGCGAGGTCATTCATCATATTGATGTAGAACTTGACGTAGTTGGCTAAGTTCATCTTTGAGATATTGGCATATGTTGCTGTTTGAGGAATGAGCTTCATATCTTCCATGGCAAGGCCACTAGTGGTGCCGAACTGCTCTAACATCTCGCCGCAGTTCATGTATGAACCAGCTGCATATGTTCGGTCCTGTGCCTGCCCCATTGCAAAGCTTATGACTGGTGGGGTGTCACTCATAAGACCCATCTGATTAAGCAATCCCATAGCCATTGAAGTTTGCGGATTTGCTGCTGCATTGCTGAGGGCGTCTTTGTAGCCCTGCATAATTGGCTTGAGTGCACCCATATCCATTCGAAATGCCAGAGCAGGCTTAATTCCATCTGGCAATCCATATCCATCGAGGCTGACCGGCGTCTGGCTCATGCTATTCATCGCTAACACGAATGCAGACTTGTCACCAATCATTGTTTCTCCGAAGTTTGTGTTCGGGGAATCTGGATCGCGTTGCTTGAGAAACATCATTCCAGGATGATTTGCTGACGGAGTTGGTGCTGCCCATTGTCCAGTTTGGGCGAGCATGCCGCCCACACGTTCTGCAAAGTATTTGTTTTGATCAGCATTCTTGCCATAAACGTTAAGTTGAGCACTGTATGGTGGCGATTGAATCTGTTCACCGGACATGGCAGCTCGGAACATTTCATTATCTATATCGATACTGAGAGACATTTTGCTCGTCAACATTTCATAGATCGCTTGTGGATCTTGACTGTTTCCCATTCCGGGCATTTGCATTTGGCTAAAGTCAATCATGTTTAATGCGTTGCGCAGTCCAGCATCAACTGGGCTCGCGAGCAACATATTGATGCCACCTGAATACAGCGTTATGAAATTAGTCTTCGCTTCTTCTTTTGCTTGATTTTGCCCTAATGCCAAAGAGGAGGTCAGAAAACTGACAGTTGCAAGTGTGAGGCAAAGGCGTGATATTTTCATAATAAAATTTTCCAAATGTGGGTGCAGATTGCTTGATCAAAATGAGATTCAAATTACTGGTTATTTGCCAACGCATTTGTGTAAGACGTTTTGATTCGCTTGCGTCTCGCAAAGTTCATCGTGTCTTTAGAACCAGAACCAGATTATACAAGAATTTCGTCTATCAATGACGCAGGCAATGCGCAAAAAAAAACCCACAATCAAATAGAGAGGTGCTCGCAGGTTCACGACTCGTGCCAGAGGGGTGTCCTTGGCTCTTTAGCTGCAAGGGGGGGATTTTTTGGCGTCATCAGATGGTGGTGGAATGGGTCGATCTTGAGCGGGGCGCATGATGACGGCGTTAACGGGCGCGGGGCAGACTTGATGACAGACACCGCATCCAGTGCAGTGTTCATTATTGATACTGGGTAAACCATCAGTCAGGTCAAGCGCGCCAGTCACTGGGCAAGCGTCAGTGCACTGCGTACAAGATTGACCAAGGAAAGCAAGGCAATCGCTTGGAACAATCATGGCGCTGCCCATGGTGAGTGGCAAATCATCGCGAAGCACATCTGGTTCACACGAAGCAATGCAAGGTGTATCTGTGCACATCACGCATGCTTGGATACGTGGGTCAATTATTGGAGTTCCTGCAGCGCGACCGAACGCCTCTGGTGCAGCGAGAATTGCTGAAGGTGGGCAAGCCTCAATACAATCACCGCAGCGGGTGCATTGATCAAGAAACATCTCTTCGTCAATGGCACCTGGTGGACGTTGAAGAAGTGGCAAATGGGCAGGATCAACGAGTGATTCGTTGGGCGGCTTGGCCGCTTTGGGTTGCAGCTCGGATCCAAGCTCTTCGAACGCTTGTAATCGAGAGGCCACTGCATCAGCGAGTGATTCGCGTAGGTGGCGAAACAGCTTGCCTCCTAATAACTCTCGCCTAGAAAGTGGATCCTCATCAGCCATTTGTCACCTGTGGTTGTTGTGAATCCCGATGAATCGATTGTTTAAGTGCCGGCGCTTTTTTGACAAGTAGATCATCATTGAGCTCAACATCGCTAAGTACCCGAGCAATTCGCTCGGCTGCTCTTCCATCTCCATATGGATTACGCATGCCTTGAAGTGATTCTCGGAAGTGGCGGTCGTTTGCTTTGGAGATAGCAGCTCTGATGGAACCTGTCTGAGGCGCTGCATCAATGACGTTTGGAGCTCGTAGGCGTCCTTGCTGTCTCATGCCGATATTGACAACAGGCAGCTCAAGTGAGGCGGCCTCCATAATTCCACTGCTTGAGTTGCCAACCATCAATGCTGCTTCTCGTAGCAACGCCCAATAGGTAGTGGGTGCCAAATTGATGTGAACATGTCGATTTTCTTTGTCGCGACAGAAGCGATGTGCTCGATCGATAATCTGATGACTTCCGGCGTCAGCATTCGGAAAACAGAAGGCAATAGGTTGCTCAATGAGTTCTAATGCTTCAAACACAGCGTCTACTTCGTACGTTGTATCTCGAGACATTGTGACAGGATGATAGGCCACTACACATGGAGGTTGTTCTATCCTCCAGCCGAGCAGTTTGTCGAGTTGATCTTGATCGGGCAACTTGCTGTAGCGCAGATGATCCAGTGATGGTGCGCCGACGCAGTGGATGCGCCATGGCTCCTCGCCCATTTCACGAATACGCTGCGCAGCCTCTTCTGTTGGCGCGAAATGAATATGGCTCATCATCGTCAATGCATTTCGCACAGCATGATCGATGGCTCCCTCGCTTATCTCGCCGCCTTCGATGTGAGCAATGGGAATGCGGAGTGCCAATGCAACCGCAGCAGGGGCCAGCATCTCATAGCGATCAGCAATGAGCAGTAATAGATCCGGTCTCATTTGGCCAAGCAGATCGGCAAGACTCTGGACAGCAACTCCAATCGTCTTAGCCATGCCGACATCAGAATCGCTATTGATGAGGCACTCAACACTGGCATCTACGTCGAAACCATCAGCATGAATTTGATCGGCGGTATTGCCGAACGTGGGTGCGAAGTGCGATCCGATCGCAATCAGACGCAGGTTGATATTGGGATCCTTCTTAATGGCCTGCAATGGCCAGTAAAGATGGCTGTAGTCGGCTCGTGAGGTAGTAATGACTGCAATAGTACGTGACACGTTTCATCAAGGCCTTGGATCGAGGTTACTTTTAGTTGAAGTAGAGGAAGATGCTTGGTCGTTGAGAGACCAGTCATACGGGATATACAGAACACCGTATTTTTCCTTCCGTAGATAGATCTGATCTTCGGGCGATAGTGCGGTGCCTATGTAGTTAAGCGCAGCAGACTCAGACTCATTTCGTCTTTTTGGAGCCTCTGATGTGTTGTAAAGTTCAACATACTCATCGCCATACCATTTGAACAACTCTGACAGATAAACGCGATGTTCTTCTTTCTGTAGTAAGAAATACCGTGGATCATTGACCATGCGATCGAGTTGGTCTTTGAGTTGTTTGTCTATCTTGTCACCAAGATAGGGCTCTTGTCGCAGTGGTGGGCAGCCTTTGGCGGCACATACGAGTGCAACATGAACACGCGGGTCATCGAAACTGTCTCGAAGGACTTTCTTTTCAATGTTGTCTGGTGTCATTGTGCCACCAAGTACTTCAATTGAACTTTTTGTAAAAACATCGCCCAGTTGACGGATACTATCGCGCGGATATTCCGGATCGAATGGCTCTGGTGCAATTGGGTAAAAGTCAGTTGCTACCTTCAGAAGAAGTGCGTTATAGAGGTTGATCCAGAAGGCCTCTTGTTCTCGCATTGACCAAAGGCGATAGGTACTCATTTCGAGTCGACTCACGCCAACGAGAAAGCGATCCAGTGCTTGACGGTCTGTCAGCAGGCCGGCATAGTCGACAAGGCCCTTGTCATCAACAAATTTACGGAGTACTTCTTCGTAGGGTTTGTAGGTAAACGACCAGGGTACTTCTGCCTCAGTTGTCCACCGATCAGTGTCGGGCAGGGTCATTGGCGCCCGCTCGCTAGGTGGGTCGCTCACATTCTCCTGAGCCAAAGCCCAATTTCCGGTCTGGAAACAACACGTGAACACAAGTACGGATATCAGGCGACGCAGCTGGAAGTTGGGATAAACACAAAGCATGAGAGCATAATACTCAGGCAAGGCCAATATTTCGCTGTTCTTCTGTTTTATAGGCGGAAGTCGTGCTGTTCATAAAGCTATGGCCCAGACCAACTTCAACACCCCTGAGCTGATAAAGCACACTTTTAAGTCATGTTTGGCTGCTTGTGGTTTTTGCAATGACCCGATTCAATGCTCTTAAGTCTTTGGTCTCGCCTTCTTTTTTGCCATCCCAGCAGCGTCGTGCCATGAGGAGCCCCCCCCTTGCGAGTGAGTGGTTTAAGCAGTGATCTCATGAACGCTCTTTTTCAGCGGGCGACGCAGAGCCTTACAGGTGTGGCATCATTCCCAGCATTTGGCGCGATTTGTATGGAAGATGGTTCGCTGGATCCAGTTGTGTCTGGGCATGCCACAGACAAAGGACTGGAGAGTATCTCAGTTATAAAGGCGGCGATAGAAGTTGCTGTTGTGAATCCAGGCGTGCGTGGGTTTGGAATATGTCTTTGTGATCTGCACGATCATTCAGTTCTTGATAAATCCTCGCCAAGCGTCGTCATCGTAATTGAAGTAGACGAAGAAGTTTTTAGAGCCGTCATACCTTACGAGCATAAAGAAGATGGTTTAGTTGCCTTCGGTGATCCCCAGTACACCAACGAGCGGCGGGGTATTTTGTCCGATCACTGATGTCTTCTTAGTCTTTTTCTTTTGCATCATCAGGGTGGGCAGGCTCAACTGATTCTAAGGTAACGGTTTTGTTAATCGTGCCACCTTTTTCACTGGTGTATGTCACATCAACACTTCCTTGGCCTTCGATAAGGAAGCGAAACAACTCTGATCCTTTGGAGCCAATCCCCGCATCATTCCAGAGGCATTCGGGTTTTGGTGTTTCAGATGCATCCATCTTTGTATATGGCAACAGTGAATTTACGGTGCCAGATGCAGCAACCGTAGCTCCAGTTGTTGAATTCACGCAGATAGAGTCACGTGCGCCAATCTTCTTATTTCGTGCGATCTGCAAAATGGTTGGAATGATCTTGTCATTCTTGACCTCAACAGTGAGTTCCCAGAGTCCATTGGGCCGCTCACGAATTTGCACCGCGCCGAACTCAACTTTTGGCATTTCATCAGCATGAACCATTGTGAAGGCAAAGTTGCGGTGAAGGTCTTCCTCAAGCAGCCATGGTGGGGGCACACGGCTGGCCCATTTCTTGGTGCCACCTACTAAAATCGTGCCGTATTTTGGATGCTCAACCTCGTGTAGAGGAACGTAAACTTCTTCGAACTGCATTCGATCTCTAAACTCACGTACCTCCTCTTCTGAGGGATCGTTTCCATCTTGGAACATCTTCTTGTTTGTCCAAAGTTCGTTTGTAAAGGCCACAATTCCCAGGCCTTCATAAGCCCAACCATCTTCGCCACCATGGACGGTGTACAAGTCTTTCCAACTCACCATTGGATCGTAGTAGGGGAGTTGTCGAGCTCCAATGTCTTGAAGCGCTTCCATCACACGTACGTCACCACTTGGATAGGTCAAATATTCAGCGCTCGGTCCGCGGAGAATCATGCCACCAGAATTATGGTACGCCTGATATCCAGCAATATTGGGATGCTCCAATAAGAAATCGACAACAGCGCGCGTCTCTGGCAGGCTCGTTGGGTAGTCGCCAGCGCCACGTTGGACATGTTCAGGTTGCCAATCACTTGGCCAGTTACGGTTTGGATCGTAACCACCAATGCCATCTTCATTGACCATGCCATCGCCATCGTTGTCGATGCCTTCCTGCCCAAGTCGTGTCCATCCACCAGGTTCTTTATCACGACCAACGCGCCTAAAGAACCGGTCATCTTCTGGATCTCGCTCGTACCGCCCGAGTGGGTCTTTGATCCACATCGTTGTGAGATGACCATCCCCATCGAGATCATCGGGACCATCTTCGTCATATTCCCCATCGTGATCATTGTCGGTCGGCATGATGCCGCCGCGTAGCATGTGTGGGGTTGCTGGCTGGTGGAACCAGTAATCACGGCCATCCGGATTTTCCATCGGAACAAAGTAGAAGCTACGTTCATCTACCAGCTCGGTGATCTTTTCTATTTGTCCGTAGCTCTTAGTGAGGTACCAGATCGTATACAGCACCACCTCGGCAGATTGTAATTCGTTGCCATGGATATTGCCGTCAATGAACATGGCCGTCTTCTCTTTGTCTGAGCCAGTTTTTGGGTTATTGAGCTTGACCAACCAGATCTCACGACCACCAACGCTCTGCCCAATTGACTCGATAGAAAGCAACTCAGGATAAGCATCCACAAGTTCATGAAGGAGCTTGGTCATCTCGGCGTAGTCGTAGAATTTATTAAACGCGATGTTCACCTTACTGGGGTGTTGGAACTGGCCCCAGCTTGAAGAGGTGATAGATAGCGCTGTGAGTACTGTAGAAACGATGAGCGTTCGAAGGTTCACGAGTCACTCTCCTTTGACTGATTGTCAACAAGCTGATGTGCTTGATCAAATTCACCAAACTTCTCACTGAAGACAGTGATTGTTATTTCCGAGCCATCTTCAGCTTCAATAATCCATCGCATTTCATAACGGCCACCAGATCCAGGTAACGCCCAGATCTTATGAACACGTGCACCCGAAATGATTGAGTCAATAGGTGTACTGAGACGAACAACATAAGGCCTGGCCCGACGGTTTTTCTTAGCCATCGCAGTACCAGTAGGAAGGTAGCCATCGTTAATGAGGGAGACTTTTACTTCCCATAGTCCAGATGCCAATGGCTTGATTTCTGGCTGACTCAGAGACACCTCTGGAAATCGTTTCGCTAAATCCAAAATGAAGGGTACTTGTTTATCAGCCAGCAAACGCAGCTCAGCAGCCGGTGGCGTGGTGCGAAAATATGGAGCCCAGCCACCAATTTCTACCGGGCCAAGTTCAGGATGCTCAAATGCTTCCCACTCAACGAAACCCTCACCATCTCTCTCTTCATCACTGTAAGCAAGCCATCTTGCGGCGTCTGCATCAGAGGCCTTTCCGCCTTTGGTCTTGACGCGTTGGATAGTGATGCCTGCTCGACCAGCAAATCTTTCAATCATCTCAGGTGAGACATTTGCCATCATTTGATCACCCATTTGGAAGCCTCTGCTCTGAGCGTGTGCACGGAGTTCTTCTATTGTCTCTGAGCTGATGTCACCAATGCCAGATGGTGTGAGTTCACTTTGTTCTTCAGAATCTTCACTCTTGGCAGCGTTTTCATCTTTCTTTTTCTTGTCGTTCTCATCAGGTCCAGACCAGGCGTTGGTGGAAAATGAAGGGACACCAAACTCGGCATATGACCAGGCATAGAAAGCGCCGTTTGCGTCTGAAGATTTGCCTTGTTCATTGCCAGTGAGTTCGCGATAACGCTCACCAATATGAGCATAAATACCGGTATCACCATCGAGAATAGTCTTGGGTGTGCCGCCTTTATAAGTTCCATTCGATTTTGGTGATGATGCGAGATTTTCTGCTCCACCGTAAGTGACAACGATGGCAATATTTTGTCGTGCCAGCACATATTTAATTAAGGCCATTGATTCCGCTTCAGACAATGGATAAGCACCAGCAGACTTCTGGTGTTCTTTATGTCCATGGGTGAAATTGCGATTGAGATCAACGCCGCCCACGCCATCTTCATTGATTTCACCGTCGCCGTCATCATCGATGCCTTCGACTTGTAAGGAAAACTGGGCTCGCTGCTCCTTGTCGGAATCTGCTTCCATACTCAGTCGTGTTTCATTTTCGTCAGACATCATGTCAGCATCATTAAGATCCATGACGCGCATCATGGTGATCATGCCATCGCCATTGAGATCATTAGGTGGATCTTCATCAATGAACCCATCTCGATCTGCATCATCCGTTCTAAGATTGCCGTTGTATTCCATACGTACTGGTGCAAAAAACATTTCTGCTCCATCAGGATTCGCTCGAGGCAAAACATAAAGCGTATGGTTGGTAAGAAACGAAGATGCTTCTCCTTCAGGATCAGCTTCAGCCTCTTTGAGTAATGTCTCATTGATGGCTAATGCAATTTCGGTACTACCCATTTGCCTACTATCAAGACCAGCCACAATGAGCATTGCAGGACGATCGCCAGGTTCAATACTGCCGGGCAGTGCTGTGCGTATCGCCCAAAGCTCACGTCCTTGGATACTCGTGCCATAAGATTCAACCATGACGGAGTCAGCATTGTTAGAAGAAAACTGCTGGATCCCTTTGCTGAGTTGAGCAAAGTTCTGATAGGTCAAGGGTGGCCCAGAGGGTTCGGGTTCGGGCTCGGGTTCAGGCTCAGAATCTGAATCCGATTCCGCATCCGGCTCTGATGTGTCTACAGGAACAACATCATTGGCTGATCCATCGACTTGTGCACTTTCTTCTTGGACTGGCGCGTCGTCGTATGGTGCGTCTTGGCTGTTTAATGTTGAGATGAACAGAATCCAGGTGGCGATAGAAGCAATGATCATGGGATCTCCTTACAGACAGAGGAAGGCCCCAGTGTAGCGTGCTGATCGGGTTAACGAGTTGGTTTGGCACGGGTGATTCATGCCTCGAATGGTGCTAAGACGATGACTTGAGGTGCCTGCGGTGGTCGTGGGATATATTCCTGAACCCATTTAGGGAGCCTGAGCTAATGAATGATTCAAAAGGAAAGTTGCTATCACCCTGTTGCGCAGGCAATCGGCTTGGTGACTTGATTTTCGCCATTGCACATATTGCTGCTCTCACCTGTATCGCTACGGCCCTTTGGCAGATTTGGCATGTTCTCGGGGATCTTGTGGCGATGTCGGGCTAAAATCTAGACAGGTTTTGTGGCATTCGCTAGTGGTTCGTCGTCTTCTTTTTGCACACCCATGCCACCGATGATCATTGCCACCATGGCATAGAGGCCGATGCACATCACTAACTCGGCGAGGAATCCGTCTGTGTGTTTGGCTTTGAGCTTGCGACGTGTTTCTTCTGAGATCATGCGATCAGCATAAAGCTCGTCAACTGCCTGGCAGATTATATTTCCATCGGCGTCTAGTCCATTGACAGTTGGATCAGCAGTAATAGCATCAATTTCTTTTTCTGTAACGCCATTGTTACGGGCGAGGAGTGCATGTGAGTGCCACATGTAGGCACACTGGGAAACATGCGCGTATCGAAGTGTGGCAATTTCGCGAAAGCGGGACTCCATATTGATGTCACTGACGACAGCTCGAATAAGATCCGTCATTGGAATAAACGGCTTGTCGACAATAGCAGTCATGCGATAGTAGTTTAGAGCCGGTAGCTCATGCAGGCGTGACAGGGCCATTTCACTTAATTGATCATCTGTAGGTAACTTAAACAGAGCTTCCATCGAAAGTACATTCCTTTTGTGTTTAATAGGTTGTGTACGACATTCATAAAAGCCAATGAGTGCCAGCCAGGAAGCCTGCCATTTTAGCTGCAGTCATCCGTGCCCCACTGTATTAGCAAAATTGCAAAGTCACTTATGTTGGTTAAGCCATCATCATTGAGATCACCAATACAAGATTTTCCACTACAGCCATAGTCAATCAAGAATAGGTTGAAGTCCGCAAGGTCAACGCTGCCGTCTTCGTTGAGATCTGCCAGGCAACTTAGATCTTCTCCAGGGCGATAGTTTCCGTTTGGTAGGGCAGTTGGTAAAGCCCATTGAGGATCGGTCAGTAATTCAAATGCGATCGAATCTTCAGATTCGACCAATTGGGGGGTGGGTAGTTCCCACTCATCGTTAATTTGTGCCTGTCGCCAGGCGGCAGACTGCGCTCCCAGAATAGAAGTCAGTGACCAGTAGGTGTACTCAGTGATATTGCAGGCGTAGTTACACGTTGGATCATCGTAGTGATAGTAGCCGTTGGCTATGTTTGCATCCATCGCATCAGCAATTTGGGTTCCGGAAAATTCGCCAAAAACGTTCGGGAAGGCATGTGCGTAACCAGCCCAGGTCACCAGGTGTAGTGTCTCCTCAAGTGTGGCATCAAATTCTTGATCACCGTCTTGTTGCCAATCCTTATTAATTTCAAAGTTAAAAAGGGCCATTGCATATTCGAGGAACTCATCATCGATATCTTGCCAATAGTCTGAGTTCTCTTCTTCATTTTCGTTTCGAAACAAAATCATGCTGGCGTTATTGTTGATGAGTTTTGCATGAACTGCAGGGTTGTCAATCTGGCCATCTTCATTGTTGTCTAAATACTGCGCAAGCACATTGGCACAATGTCGTACTCGATTGTTGCTACAGGCTGAGGTTGCGTAAACAGGAATGCCAAACACATCAATATATTTCGAGAAGTGTTGAGAGAATCCATCGGGTGCAGAGTTCGGTACGGAGGTCAGAGATAAATCCGCATTGCTGACACTACACAAGCTAAGGAGTAAGAAGATTTTCAATGAGACCAAATGCATCATTCGCACTGATTATCTCGCTGTTATTGAAGTGCTGTAGAGGACCATCAGATTGACAATTCTTTTGGGAACATACGCCTGAAACGGCTGTTTGGATCTGTCTTATTAGAAAATTGATTTGTCATTTGTGAGCAGTGCCTACCCCGAAGTTGAGCCAAGCTTACTTAGGTCGTAGCGTTTCCAATCCAATACGCCACAAAGGCCAAGAGCACAAGTGCCACAATGCCACCGACTACCGCCCAGATCCACCAGTCTTTTGGCTTTTGACTCATCTTAGAGGACTCCCTTTTGTGTTATTCGAGGATAGCATGGCAGCCATGGACAATGAATCTTCCAAGCGAGGCAAATTAGTAGATGTGATCATTCTGTCTGCAGTCCTTGTTTTCATAGCGGTTGGCGTATTAGTTGTGGCTATTAATTGGGGTACTTGGGACCCAGATCGAGAAAACTGGGACTCGAGAATTCCTGATTCACCGTCGGCAGACAAGACGCCGCCTGCAGACGCTACGAACGAGTAACGCTCATGATGTTTCAGTAGTAAGCCCCCCGCGCGGAAGAGGTCGCGCTGGGGGGCTGAGAAGGTTGGGCTGAGCCCAGAGAGAAGATCGATTTATGGCAACAAATGAGAAGTGGTTGCCTTGCTTTGAATGAGGATATCTGTTGCCTGGGGCATTCATTCTAAAGGTGGTGAAAACACCGCTTGAACCTGTTTTAGGCATCAAAAATTGGCTTAAAGTTCCCAATTGAGCGTAGGGTGATCTCGCGCAAGCAGTAGAGGAGACTTGCAGGTTATGGGAGAAATTCAATCACATGGATCGAGTTCACATGTGGATTTTATTGTCCATCTGATCGTGCGCAGCGACCGCTGCACTGAGTTAGAGCAGCTACAGCAAAAATTCATCGAGGCTGCCAGCACATTTCCAGGATATCAACTGTCATCGACCGATCAGATCGATGGTGCGCCAGATGGTTATCAAGCATACGTGGCTGTACATCGCTTTGACAGACCTAAAGATCTTATAGAGTGGATGGAATCAGATACGCGCCGTAGTCTGGTTAAAGCGACACAAGCTCAACTCCACGGTGATCTAACGGTGGACTATCCATTAGAGCTGGCCGGTTTTTCGTCATGGTTCGCGAATCCGAACTTGGACGACGTTCACGGCAAAAAGCCATCTGTCTGGAAGCAGTCTCTCATTGTGATGGTGGCGCTGTATCCACTTACATTAATCATTGGTGCTCTTGTGGGCGTGGTTATTCCAAACGCACATCCAGCGACAACTCGTTTAATTGTCACAGTCATCGCGGTTAATCTTATGGGGTTTTTCCTGGTTCCTACTCTATGTGGCTGCTTGTCACCGTGGTTGAGATCAAAGAAATTTTGGAGTCAGTTTATTGGCGCTATTTCACTGATATCTATTTTATTGTTCTTGTGGATTATGATGCACGTATTCATGGCTTATCCAAACAAAGCAACAGACGTAACGCCGCCCTCGCCTGAGGCAGATTCAACTCAACCATCTTCTGTATCCAACTAGTCAGAACGAGGGGATTGACTAGAAACTTTTGTTGTGCCAGGTAAAGCAAGGGGTTCATTGGTTGTTTTGTTGATAGGAGTGTCAGCGCCAGTCTGGCGCATCCAATGTTGCATCACTTGTGCAAGCTGATTGACGCGTTCTGGTTGGGATGCAGCCAGGTCGTCTTGCTCGGATAGATCGGTGGTCAGGTCGTAAAGCTCGAAACGGTCATCAGCATAGAAGTAGATGAGTTTTTCGTTGCCCACTCGAATGGAAGTAAATGCTTGTAGGCCGGGTCCAGGTGTTGTCCATTGATGCGGGTAATGCCAACCGAAGACACGGTATGTATCCAACTCCTTCTTGCCATTAAGTGAATCAACAATACTGTGGCCATCCATCTGATCTGCGGAGGCAATGGGTATGTTTGTGCCGGTGAGCTGTAAGACTGTTGGGAATAGATCATGTGACACGGTGACATAATCTGTTCGGCTCGGAGCATGGCCAGGCACTGAGATGATTTGGGGAATTCGAACACCACCTTCATATGCGAATCCCTTTCCATGACGAAGTGGTGCATTGTGGTCCTTCGGCGCGCCAGCGCGGCCACTCAGTCCACCATTATCAGAGGTAAAGATGATAATCGTATTGTTGGCAATGCCACGATCTTCCAGAGCATCCATAATGCGTCCGAGGCTATCGTCGACCCCTTCAACCATTGATGCATATGCGATCTCCCGTTCCGGAAGATTAGTGTCCTTATTTGTAAAGTTAGGATCCGCCATAATTGGCGTATGAACTGCATAGTGAGCCAGGTGTAAGAAGAACGGTTGCTCTTCAGTGATTGCACCATCGATAGCGCTTATTGCTTCAGTGGTCAGCACATCTGTTAAGTAAATGTCCTGTCCGTGATAGGCCTCGAGGCCAGGTACTGGCCAAGGTGATTTTCCTTTGGGTTTTCCACGGCGTACTTCATCAGAGAAGTTATCTGTTCCGTAGTAACTTCCTGGCGCACCAGCAGCATGCCCACCAATGTTGATATCAAACCCATGATTTAATGGATCAGCACCAGGTGTATTGAGCGCCCCCCAGTGAGCCTTGCCAGCATGAATCGTGCGATAGCCATCAGCCTGAAGTAATTCAGCAAGGGTAACAGCATCTGGCTGTAGCCCTTCAGTGTGCCACGTCGGTGATCGCAAACGATCATGCCCGGCAGATGAATCACGATCGGGATAGAGCGTCCAGTTGGTAATGCCGAGACGAGCGGGATGTTGGCCAGTCATAATACTGACGCGGGTTGGTGTGCAAACCGGACACGACGCGTATGCATCGGTATAAAGAGTGCCTTGATTCGCAAGCCGCTCCATGTTTGGTGTGCGATATCTCTTATTAAGTGGTGTTGTTTCGGAGTGAAAAGGCACTGATGTGTCTTGCCATCCCATGTCATCAACTAAAAAAAAGACAACATTTGGTTGTTCTTTGTTTTGCTGATCAGCAGATAGAGCAACGTCGATCATGCTGATAGCGCACGACACAAACAACATTATGTAGAGCATTTGTGTTTGAAGGTTTGCTCTCGTTGTTGCCATTTATTGTTGTTTCCGAAAAAATATGATTCCTAGAGTGAGCCTCAGTTTGTCATCGCGATTATTCGGCACTGCGTTGAGCACTGACCACAGCGCAGCTTGAGTTCGGGTGCCCCGTACGAGCATTTCGAGCGAGCTCTATGAAGCTGATGTCAACGAACCCATGTCGACTGAGTTTCGATTCAAGGTCTTCTGTCATAAGTGCGCCACCAATGCAGCGAAACCAGTCGTCGACACTACGCCGCACTTGTTCTTCTAATGGGGAAGTCAACACAATTTCGGCAAAAACCAATTGGCCACTCGGCTTCAAGATTCGGGCCATTTCGCTCATGACAGCATCTTCATCAGGAGAAAGGTTGAAAATGCCATTGGCACTAATCAAGTCAATGCTTTTTTCAGGAAGTTCTGTTTCTTCTGCACGACGGTTGAGTATCTCGACTTCTGGGAACCCAGCTGCAGTGAGATTTTCGCGTGCCCGCTGCGCCATCTCTTTAGACCCATCCAGCCCTTGTAGGCGGGCTGGTTGTCCAAACCGCTGGGCGTAGAGGCAAAGATCAAGTCCAGCGCCGCATCCGATGTCTAGTAATCGCTGATCTGGTGCAAGATTGACCGCAGCCTGCGGATTACCCGCGCCGGAGAAGGAAGCACTGCATGCTGGCGGTAGTGCATCGAGCACATGCGGGTCGTACTTTACTTCCTCAGCAAAAGCACGGCCCACCGGGAATCCATGTTTGTTGCCGGGCTCGAGGGCTACTTGGCCATAACGATAGAAGACAGCCCCTTGAATCTGTGCTGGTGATAACGAGGCAAGTTGTGACCCTGGCTCAGCTGGAAGTGCCATTAGTGTGTTGGTTGTGGTGTTGTGCGTAGATATGGTTTGATTTCAGTGAATCCAGCCGGGAAGAGCTTCGTAGCTTCTTCGTTTGAAACAGCGGGCACAATGATGCAGTCTTGTCCGTGCGTCCAATTGACAGGTGTCGCGAGCTTGTGCTTATCAGTCAGCTGGAGAGAATCAATGACCCGCATAATCTCATCGAAATTACGACCAGTACTCGCTGGGTAGGTCAATGTGAGTCTGATCTTCTTATTTGAATCAATGATAAAGACACTACGAACAGTCAATGTGTTGTCTGCGTTTGGGTGGATCATCCCATAGAGATTGGAAACACGACGATCAGCATCCGCGAGTAATGGGAAGTTCAGAGCGGTGCCTTGCGTTTCTTCAATATCCTTTGACCATCCTTCGTGATCAGAAAGGGGGTCGACACTCAAGCCAATAATCTTGACGTTCCGTTTTTCGAAATCACCCTTAAGTGATGCGGCGGCCCCGAGCTCTGTTGTGCACACAGGGGTGTAATCTGCTGGATGTGAAAAGAGTACGCACCATCCATCCCCAATCCAGTCATGAAAGCTAATTGAGCCTTCTGTTGAGTCTTGTGTAAAATCCGGTGCCGTGTCGCCAAGTTGAAGCGCCATGTTGAGATCTCCGAAAGTAAGGGTCGGTTGCCGTACTATCTTCTGACAGACTTCTAGCTTCTATCCGTCATCTGGGATGACTATCGTACCTTAGGTCAGGCTCTTCACAAAGTGACCAATTTCTGCACCGATGGACAGATTGTCGGAGCCGTCGGAGTCGCTTGTGGCACAGGTCGTCAGGACAACTCGGTTGCCCAAACGGCAGTGGCGAAATATACCCAACGCTTGTCGGCGGCTGAAGGTCAGGCCAAAAAGGAGCCATAAAGTGCCTCCATCAGGCTCCATTGGCAGTGATGGCTCATCGGGTGGGGGGTGCCTACGTGAGCATAGGTATTTGGGGCACAGTTGCATTGCTAAAAAAGAGGTCGTTGCTACGACGCACGTCTTTGGGGGCGGGGTGTCCAGCTCGCCCCATGAGTTTGCCTGTATCCCTCGGAGATGACGGTATTGCCTGCTCGGTAATGTGTCTTCAATTGCTGCCTGAGCGCGGGGCAAGTACGATTTACGCTAATAGCAGCCGCGAAAATCCGTATGGACCGGCCGTAGAGTGAAAGGGCCTGTTTGTGATGCAACATGTTCATGGACGAATACAGACTATAAAAAGTAGTGTCTTTACTATTGTCGTACTGAGCATGATCACTGGCTTCGGTATGGCCACCGTAGGTTGCAAAAAGGCTGATGCCAGCAAAAAAGATGCGTCAACAACACCGCCACCTCCTGAGGTAGTCGCCGTTAAGGTTATTTCAAAGGATGTGCCCGACTATAAGTACTACCCAGGAATCACCCAGGCTGTGATTCAAGCTGACATGGTTGCGCGGGTGGAGGGGTATCTCGAGGAACGCAGTTTTGTGGAAGGAAGTGATGTTGAAGCGGGTCAACGGTTGTATTTGATCCAGCAGGATGAGTATGAGGCTGCACTCGCTGAAGCGGTGGCCTCCTTAGCGGAGGCCAAAGCTAATCTTTCCTTCGAGAGATTCACTCGTGATGAAACCGCTCGTGCAATGAGTAAAGGTGCGGCGACTGAATATGAGATGGATCAGGCTCAGGCGAATTATGAAGTTGGTCTTGCTCGGGTTGCGTCTGCTCAGGCAAGTCTTATCAATGCGGAGCTCAATCTCTCATATACCGATGTGATTGCACCCTTTGCAGGTCGTATTGGTGATACGAAGATCAATGTTGGGAATCTTGTTGGCCCCAACATGAACACAACACTGGCAACGTTGGTGATGCTGGATCCGATGCGTGTCATCTTTGAGCCAGCAGGAAATGATTTGACCGACTTCTCCATCGCACGAGAAGCAGGTAATTTAGATGTTCAGGTGACTGTTGCGGGCACAGATGGTTCAAAGACTGAATACAACGGTGTCCTAGATTTGATCGACAATGAAGTGAATCAACAGACATCCACATTCTTGGCAAGAGCCGTTTTTCCAAATAAAAAGAAGCAAGTGCTACCCGGTATGTATGTGAATCTTCGCATTAGGCTCCGCATGCTTCCAAACACCATGGTTGTTCCAGACGATGCGGTTCGTAGTGGCCCTCGCGATCAATATGTATTCATCATCAACAGTGATGATGAGATTGCGCGTCAGATTGTCATGACCGGTTCTATCTACAAAGGATTTCGTGTTATCAAGTCAGGCCTGAAGATTGGTCAGCAAGTGCTCGTTGCCGGTGATCCAACCAAGGTAAAGGCTAATGTGAAGGTTAAAGTCCAGCTCAAAGATGCAGATGCATTTGTAGAGGAAGTAAACAAAAAAGCGATGGAAGCTGCATCTACATCGAGTGGTGTTGATACGAATGCTTCTTCAGAGAAAGCCAAGCAGGGGAAGACGCAAGAATCGTCGGCTCCAAAAGAGTCGGGATCTAGTTCCAAAACCAATACGCCGTCAGAGAAACCAAAAACAGATGAGGCAAGTAGTGGTGCTAATGAAGCCCCTCAGTCCGTCAGTGGAGGGGCTGATAGCCAGTGACTGGTTTTTTCATCAATAGACCGATTTTTGCTACGGCTATCGCGATTCTTATGTTGCTGGCCGGAGCGATTTCTATTTTGGCGTTGCCAATCGCCCAGTTTCCAAATATTGCACCTGGCACAGTCAATGTCACTGCAGGTTATACCGGTGCAAGTGCTGCAGTGACTGAGCGACTTCTGACCGAGCCACTTGAAACTCAGATCAATGGTGTGGAGGGCATGATTTATATGTCCTCAAGCTCTACCGCCAATGGCTCCTCTATCATCACCGTTACATTCGATATTGGCTACGACCTCAATATCGGTGCCGTTGACATTCAGAATCGTGTGCAGACAGCGCAAGCTCAGTTGCCTGAAGTCACACAGCGAGCGGGCATTTCAATTGTGAAGGCTTCGCAAGATCTGACGATGATCATCAACCTCATCTCGCCGAACGGCACCTATGACGGTGTTTATCTAGGTAACTATGCGCAGATTAATATCGTAGATCCACTGACGCGTGTTCCTGGTGTCGGAGAAGTCGACAATTTCGGCGTCCTTAACTACTCCATCCGGGTATGGCTTGACCCTGAGAAGATGGCAGGCCTTGGCATTACGACAAATGATGTTATTGACGCAGTCAACTATCAAAATACAGATGTGGCTGCTGGTGTTATTGGGCAGCCTCCTATGCCTGGAACGCCTGCAACTCAATATCAGCTCAATACACTTGGCCAATTGCGCACAACCGAACAATTTAATGACATTGTCGTTCGAGCAAATGATGATGGATCAGTTGTTTATGTCAAAGATATTGGTCGTGTTGAGCTAGGAGCACAATCGTATACATCAAACACAAGATGCAATGGAAAAGGGGCGGCAACACTTGGCATCTTTCAGTTGCCTGGATCCAATGCTCTGGATGTTGCTAATGGAATAGTCGCTGAGCTTGAGTCCTTAAGTAAAACTTTTCCAGCTGACTTGGAATACCAGGTTACATTCAATTTGACAGACTTCGTCAAGGTCTCAATGGAAGAATTGGTTTACACCCTTCTTGAGGCAATTGGATTAGTCATTATTGTCGTCTTCGTATTTTTGCAGAACTGGCGAACAACGCTTATTCCGATTATCGCCATACCTGTTTCACTGATCTGCACATTTGCAGTCATGGCTGCGGTTGGATTTTCAATCAACACTCTTTCGTTGCTTGGCTTAGTGCTTGCAGTTGGGCTTGTGGTTGATGACGCCATTGTGGTCGTAGAGAACGTAGAGCGACAATTAGAATCGGGCATTAAGGATATTCGCGCGGCGACGCGGCAGGCGATGAAAGAAGTAACTGGTCCCATCGTGGCGACCACTTTGGTTTTGATGGCGGTCTTTGTGCCAACAGCATTTATGCCTGGCATAACAGGCCTACTTTATAACCAGTTTGCACTGACAATTGCCTTTGCTGTCGGTCTTTCGGCATTCAATTCTCTTTCACTTAGCCCTGCACTTTGCGGTGTCATGCTGAGGCCAAGAAAAGAGAAAGAAAGAAAGTTCGCACCTGCTCGTTGGTTTAATAAATCGTTCGATTGGACTTCAGATAAGTACCATCGCCTCGTTGAAAAATCCGCCAAGTTATGGTGGATCGTTGCCATTATCTTCGTGGCATTGCTCATTTGGACTTGGTTTGCAATATCAACCAGGCCAACAGGTTTTGTGCCAGCAGAGGATCAGGGCTGGTTTTTTGCTGTTGCTGAGCTTCCCCCTGGAAGCGCCTTAAGCCGAACACAGGCTGTTGAGGCTGAAGCCGTAGCGGCCATATTGAAAAACCCAAATGTTGCAGATGTCGTTTCAGTTTCGGGTTTAAATTTCATCTCGAATACAGCTTCTTCAAACTTTTCAGTTTTCTTTATCATTCTAAAACCCTGGGATGAACGTAAAACTGAAGAGTCTCAGATTCCTGGAATCATTAAGGTTGTTTCAGAGTCATTGGCCCCTATTGAAGGAGCAATGGTAATTCCCTTCAATGCGCCAGCCATTCCTGGACTCGGAACGACTGGTGGTGCTCAGATTCAAATCGAAGCGCTCGCCGGTCAGTCGCCGGAGGAAGTTTCGAAAATTACCAATCAGTACATCGAAGAAGGATTAAAGAATCCGGTCATTGGCGCATTGTTTACAGATTTCAAAGTCGACTATCCGCAGATTGAACTCAATATTGATCGTGTGCAGGCGCAGATTTTGGGCGTGGGTATCGGTGATCTATTCACAACGTTGAATGTGTATTTGGCTTCGTACTATGTAAATAATTACAACCAATACGGCCAGGTTTATCAGGTCAATGTGATGGCCGATGGAATTGCTCGTGAAGAGCCTGAAGATATTCTGAAACTCTATGTCGAGAACAGCCAGGGTGAGGCAATTCCATTCTCTGAATTGATGACACTTGATTTCACGACTGGGCCTGTCAATATTCCGCATTACAACATGTACCGGACCGCTGAAGTCATTGGCGGACCGGCACCAGGTTATTCAGGCGGAGCCCTCATTACGGCCATGGAAGAAGTGGCTAATGAAGTTCTCATTCCAAATGGATTTGGTTGGGAATGGACATCAATGGTTTATCAGGCCAAGCAAGCAGGTTCGTGGGCGCCAATCATCTTTGGACTTGGCATTATCTGCGTATTCCTGGTTCTCGCGTGCCTTTATGAGAGCTGGTCAATGCCGTTTATGATTATTCTTGCTGTGCCATTAGCAATTCTGGGTGCGGCGCTTGGGCTTCAGATTGCTGGTCTATCTTTAGATATTTATGGTCAGATCGGATTACTCATGCTCATTGGATTGGCAGCAAAGAACGCCATTCTGATTGTTGAGTTCGCGAAAGGTCAAAGAGAGCAAGGTGCTGGCGTCATTGAGGCTGCAGCAACAGCAGCAAAAATGCGTTTGAGGCCAATTCTTATGACCGCCTTTGCATTTATTTTCGGCGTGGTGCCTCTTGTTCTAGCAAGTGGTGCTGGAGCGAATTCGCGTCACTCGATTGGCACGGTGGTTCTGGGCGGCATGGTTGCCTCAACAATCTTGAGTCTGCTCGTGGTGCCTGTTTTATACGTGGTCATCGAGCTACTTCGAGAAAAAATGGGCATTCGGCCAACTATTCTTATGGAGCGTGAGGCCCGTGCTCAGGCAGAACAAGTAGAAGCAAATAGACTTGCTGTTGAAAGTCTGCAGAAGCAGATCGATTTGAATAAACCAGACGCATCAAGTGGTGGTCATAAGCCTTCGTAGCTCAGAAGCCAGCCGACCAATGATGGTTTATAAACGTGTATACAGAGTTGTTTGATATCAGCGTATGAGTTGCTGTTGAAATAAAGCCATGGTCATGCTTCATCGTCGTGGATGTGCTATTGATCGCTCATGACTGGTGCTGTGGAATGCGCACGAAGTGAATCAGTCGAATAGCAGATGACAGCCAGCCAAATTAATGCAAAAGCGGCAATGCGATCAGCACCGAATGGTTCGTTAAAGACCAGCACAGCTAGAATAAGCTGACCAGTTGGTGCGATGTACTGAAGCAGGCCAACAGTTGAAAGTCTCAAACGGCGAGCTGCTCCAGCGAAGCAAACTAGTGGAACAATGGTGATGATTCCACTGAATATGATAAGTAAAGCCATCCACCAGTTTTCAGTGGTGACAGCGCTCCCATCTTTTGAGTGCACAATTAAAACGCCAACCAGCATGAATGGAAAAACCACAAGCATTTCTACAGTAAGTCCGGCAGCAGCTTCACATTTTACTTGCTTGCGCGTCAGTCCATAAAGCCCAAACGACCCTGCTAATGCAAGTGAGATCCAAGGCACACCGCCAACACGTATTGCTAAAACAGCAACGCCTGTAACAGCGAGTCCAACGGCAACCCACTGGAATTTTCGAAGGCGTTCACCAAGAAAGACCATTCCAAGTATCACAGAGACAATGGGGTTGATGTAGTAGCCGAGGCTTGCCTCGCTGAGCCTGTCAGTGACAACAGCCCAAATAAACACGAACCAATTCACGGAAATGAAGCCAGCGGTCAAAACCAATACACCTAAAACCCGCGGTGTGGTTACTGCATCGATGAACTCATTGAGACGGCCGATGCAGAGTAAAAGCAAAATGAGCATTGGTAAGCCAAGTAAGACGCGCCAGGCGACCAGCTCAAAAGCATTAATATCTTTGAGCACCCAGAAAAACAAGGGTGTGACAACAGCCCACCAGCCATAGGCAAGGATTGCTAAAACAACGCCGGTGGTGGCGTTTTTGTCATTCTGGTTGTGTGTTAGAGTGGGCACAGTATCGCAAAGAATAGCAGGGTCTGGCCCTGATAAGAATTCTGAGACATAAAGCCATGACATGGGTGGCCGCGTTAAGACGATCATTGATTCTATTGATCACAAGTGAGAGGCACATCTGCAGGTGATTCCACTTTCAATTTATATTGTCACCTTATTTATCGCCTTTATAGGGTTGTGTATCTGGTGGGTTCTCTACAAGTGGTCTTCTGCAAAAGTCAGCAGTGACCGGGCGTGTAGAGAATGTGGGTATAAGCTCTTCGGGGAAGAGTTGCAGCGATGCCCTGAGTGCGGATCAGAGAATGCCGAGCGGGGCACCATTAACCATCATAATTCTGGTCGAACATTAGCGGGCTACATAGGAGATTTGGTCTTAGTGGCCAGTATTGGATTTGCAGTTTACGTTTTTAGTGCGGGCCTTATAAACGACGTCCTACCAAAATCGTGGCGTGCCTTATATTACGGTACGATCACGGGTGGGCCGGAAGGTCGAATCCTGATGCGATTCTCCGCATCTTCCGAGTCTGTGTCTGAAAATGACAAAGCGTATGAAGCTTTTATGGCCAATATGATCGCCATGCCAGTTGATATATCTGTGTGGGTATCCAGGGACAATAAGGATTTTAGAGTCCACTTAGTCAGAGAGACAGCACAAGATAGTTGGAAGATTGTCGAATTCACTTCTCAAAAATATCAAGTAGATAGTGAAGCGGTTGTCACACCCACAATGCTTGTCGAACTCATTGAAGATCAACCCGCGATAGAAGTTCCGTTTGATTCTGAATCGATGGTGGTGGCTTTCGAAGCAATGCTTACATCTGAATGGAGCACAGGTGAATTTCAGTCAGCACTGATGGCCTATCCTGATTCTTACCAGCCGCTTGCCAATGGTTTGTTTGTAAGCCGCCCATATGTGGGTGGTGTTTCTGGGCAGAACGTGACTGCGGATAGGCGGGTCTTATTGGCCTTGATTATTGTGCTAATTCTGAGTGTTATCACAGTGGCTCTACTCTGGCACCGACGATATCACGCCAAGAAGAACTAAAGCTGTCGCCCTTATACACCCGGTTTGTACAGATGGTTCCAATTTTTCCATATCTTTGGATCATGTCATCGCGCGTTTACATTGTTCATAATTACACGAGCAAAAAAAGCGCTAAACATATGAGACTTTTGAATTAGCCCGCGTACACTCCGCTCAACTCGCGTTGCATTTGAGTCTAAAGCGATGGTCGTGCTTGGGCCGTGACGAGAGAAGCTTGCCGCTCATGAATGTGGGCGAATACGGAGAAGAAAGCATGCTAAACAATATCGCCAACTTCCATATGTGTGCAGTGATAGCTGCAGCAGTTGCAATGTTTGGAATAAGCTCGCATTCAAAGGCACAGTGCCAGGGCGATCTCAATGGTGATGGCGTAGTGGGTGTTGCAGACTTTTCGAAAATGCTGGTGGCATGGGGCCCGTCAACAGATGGTGATGTCAATTCAGACGGTGTGACTGATTACGATGACTTTTCAATTTTGCTGGCCGCGTGGGGTGACTGTCCTCCCGCCTGTCAGGACAATGTTCCATTTACATATGTGGTCATTCCAGATACGCAGTTTTTTACTGCTTATTACAACGGCAGTACACCAGAGATGTTCTATCAGCAGACCCAGTGGATTGCTGACAATATCGATGATCTCAACGTAGCCTTTGTTTCTCACCTCGGCGACATTGTTGAGTTTGGATGGATTGATGGTCAATGGAATATTGCCAATACCGCGATGTCAACACTGGACGGGCTTATTCCCTACGGGCTGACGTTCGGAAATCACGACGCCGACGATGCAGTGTGGGGACGTAGTGACATTAAGTACAACCAATACTTTCCTCCAAGTCGCTACGAAGGTAACAGTTGGTATGGCGGAGGTTATCCAGAGGGAAAGAACACCAATAGCTTTCAATTTTTTGAAGCGGGCTGTGAAGCGTATCTTGTTTTACATCTGCAGTGGGATCCACCAGCAGATGTGCGTGTATGGGCAGACGAAGTGATTGCGGCTCATCCAGACAAGCGTGTCATTGTCTCAACGCATGAGTTTCCTGGAAACTATCTTCTCTGGAACGAAGTGCTGACACATCACAACAATGTATTTCTTGTTGTCTCAGGTCATGAATGTGCTCGAGAGCGGTATCTTCCATTAACCAATGACTATGGAACGACGGTTCATAGTATTCTCAGTGACTATCAATGTGACAATCCTACGAATTCACTTCTTCGCTATTACACATTCGATCCAAGTACTGATCAGGTTGAAGCATTTACGTATTCGCCTCTATATGACTATTACGAAATTGATAACTCGTCATCATTTACATTTGATATTTCCTATGGTGAAGTTGTTTCGTGCGAAGAACAGGGGACCAGTCCTTATGGTGATGGGCCCATCTCAGTTCCAGGACGAATCGAGGCTGAATATTACGACGAAGGTTGTAATGGCTTTGCTTACTATGACCTTGATAACTACAACCAAGGCGGCGAGTTTAGAACCGACGGCGTGGATATTGAGATAGCAACTGATATTGAGCAGGGCTACAACATTGGGTGGCTTTACAATGGCGAATGGCTCAATTACACCATTGATGTAGCAGCCACAGGTTCTTATACATTCGATTTCCGAGTGGCGAGCAATGATAGTGGATCAGAGATGTACTGGGCACTTGATGGAGTTGCCTTAACAGAGCTGATTGCGATTCCGTCAACTGGAAGTTGGCAGACTTGGATCACCATTACAAAACCAGATATTCAGCTTGAAGCTGGTGAGCATACGCTGACACTTCATATAACTGATGGTGAGTTTAATCTGAATTATGTTGATATCTCACAGGCTTCTCCATGAATGGCGTATTCTCCTTACGCTGATCTGGAAGCTCGTCTGTGAAAAAAAGAAGCCCCGTCGCTTAGACGGGGCTTCTGCTTTTTTGGTCCACAGTTACTTCTTGTAGTGCTTATGTTATTGAGTTGGTGGGTGGTGTATCTGAAGATGGTCTTTTAGAGGCACATCGTCAATAAACACAGGTGGAAGAAATTACGGAGCGGTGTTCGGTAAACTACTAAGTGGGCGGCGTACACCTTTGGAGTCAATTCGAGAAAGAGTTCCGTTTTCAAGGATTAATCCTTCGGCCTCTTCTGGATCAGCCCAATCGACATCGACACCAATGAGACGTTGATTGTCATCGATCCAAGTCACATCATCGACGACAGAGTGACCAACGACGATGTGCTTCGCATTGTGGCGCTGCAGAATTGACTGTAGTTGTGCATCTGTGGGCATTGGTCCAAAGTCAGTTGCATACTTGTCAAAGTAGCCGCGGTACCACATTGGGCCCTGCATATTCCATGCAAGTGAGGTGGGCAGATCAGTTTTATCTGGCCATTTCGGCGGCCCAAGCTGGCTTCGAATGAGATCATTAATCTGATCGGGTGTCAGTGTTAGGTCATTGAGCGCTGGTGAATAGCCTCCATGAACAAAAAGAAGCGGGCCGATGCGGGTCACCGTGTTTTGCGAGCGGAGCCAGCGGCCCATTTCTGATTGAGGCCCGTAGAGCTGGTCATAGGTCAGGCCGTAGCGGCCGCATAGAAAATGGTATTTCGGGTGCACATAGCGAAGATCACCGGCCATGATCATGGCCTCGTGATTTCCTAAAACGTAATGGACTCGCCCACCGGCGGCAGCGGCTTCACGTTGGAGGCGTCGAATCAGTAGAAGTGTTTCCGTGACTTTATCTCCACGATCAACGATGTCACCATTGAAGAGAAGATGCCCGTCTCCCCAAGTCCAGTCGCCATCCTGGTTGATCACGCCATTGCCCAAAAGAAAAGTAAACAGCGCCTGGTAGTTTCCCTCAATGTCGCTAATGACCAGCAATCGAGATGGCATATCCCAGGTAGCAGCTGGCGGTGAGACTGCATTTGAGTTCAGGTACATATCTGAAGCAGTATTCCCAGCAGCAGTGTTATCTTCAGCAGTCTTGTAAGGCAGGCGTTGTTTTTGTAATTGGCCTTCGCGGAAGCGAATAATGTCAACAGATCCATCATCACGCCAGAGTGCGTGAGGTCCATCAACAAGATCAGCTGTACTGGTTGACTGTGGCTCAATCTCGACAGCGATCAGCTGGCCATTGTTGTCTATAAATGTGACTTCAACGAGAGATCCGACGAGCGCGGGATGATCGAGAGTAAATTTTGTCTGGTCGGTGGCAATAAAGGTTTGGTTGCCTACTTGCCAAGGGCCGATCAGACCTTCTGGAAAGGATTTGATCTCCTCATAAGTCCGTTGAACAGGGACATTTTGCCCCTGGCTCACAGAAACGCCTATAAAGACGCAGCAAAGTAGGCTTGCAAGCAAAAAACGCATCAGGTAACTCCTTTGGTGTGCAGTTGGGGCATGGATAGTAGCAAGCACACCTACGGTTCATGGCAGATATTTATGAAAGGCTCTTCATGCACCAGAATCCCAATATCAATTATACAATTGACCGACCTGAGTTACCCATCACAGGGACGTGTGGGTTGATAAGGAGCTGGTCATGCTGAGCATCGTTCGAAGTCTACCTCTGGTGGCTGTTCTTTTTCTTATGGCTTCCACGACGGGGTGTAAAGAGCCAGATAAATCCACATTAGATTCCCAGTTGATAGATGCGTGTTCAAATGCCTCTGCAAGCTACGAGAGTATTGTACGTCTTCTAAAAGAAGGCGCGGATGTTCATGCGGTCAATCAAGTCGGTGGAACCCCGTTGTTGTTAGCATCTCAAACACATGAAAATTATCAAGTAGTCATAGCTCTCATTAGAGCTGGCGCCGATCCTCATACATCAACAGCTGATGGAATCACGCCTCTCATGCAGGCTGCCTTATACAACAAAAATCCAGAAGTGATCTCTAAGCTTCTAAGCCTTGGATCTTATGTTAATCAAGTTAATGATAAAGGTGTCAGTGCATTGATGTTTTCTTGTCTAGAGCCAAGTGTTGAAAAAGTGAAATTATTGTTAGACGCTGGTGCGGATATCAATGCGCAAAGCTACCGTGGTGTGACACCGCTGATGTGGGCAGCGATGGACAACAGTAATCCTGCTGTCGTGTCTGAATTGCTTAAAGCTAACGCTGATCCATATGTCATAGATGAACAAGGGAAGAGCGCTTTGGATTACGCCAAAGAGAATCCCAACATCTTCGAGACGAAGGCCTACTACGAACTCAAGGAGGCCAGCAGGGGGCGATGATTGTTGATCACCTGATCACGCGTGTGGAGCGAGGATTAGGATCACTGCCACTGTGATGGCCAGTACAACGATTGAAAAGGCGCCCATAGCGTAGATGCTGGCTTGTGAGGGTTTTTGGCTGTCACTCATGTGGCCACCGCCATGTCCTTGATGGCCGCTGTGATCTTGGTGTCCTTCATGACCACCTGATTGAGCGTGTCCTTGGCCATGATCCATCCCTTCCATGGCGTTTGGATCTTTCATCGAGCTCATGTCATGACCACTTGATGGAGCGTGTCCTTGGCCATGATCCATCCCTTTCATGGCGTTTGGATCTTTCATCGAGCTCATGTCATGGCCTGACTTACTCGACATTGCACTCATATCATGGCCAGCATGACTTGGCGTGCCACTCTCTTTACGAACCGTCATCATGCCATGCTTGAGATTTCGTGTGACCAACCACCAGTTCATTGGATAGGCACAGAGAAACCCTGCTACTAATGCCATTGACATAATGAACCAGAAGGCGACACTGCTGGGCATTTCTGAACCGGCGACTTGCGGCATCCAGAACTTTGAAACCAAGAGCATGCCGCTCATCAAGATGTTCATAGAAAAGAACTCGGGTATGAAGGTCATCTTGAGCGACTTTAGATAGTTACCCCCAGCCATATCACGCATTGCAAAAGCCTGGAAGAACAACCAACCAAAGGTAAACCCGAAAACGTACTCGAGCGTGATATTGATCGCCGGGTCCACATGAAGGAAGCTTGCGATGACGGCGCCTACAAAGATGCCGACGCCATCGCCGGCGGCGCAGTGCATTGTTGAGCCCAGGACTTGCCGCCATCTGGTTGCCACATATTGTTCATGCGTGTTAGGGAGCGGCTCTCGGCATCCCAGCACATAGAAGAAAGCTCCAAGTGGGCCCGTAAACAGTGTCAGAATGATAAATCCCCACCTCATTACATTTGCTTCGGGTGTGCGCCATATATCAATGGCTACAAATAGAAAGGAGATTGCAGTCAGAATAAACCACAGCAACATCACACCATCAAGCATTGGAGGTCTCCATTCATGGGTGGGCCAAAATCAGAGCAGTGCCACGGGCTAGGCTCATGGTATCAGTACAGCTAATCCAAAGGAACAGGTGCTCGGAGACAAGCCGCCATCACATGTTCATTAAGTCGGTTATTCTGGCTAAGGATGAGTAAGTCTATTTCAAATAGTCATTTGCTATTGCTTGATGGGGCCACAGGCACTGAACTGGATCGTCGCGGGGTCGATGTTGGTTTGCCGCTTTGGTCGGCCGGTGCAATGGATACGGCGCCAGAAGTGCTTAAGGAAGTTCACTTGGCTTACCTCAACGCTGGGGCTGACGCAGTAACCACCAACACGTTTCGTACGCATGAGCGATCATTGGCTAAAGCAGGCCTTGGTGATCGCGCTGAAGAATTGACGAAGAAAGCAGTTGTGATTGCCCAGGCAGCATGCGCTGAAGCTGGTAAGCAGGCTCTTGTGCTTGGTGGTGTGGCTCCATTGGAAGATTGTTACCGACCTGACCTCACCCCTGATCCGGAGACTTGCTACAAAGAACACAGTCAAATGATTCAGTACCTTGTCGATGGTGGTGTGGATTTGATTTGGATTGAAACAATGTGCGCAGCCCATGAGACTTTGGCAGCGGCGCAGGCAGCACAAAACATTGCTCCAGGGCGGTGGGGTGTGTGTTTTTGTTTCACATCGCAGGGGGCACCTGGTGTTCTGCTTGATGGCACACCAGTTGAACAGATCATTCCCGAGTTAGACAAAGCGACGGTCCTCGGCATCAACTGTATGTCCGCCACTATTCTGGCCGACCAGGTATCACACCTCCGCCATCTGGTGCCTGATGAGGTAGCGATTGCTGCGTACGGCAACGTGGGTTATGCCAATCCAGATGGTTCTTGGGTCATTACTGATGCAGTCGAGCCCGCCCAGTTTGCTGTCTATGCCAGGCAGTGGCATGATGCTGGTGCCAACTTGATTGGCGGTTGTTGTGGCACGACGCCGGAGACGATCCAAGCCATCAAGAAGGCCAATTTCCGCAACACTGATTAAGCATTTGGCCTCAGATCTCCTCCTGCCTCCTCTTTCTCTAAATCGATGGAGGGCCAAAAGTAGGGCATCCTGGCCCTTCTGGCAGCAGATAGGCTCTGTCAGGAAATATATAAGTTGTTATTTATATATGACTTAGACTATGTCAGGCCCATTATTCTGAGGCACAATGGGTAGGAGTAGATAGAGGTGATCAATATCATTACGGCAGCCCTTAATTGTTAATTGAGACTCGTTCTCATTAATAATTGAGAATGCGTCTCATTTGATCTTGATTCCATTCTGAATTACTCATACAACTTCTGATCTGCAGACGCTGCAGCGGAGTTACGAATACATATGTTCTAGGGAGGCAAGAGAAGTGCATCGGAAAATACTATTTATTGCAGCTGCCACAATCGGAAGTGTGACAGCTTCGGGCCTGGCTGATTTTTTTGTTGAAGCAGTTCCAACATGGCGGGGGGACGCCAACACTGCGTATTACAGTTGGGATACGTTCACTCAGGCTGGCCCCGGTGGTGTCAATTATCCATCACAGGGTTCATTCAGTCCTGCAGGACTAACAAACCATGGCGTTGGCGCGATTATTGCCGGTTCTGGCAATCTCTATGGCGCTGGAGGGGCTCTAGACATTGAGGTTGTCGCTGCCGGCAGCAACATTGCAGAGGCTGTTTTCAACGTTGCCACAGCTGGCACACAGATCGATTTCAGCACCGTCTCCCTGTCGCTCCAAATCGATGGTGGCCCCGGTTACAACGAGTTCATCGATGGTTCAACTCTTGCTCTTCTGAACTACCAAGATTCAGAGCCAGCCCCGGGACCTCCCGGCAACTTTTCGTACATCGATAACATCAGCTTCACTTTTGACCTTTCCGGTTACGGGAACGTGACTGCTTTGTCATTTGATTTTAAGTCTGAGACAGTGAATATGAGCCTTACTGATTTTGCAATGGATCTGCGTTTTACGCCCATTCCAGCTCCAGGTGCGCTGGCTTTGTTTGGCCTGGCCGGTTTAGCTGGTCGTCGCCGAAGGCGCGCTTGATTTGAGTGTGAAACTCCTATGAGATAGTCACATTGTCGACAGCCCCGCGAGGCTCAAAAAAGTTTCGCGGGGCTGTTTTTTCTCAATGGGAGCTGCCTATTCACGATCTGAATAAGTATTCATCAGCCGGGAGCGATCACTGGCAATCAGATGAATGATGCGGTCAAGCCAGTCGCAGATAACAATGGTTTTCGTAGTGAAGATTGAGGCGATTTACAATACAATATTGATCTCGACACCACACTATTAACAGGAGCAAGCCGCAATGGCTGAGACAAGTAAGCACCCCAATATGCCCCAGACCACTGGCTTTCATCTTAAGTTGAAAGAGGGTACGCAGGGCTTGCACGATCAAGCTGAATCTGGAGACTTTCAGGTTCGCATGGTGAACGGCGAGCTCACGAAGAAGGAGTTTGCGGCATTTCTCGGTCAGATGCGATGTGTGCATGCCGCACTCGATCCAGCAATTCAGGCTGCTTCCAGCGATGATCGAGTTGCGCATATTTTTGACGAATCGCATCTCCGTTTGCGAAGAATAGATCAGGATTTAGAAGATCTTTCCAGCACTGAACTTGCAGCACCTCTTCCAGCGACAGAGTCATTTGTTGGGTATATCAACGAGGCGAGCAAAGAAAATCCTGTCTCACTGATCGGTGTGCTCTATGTCAAAGAAGGCGCTACCAATGGCAATAAGTTTATTGCCAAAAAGCTACGAGCGACGATGGGTCTTGCACCTGATCAAGCGATGGGCTATCTCGATCCACATGGCGCCGATCAGCGGCGGTGCTGGAATGCATTCAAAGTGGCACTAAACGAGCTCGATCTAACTGAGCAGGAACAGGAAGATTGTGTCGCTGCGGCACAAGAAACATTTCGAATGGTGATTAATATTTCGAATCAGATACCGGTCGAAAAAGAGGTCGCTGCCACATAATTCCAAGTCCGATCAGGTCGTCATATCAATACGTACATCAGAGCAAAATGTGTAGATGCGTAAAGCATGGCTTGCCGCATCAAATTACGTATTGCCATTGCTCTCTTTGGCAAGGCCGCTGAGAGGACCAATGTGACTTTCATAATGACGGTACCGACCAGCTGAAGTGTCATATATCGGCTTATTTACCTGGTCATAACTGAGGGTCATGACGGTCCGTCCCGAATCGTAGAACTTAAGGCAACGATCGTCCCAGGGTAGGCCACAGAATTCGACAAGTTCTCGTGTCATGCGATCTTTATCCGCAACGACTTCTTCATAGTTCACTTCTATCCAAGGCATCGGTAGCACGGCCTTCCAATGCTCGATGAGGCGATCATTCTGTTCTATCGCCATGGCAATGCGATCAAGATCCATAAGTTCTGGATGCACGCGTGGAGAGAAGTTACCCATCAGGCAAGAGATGCCTACATCGCGTGGATCTCGACGCGTAAAGATAATCTTTGAATCAGGGAACAGCATCGCAATAAGCCCTAAGAGGCGTGCATTTTTTAGATTCTTATTGATGAATGTCGAAGGCAATGCATAACCGTGTTGCCCCAGTGAATTTTCGTAATTGGCAACCATTTTTTTACGATCTTCTAGTACGATGCCGCGCGCACATTTTGGCCAGGGTGACCAGGAACCGAGTAGTTTCTGGAGGTGCCTCGCCAATATGTCAATTTCCTTTGCTTCTCCTACGCCAGTGGCATCAGGATGCGCATCGAGAATCTGCTCAACCAGCGTCGTACCTGACCTTGGCATACCGGCAATGAAAACATGAGAACACTCACTGTCGATAGATCCATCTTGTTTCTGCAGCTGCTCTGCTGAAAACGTCTCGATGAGCTGGTCGATCTCTGCGATATATTGATCTTGATCAAAGGCAACATCGATCAGCGTTTTAGCATTCTTCGCATCAAGGAAAGCCGAATCATACTGACCCATGCCATCTAATATCTTGGCACGTTGTAGCAACAAGCGAGCTCGAATAGGCGCATTGTTGGGGTTTTCCATGTTGGGTAGGGAAAGGCCTTCATTAATAGCTTTAAGCGCGGCCTCGCGATCATCACTTTGTAGAAGGCAGCGTGCAGTCAACCAATTCAACTGTGGACTCTTGGTATTTTTATTGATTGACTCCAAGGCATTCAAACCGCCTTGCCAATCACCGTTGCGTTCCAAGACGTTGGCTTGGATTTCTCTTGCTGCAGTAGAGGACGGACTTTTGCTAAGAACGCGATCACACCATTCAAGGCTCTGCTGTGATTTGCCGAGGCTGCTATAGACTCTGGCCAGAAAGATCTCAATCTCTTCATTATCTGGCCGGAACTTTAGTGCGTGCAGGGCTGCATCTGCGGCCAGTGGATAAAGGCCTTGAGCATGCCGTACCTGTGCGACCGTCAAAGATGCTTGGGGATGATTTGGATCGTTCTTAAGAATCTCCTGGGCCATCTGCAAGGCCTTAACAAGATCTCCCGACCGAATAAGTGAGCGTAATTGATTGTCTACATCAGCGGGCCCTGGTGTATTCATCATTGCATCGAACTCCGAGTATGCTGGTCTTCGAATCAGAAATAATAGTGTAACTAGTTGCCTGCATTCAGTATTTTATGGCCGCAAAGATATGGATTTTTTAGGTTATGCCCGCATGAAGATCTGCTGTCCACCAAGAACTGAGCCAGTTCTAAGCCACGAAGAACCCAAATCGTTTCAAGGCAGCATGTTTCTCTTCATTTACAGTCTATTTCAATGGCTATAATTGACGACCAATGCAAAAAATCAATCGTACCTATCTTCGCTGGCTAATTGTTGCTGGACTCATTGAAGGCTGTTCAACACTTGTTCTCTTTTTTGTGGCCATGCCAATGAAGTACTATGCGGATATACCTGAAGCGGTGTCGATAGTCGGTATGATCCACGGTGTTCTCTTTATTTGGCTGGTGCTTATGTTTTGGTTTGGCCGTACGATTGTGCCGCTGCCAACAAATCTTATGTGGTTCGGTATAGCTGGCGCGGTGATCCCATTTCTGCCGTTTATTGTGGACATTCCACTGTACCGGATCCTTCGTGGGTCTCGTGATGAAGTCAGTGCTTAGTCATTTAGAGTTCCTCACTACCGATACCATGATGGACCTTAAAGAAGTTGTCGGGATCATACTTTCGTTTAATAGCAAGTAATCGAGGGTAGTTTGTGCCCCACATTAACTCCTGCCAATTTTCTAAAAAGAAGTCGGCTTCATTGGCGTATGAACCTGCATTCGGAGCGACTTCCCGGATAAGCGACATTGCCTTTGTGATAGCCTTGCTATGTTTGTCAGCTGCTTCCTCATCTGGTTCCATGCCAGGGACGCCAACATATTTATACTGTTGCTGATTGCCAAATAAAACAAGAGCCGCTGCATCGAAACAGTGGGGATGTAATGCAGTCTGTTGATCTCGAGCTCGTGCTTCGGCGGACTCGCCTGAAAGCCCCTTGTTAATCTGAAAAATGAAACCTGTGATACGGCTCGCATCAAAAAATGCTTGGACCATCTGTTCTCGCTGATGTCGCAGGGCATTGGTTGGGATCCACCAAGACTGATATGCGGTCCAATACGTTGAAACTTCGCCACCGTTTCCATGCCACCAGAATTGACCCTTTGGTGCATCAGGACGTAGATCATGGACAATAAAGTCGGGGTGCTCTTTATCCCAATATTCATAATTCCACATGTTCTTAAAGTCAGTCACCATGAACTTAAGATCAATTGTGAAATCTTCCGGTCTTTGGCGCAACTTGCTCAGGAAGATCTCCATCGCTGCCTTCGTCTCTTGCGCAGTCTTATTCAGGGACACAAGATTGAAGCTCATTACATTGTTTGAATCAAAGTGAACAGATTCGCCCCAGTGTGGGTTGTCGAGTGCTTTGAGATAAAATGCGACGAATTCATCAATCAGTTCTTGATAAGCGCGATCAGAGGACGCTTTTATCTCACCCGTGATCAAGCCAAATGACTTTGGAATGGAATGAGACAATAGTGTCACACGAGAAACGATCCCGAAGGTGCCTCCACCTCCACCACGAATTGCAAAGTACAAGTCTGGCTCCTGGTACTCGTTGACCACGCGCACTTGGCCATTAGCTGTTACCACTTCGGCCTCTAAGATGGAACCAGAACCGGTGCCGAACATTTTTGAGAACGATCCGAATCCGCTTCCGAAAGTGAAACCTCCGCATGCGCCGACGCTGGTGCATCCACCACCCTGAACATATCGACCTGATTTAGTAGCAGCTTGGTAGGCTTCGAGCCATCGGGTACCAGCTTCGACGGTCATTGCATAGACGGGGGCAGTCCCCTGAGGCGCTCCAGTTGGGACAAATGCTTCGTGCATTTTGATGTCGCGCATCTCATGCGTCCAGACAAGCAGTGAATCCGGTGCACAGTTGCGACCGAGGTAGTCATGGCCCGTACCTTTGATGACAAGTTTGATCTTATGTTCACGCGCGAAATTAACAGCTTCTACAATATCTTTGGTACTCGTTGCTTTCACTGCATACGGGCTTGCAACAGCTGTCCAAGCGTTGAACCAGCCGGTTGACTGGAACGAGCCGGGTTGCTCCTCATTCCAAAAGGGATTTTTAAGGAGTTGGAAAATTTTCTTGGTTGCGTTGATCCAAGGCAGTTGCGTTCTAATCAGTCGGTTCCCAACTCGCTTATTCAGTGCATCCCAATCTGCTTTGGGCGGCCAATGGCGTTTCGTTAAAGAGTTGCTGATTGTCCAGGCAAACGATTTTGGTACGGCAAGTAATCCACCGCCAATCACAATTAATGAATTTATAAAACGCCGTCGTGAGTACTTATTGTTTGTCATTGAGATAGGACTCCGTAGCATCTGTTCACAAGTGTTCTGGCCGTAGCAAGTGTTGTAGCTAATGACCGAAAGGCCATTACGATACTACTTGGCATTTATCTTTTCGTTTGTCCACACAACGTCAAGTGCAGCAATTTGACCATCAGAAAAAGCGGTAAATAAATCTGCTGCACGAAGCAGGGGAGCGCCTTGCTGATCAATCCAAGTTCCATCTACAAAGAGATAGCCGTCATTGAACTGGGCTGTGGCATTCTCAATTTGAAACGATGCTGTTTCGATTTCTTTGTAAAGTCTTTCGAAGAATGCAGCGGGTGTCAGTTCAAGAGTCTGGTCAATCCGCCTATCTCGAATGATGACTTTGGCGTTCGAGGCAAACGCGGCGCAGAGTGCGATGTGATTTCTATCGCTAAATGCAGTTGAATATTCTGCAAAGGTTTTTCCAAAGGCAGAGCCAGAATCATTACCGATAGCGACTAGATTTATGGGATTCATATCTCAGAGTATAGATAGCCCAGCTGCCGATGCTGGCGTTCGATCACTTTGATTCCTGTTATTTGGTAATCATCACTCGATCAGGAAAGTGGAACAGCTTTCGAAAGCCGGGTGCCATTTGCATCTTCGATTTCAATCCATAGTGAACTGTCGTTTGGAATAGTGCTGGGGCACTCAACGTGGGCATGCCAATGATCACCTTCATTGTCCGCCTTTGTCTTTAGTGAGTCCTCGCCAGATTGAGTCCCAAACCAAAGCCTAAGAGCTTTTATCTCGTCCGCGTTCGCGGCAGTAATTTCAACATGAAGTTCTGCATTAGCAGTCACTGTTCCTTCTATGGAAATGACCAGCTGATTCCCCGCAATATCAATTGTTTTGGAAATGGCATCTGCGTGGTCGTGACTGTGATCATCTGCGTGGTCGTGGCCGTGATCATCTGCGTGGTCGTGGCCGGGATCATCTGCGTGGTCGTGATCAGAAGTCGCTGCCTGACCCTGTGTACTGTTTGAATCCTTCTTGGCACAGCTCGTCATCGCAAAAGACAAAGCACATACGGCAAAAAGGGCGAGTGGTGTGCGACTGTTCATAATCTGGCGTTCCTTCTTAAACAAATTTGAATTGTCTTGCCCGACGGTGAATGACCCTCAAACAAGCAAGGGTATTCAGACCAAGGTTCTATATTGATGGGCTGTGACTGTCAAGGCGATTAGTATGCTCATCGGGATTGTGATTAAGAGATGAGCCTGAAAAAATAAGTGAGTAACCAGCGGGCACTACAATAAGGTTCAATATGGTTGATGTCACAAGACCTCCTAGTGTGACAATAGCGAGTGGGGCAAGCAATTCGCTGCCAGGTAATCCAACGGCTAATGCTAAAGGAAGAAGGGCGAGTGCAGATGCAAGGGCGGTCATGAGAATCGGTACCAAGCGTTCCATTGAACCACGCAGGATCGCATCATCGAAAGAAACATTTTCTCGTGTCATTAAGTAGTTGTAGTGGTTGATCAGCAAAATGCCATTTCGAACAGAGATTCCAAAGAGTGTGATAAATCCAACCATGCTCGCGATTGATATGACCGGTGCGACATAGGATCCGCCAAATCCAATCAGCCCCATTAAGTTTGACCAGGCGCCACCACCTTCAGTCAGCAAGATGGCAATGATGCCTCCAATAAGCGCCAGAGGCATATTAAGCATGACTAACAGTGCTGCACGAATGGAGCCGGTTGAAATTTGGAGCAACATGAGCATCACAATTGCGACAATGAATCCGAGAATCAAAATGGTCTTGGTTGCAGATTGTTGCGCTTCAAACTGGCCACCATAAGTCACAGTAAAACCGGCATTTTGTACGATTGGATCGATGCGTGTTTTAACCACAGCGACTAAATCGCCAAGGTTGGAGTCCGCTGCAACATTCAGCGAAACGACGGCTTTGCGTTGGGCATTCTCGCGCGTAATGAGATTGCTTGATCTTTCAAGTCCGATGTCTGCCACGTCACGTAAACGAACGATGGCGCCATCACGACCTTTTAGTAGTAAATTTCGAACCTGCTCAATGTTTTCGCGTTGAGAGGGATCAAGTCGAACAACAAGATCATATTGTCGGATTCCTTCGTTTACTTT
Source organism: Phycisphaerales bacterium (assembly GCA_029268515.1). Lineage (NCBI taxonomy): Bacteria > Pseudomonadati > Planctomycetota > Phycisphaerae > Phycisphaerales > Phycisphaerales bacterium. The sequence continues at coordinate 13,059 of JAQWNP010000006.1, read as the reverse complement.
ATCTACAACTTCGCCATACAAAGCCTCTTGTACCTGTTGAGCAGCATCAGCCGGACTTAATCCTACAGCAGCAAGTTGGGCATGTCGGTATCGAATTGGTAGAGATGTGATCATGACTTCACGATTTGCATTGACTTCACGTGCGCCAGGTACTGTTCGTAGCTCAGCTTCGACTTGTTTTGCGACACGCCTAAGCAGATTCAAATCTTCACCGAATATGTTGATGGCAATGGCCGCTGGTGTTCCAGAAAGAAGGTGGCTAAGCCGGTGTTCGATGGGCTGTCCAACCATCGTGGTAATGCCAGGAATTGCTGCCAAGACCTCATCAATTTTGGTGCGCACAGCCTTCTGGCTACTGTCTGGTAGTAAGGTCACTTCGATTTCGGAGCTACTGACAGGTTCAGCGTGCTCATCCCGTTCAGCGCGACCGGTTCGCCTAGCCACAGTCTGAACACCCTCAATGTTTGCTAGTTGCTTTTCTACTTGGCTTGCAAGGCGATTGCTCTCCACAAGTGAAGTGCCCGGTGGTGAAAAAAGAAAGACCGTAAATGTACCTTCATTAAACGAAGGCAGAAATGAAGATCCAAATGTACTGGCGAGCAAGAGGCTCACCACAATCGCAAGGCCAGCACAACCGAGTACCCAAATGCGTACGCGAAGTGCCCATTCCAAGACGGGTGTGTAGATTTTTTTCAAAAAGTGAATCAACCATGAATCATCATGGTGTTTGAAATTGTGTCCACGTTTGAGAAGGATCTTGCAGAGTGCTGGTGTGAGGGTAAGAGCCACCAATAATGAAGCGAGAATAGAGACCATATAGGTCAGGGCAAGCGGCCGAAAGAAACGCCCCTCTATCCCTTGAAGAAAGAGCAGTGGTAAGAAGACCATGACAATAATGATGGTGGCAAAGACCATTGCCGGACGAATTTCATTACTTGCATCAAAGATCACCTGTGTGAATCGGCGCTGGCTTTGCTCTGGTAGGGCACTGTTCTGTTTGAGCCGTCTGAACACATTTTCCACATCGATAATGGCGTCATCAACCAACACGCCAATTGCGATAGCAAGGCCTCCTAAAGCCATGACATTGAGGCCCATACCTAGACTGTCCATCACAAGTAGCCCAACAGCCAATGAAACAGGAATAGCTGTCAAGGTGATCAGCGTTGTGCGGACATTCATCAGAAAGAGAATAAGCACGATGGCGACAACGATGACAGCTTCGATCAGCACATCGGTGACATTGCCTACCGCGCGATTAATAAAGTTGGATTGTCGAAAGACCTCACGATTAAGAATCATTCCCTGTGGAAGGTTGAGTTCAAGTTGTGTGAGTAATTGATCTACTTCATTTGTGAGCGCAAGCGTATTTGTTCCAGGCGACTTTTGTATTGAAACAATGACTGCAGGAACTCCAGACTCCGATGCTTCGCCTCTCTTAAGCGCAGGTCCGAGTCGAACATCAGCAACCTGGCCAATGGTCACAGGCGCTCCATCGTGATATTTAATAATCGTTTCAGCAATATCTCTGTCGCTTGTCACGCGACTTTGTTGCCGAATCGGAATCTCCATATTGCCGACATTCGGGAGATATCCGGCACTCGCCGTGCTATGGGCCCCGCCAGCTGCTTGGACAACATCTGAGATGGTCAGGTCGTATAGGCGAAGTCTTTCTTGGTCAACATTGACTTGATATTCAGGAAGTTCACCACCAATGGCAACAACCTGTGCCACACCGGGTACTGCCAGAACTTTGTTACGCAGATCGAACTCCGCATATGCACGTAGTTGAAGTGGGCTTATTTCGCCTGTCGGTGAAGACAATGAAACAAGCATGATCTCGCCTGCAATCGAGGTGATTGGCATGATGAAGGGTTCGATGTTCGGCGGAAGCATCTCTCTGACTGTGGCAAGCCGCTCTGAAACAAGTTGTCGTGCGTCGTAGAGGTTGGCACCCCAATCAAGATCTACCCAGACAATTGATAACCCAGTGGCACTGGCACTACGAACACGACGAACGCCACTCATTCCATTGACAGCAGATTCAATTGGAAAGGTGACGTATTGCTCAACTTCATCTGCAGCTAAGCCGCCAGCCTCTCCCATAATGATGACCGTGGGGGCATTCAGTTCAGGAAAAACATCGACGGCCATCTGAGGCAGACGCCATGCAGCGTAAGCCGTGATTAAGATCGCCGCGATCACGATCAGTGAAGCGTACCGCAGCGAAAAGGCTATAAGTGCCCGTAGCATTAGTTAGTGTTCTCCCTCATGGAAGGTGCCATCGGCATGGAAGTGTCCACCTTGCTGGATGGTGCTACTTGACGCCAACAGAAGTTGAAAACCACCATCAAGTACGACTTCATCACCATCTCTGAGTCCACTTAATACAGTGACCCAGCGTCCATCATCGATTCCAATATCCGCCTCTATTCGAATCGCAACATTCGGATCATTTGGATCTCTTCTGAAAATCACTGGTGCCATGCCGTCTTGTTGTACCGAAGCGAGTGGTATTGAGAGTTCAGGGGCCGTCGTTGCATCGGTCACAATCTCTAGTTGTGCTGATACGCCTGCTCGCGCCCAAGGAGCCAACTGCTCTGGTGTGACGTACAAATCGATGGTTCGCTCATTCGGATCACCGGTGAGTCCGAGTCTTAGAATTCCAGACATTGTGCTGTCATAGGGCACAGAGGTTCCGGTAGCGGTTGGCGTTGGTGGTACGATGCGAGCCTCGAGGCCATCCTGCAGAACACCCAGATCAGTCTGGAGGCCTGATGCATGAAAGCGGAGTCGTGTTGGCTGTACGACGGTCAATACTTTGGTTTGTTCATCAGCCCATGCACCATTCGTCAGGTCTATCGATGCCACAACACCTGATGTAAGAGACGGCACTTCAATGGTCTTGATGGTGCGCCATAGTGGGGGTGAATTGGCTTCTTGACTAGTTGGTGTCACGAGAGCCACTCTTGTTTGTCCGAGAAGCGATGCAGCGGTGTCAATTGAAAATTCGAATTGTGCTTCAGCTGCTTTAAGTTGGCCGTTTGTCCGTGCTTGAGAAGCCTCAAGCTGTGCATCTGTTTCTTCAAGCTCAGCGAGTTCCGCCTCTGCGGTAGCCATCGCAGCGCGTGCTGCGGTGAGTTCAGTCATGGTGCCGCCGCCGGCTTCACGTAGCTTCTCAAGCTTACTGACCCGTGTCTGCCAAAGATCAACACTTTTCTTCAGACTCGTTTCATGGCGTTCGTGCGCGGCAAACAAGGGGCCAAATGTAGCAAGAGTTGTTTTAGATTGAACAACCGCTGAGTCTGCTTCTGCAATTGTCTGTTGTATTTCACGCCATTGTGGCGAGTCAATACGATACAAGGGCGTACCAATCTCAACGGCTTCAAACTGGGTCACAAGAAGCTCGATACGCCCCGATAACATTGTTCGGTATTCTCTCGTTGCGTTGGGGAGATACTCAAATTTACCTGGCGCCCGAAGCGTATTTTCAATGCGGCGGCGCTCTGCCTTGGCAAATGTGATACCAAGATTAGATCGCACCGCTGGTGGTATCGCGATTCGATTGCTTGGTGAAGCGGTCTTCTCGTCAGATTTTGCATTCTGATTTTGTTGGGCTTGATCAGAATCTTTTGTGCCACATCCGATCAAAGTTAGGGCCAACATGCAAAATATTAAGACTGTGCTGGCATATCTATGAAGATTATTCATGGATTGTCTCCAGGCGCTAAGGTACGGGGACCTGTCGTATTGTGATCGAACTCATTATTAGGCCCAAGAATCTGTACTACGGTGATCGCAGCATCAAGCTGTTCAGCCTGCAATCTGATGAGCTCTTGCTTTGTCCGCAATGTTCTATTGACTGTCTCAAGTAAGACGAATATATCCAACTCTCCAAGTGCAGCAATACGCTGAATGTCCTGAGCTTGTGCCGCTAATAGCGGAATAACTTCTTCCCCATAGCGATCTCTTTGCTTGCGTTTAATGTTCAGTGAATATTCGGCGGCAGCCAGTTGCCGAGTAATCTCTGAGAATGTTACTTCTGCCGCTGCACGGGCAACTTCTCTTTCAGCATGCGCCCTGGCAATGGGGGCGCGATTGGCATTGAGTATAGGTAGTGGTACTGAGAGGCCAAACATAACTCGCTGATCGTTAAATTGAGTTCCATACCCAGACCCAATGACGATGTCTGGGAACTGCTTTGTAATTTCAAGACGAAGTGTATTTTCAGCTGTTTGATACCGAGCAAAGTACATCGCCAGTGTTGTATTAGAACTAATTAATCTTGCAGTGACATCATCGACTTCAGGTGTTGTCATTTGAGGAAAACCCGGCGTCATAAACACCAATGCTCCAGTCGGAAGTCCAATTAACTGAAGAAGTGCTATTTCAGATTCAACAATTTTCAGATCAAGTGCGCTAGCCTGTACATACATATCTGCAACTTGTATGCGAATAAGGCGCCGCTGAACTCGATTTAGTTCACCACTCGATTCAAGATGATCAGCAATGGCATCAATTCGCTCAAGTTCTTCGATGGTCTCCATGAGCAATTCAGACTGCGCTTGAGATGCTGTCCACATCGACCAGTGGCGACGCACATTCGCACGCGTCCGCCACTCAAGATCAGCAATGGTATGTAGCTCGGCTTCATATGCGGCACTGGCGAGGTCTTTTTCGACGCCGAGTCTTCCCGAGAGAGGTATGGTCAGGCCAAGCATGAAGCCATATTCGAGAATCGAAGTGGGAGAAAACACTTTGGCACCGTCAAAACCGAAAACCGGGTCTTCCCAAAGGCCAGCTGTTTCTCGCGTTGCCAGTGCCACACCCGCTTCAAGGCGAGCGATACGAAGATCGGAGTTATAGAAAAGGGCGAGCACTTCAGCTTCCGCACAGGAGATGCCGTCATTCAAATCAAATTGTGCTGGTACATCTGAACCAGAATCACGGAGTTGCTTCGTGAATTCAGAGATGGGTTCAACATCAAACAGTCTCGCGTTGAATCGTTCTTCATATGCATCAAGATCGATAGGCACGCGCTCATATGACTGGCAGCCAATTAATAGAGCGAATGCAAACAGCAGGTGTATTGATAGACACCAAAAACGCGACAATATCGAATAGAGCAAACGACTCAAGACAAGTCTCTCTTGTCAAAATTACAAAAACATAGCACCCACATGGCAGTTGCCATGAGATTAGACAGTTGTCCTATGTCTCTGTTTAGATGATTAGTCGCGTCGTTTTAATACGAGTGATGCGTTTTAGACCACCAGGATCTTCTTTGAAGATTGATGCATGCTCGTTCTGATAGAAGGCCTCGACTGGATCTTGCCTTAGTGCAATGATCGCAGGAAGTGGTGGTAAGTCTACGATAGGTTTCGCTTGGGTTCGCTGATGCGTAAGCAATACGATCAGTGGTAGTTCGAGGTCAGTGCAGCAGCCATTGCTCTGATCATCATCTGTCGATGTAGGTTCAGGCCACTCAGTGTGATGTGAGTGGTGGACATGATGCGAGTGGTGAGCATGATGTGACTCGTCAGAATGCCCTGAACAAACTGTTTCACATCGCTCGACAATTTGTGATGTGTCATGTTCATGGCCGCCCCCAAGACAGATCAGCGCACTGTCTTTAAGGCCACCAAAAATCCCTTGAAGGGCGATGGCGGCCAGGAGAATAAGGGTAGTGAGTCGAGGATTCATTGCAGGAAGTCTACCAGACGATTGAGTGGTATTGCCCAAACAATATATTAGGTTTGGTATCAGTTCCGAGAACTATAGGCCTCATCACTGTTGTAGCCATATTAGCGGTACTGATAGCAAGAACTGAACCGACGGCCAAAGTGTGTATTTGTTTGTAAAACAAATACAACGTGATTGCCCTTTTCCTGTGGGTACATGCTCTAAAGAGAACGGTCCTAAGTGAATAGCGCCCGTTGCCTTCTTGGCGGGCGGCTAATCCACTTAGAACCGTCTCAAAATCATTGCATAGTGCAATCTATGTTATGGCGATGGCATTACTTCTTGGTGACGGTAAATGTTCCTGTTTTAAGGTCTTGGACGCCAGCGATGATCTTGAGGTCACCCTTCTCGACTGCTGCTGCGAGGACGGGGGAGCGAGCGATCAGCTGTTGGATGCCCTTGTTGGCGTTGCAGATGATTGCCTTTTCTTCATAGGCCGCCAGATCATCCGGATTCGCATCGAGTGTACAGGGAACGATAATCTGGTCGATGAGCATGGGGAGCGAACCTGGAAGCTGGTCCGTCTTATTACGCATGGTGATTGCGGTCTGAACGGCGCCACAACTTGAGTGGCCCATGATTACGATCAACTTCGAACCCAGGACAGCGACCGAAAACTCGAAGCTAGCAACGATTTCTGGGGTGATGATGTTGCCCGCGACACCGTTCACGAAAAGGGCGCCAAGTGGTTGGTCGAATACGATTTCTGGAGCAACCCGAGAGTCAGCACAACGAACAATAGCGGCGAAAGGCGCTTGCCCAGCTGCAAGAGCAGGTCGAGCTGATGGAGGATTCTCGGATTTCGACCGATTTTCTAAGTATCGCTTATTGCCATCCATCAAGGCCTTGATTGCCTCGTTTGGTGTTGATGGTTCGCTCTGAATCGCGGCATCCCGCAGCGTTGTGGTTGTGCTTGCGGGTGCTGTAAGTGCCAGTGAGATTCCAGCAATAAGAGCTACTGCGGATACTGCGATTAGCTTCTGTGTTCTTTTTTCGAGCATGTCTCTTCTTTCTTTTTTATCCAAAATTGTGATTTGAAATGAGGTCGATTACTTCAAATTACTAGTGTACTGAGGTTTGATAATTGTCGCTAAGATGGGGAGATGATCAAAATGATCTAAGCACATTGTTTGCAATGATTTGCAGTTTTATTGGCAGTTCATGGCTGTTTGTTGGACACACAAATAGCTCATTTTTGCTGGTTGGTACATAAGAAAGAGAGGTGTCTTCGGAACCCGCCATTCTGTCTGAGTTGTGTCTAAGCCGACCTTTAAAATGCTGTTGTGATTGAACGAGTTGTCGTTGTTTTTTGGAATCTTAATGAACAGGCCACTGCTCTCTATTTAAAAAGAGAGAGCAGTGGTGAGACGTCTATTCACTGTCTTATCAGAATTAGTCTGTGTTATCTTTTACACGTTGGCTGACACTTGGTTTCTTTGTCCAACTCAGCTTATGAAGGTGTCCATTAAGTGACATACCTTGGAGAGAGGTGGTTAGAGTCCGATCTGTGACAACTTGAGCCATCTGGCTTATTGTTACGGTCTTTTGTCATAGATTTGTCCCCTGGTTCTAAGATGTGACAATGAGTTAAGAACTGATCAGTAACCTCATAAATTGGGATAGCCACAAAAATGCAAACGAAGAAGTTTGATTACGAGAAACTTATCATCGTGGTTTTTTGCCTGGGGATGAGCTCAATTGCTCTGGGGCAGGGGGGACCTGATGGGCCCCGGTTTCAAGACATTCCCATCCATGATCAGTTTGATGCTGACAAGAACGGCAGACTTGATGTAGAGGAACGCAAGCTGGCGCGCGAGGCGCTATCTGGTATGGAGCGACGGACAAGACGAGCGCGGCCTGACATGCATCAACAAGAGGAGAATCGTATTCGTCCACAGGACGATCCTAATCAAATCAAAGTAACCAATGATGATGTGTTGCACTTCAAAGACAAGGGTCTCTACGACATCGATGCTCTGCACACTCTGTTTATTGAATTTCCAAATTCTGACTGGCATGATGAGCTGGTTGAGTTTCACGGGACAGATGCTGAAGTGCCCGGAAAACTTATGCTCGACGGCCAAACAATCGGTGAAGTTGGTATCTCTTATCGTGGCAATACTTCATTTGATGCACCAGAAAAGAAGTCGTTCGGCATCTCAGTTGACGCATACAAAGATGATCTTCGCCTCAAGGGATACAAAACGCTTAATCTACTGAACGCCAACGGTGATCCGACTTTGATGAGAGAAGTGCTCTTCTCGAATATCGCTGGAGACTATATTCCAGCACCAAAGGCCAACTTTGTAAAAGTCGTTGTTAATGGAACCTATCTTGGCATCTATAGCAATGTGCAGCAGATCAATAAGGAGTTCACGAAGGAGCAATGGGGGAGCAAGAAAGGCATTCGCTGGAAGGTTCCTCCTGACTTCTCGGGTGATGGTGCATTGCGCTATCTGGGCGATGACATCGAGTTATACAAGGATGGATATGAATTGAAGACCGGATCTGCAGATGATGCAGACTGGGAAAAGCTCGTGGAGCTCTGTTGGGTGCTTCGTGAAACCCCGGATGAAGAACTTAAGACAGTTTTGCCGCTGTACCTTGACGTCGACGCGGTGATTTGGTTCCTGGCGATTGACAATGTCTTTATGGATTCAGACGGCTATTACAGTCGAGGCAGTGACTACTACATCTATAAGGATAAGGATGACCTGTTTCACCTCGTCCACTATGACAACAACGAGACATTTGGTGGTGGACATGGTCGTGGCGGCCGTGGCGGTCCTGGCGGCCAAGGTGGTCCTGGTGGCCAAGGTGGTCCTGGCGGCCAAGGTGGTCCTGGTGGCCGTGGTGGTCCTGGTGGCCAAGGTGGTCCCCCGGAAGGTTTTCCCCCAGGGGGTATGGGCGGCCCAACAAACGAGCAAGAGATCATCAAACAATTTGATAAGGATGGTGATGGTGAACTCAATGAGACCGAGCGGCAAGCCTTTCATGAGAAAATGAGAGAACAGCGCGGTCAGATAGGTGGTCGTGGCGGCCGTGGTGGTCGTGGCGGCCGTGGCGGCCGTGGCGGCCGTGGTGGTCGTGGTGGTCGTGGCGGCGACAGTATGACGCAGGCCCCATTGGCATTCCAGAATGATGTTGCAATTCGGCCGGTGATTGCACGAATACTTGCAGTCAAAGAATGGCGCGATCTTTATCTTCAACGAGTCAAGCTGCTCGCAACAGAGGAGCTCAACTGGGAGAAGCTCAGTCTTAGAGTTAACCTCTGGAGAGCGCTTCTTGCAGCAGATGTTGATAAGGATCCATTCCTTGATGGGCGCAACTCATTTGAGGCAAGTCTTGATGGCCCTAATCAATCACTGAAGACTCTCTCTGAGCAGCGCCGTAAGTTCATTCTCGAACATGAATCATTCCAGCCAGCGGTTTCTGAAGACGGCTCGAAAACAAACAAAGTGGATGGTGAAGTGCCTGTGCAATGAGATCACTCTTACACTTTTTTGTGGTTCCTTTTCGATGAGCGATCTTTAATCCAGAATATCTTGCAAGTCTGGTATAACCCGACCAAGCTGGTTTTTGAAAATAAGAGTTTTCGTATGGGTTGCAACCATGATGCCGACGAGAATCAGATCGCTTCCATCGGAACTCAGTTTCATAATGGGTCCGCCAGACATTCCACCAATGATCTCATCTCCGGCAATATGTTGGAATGTTAATACGACTCCATTGATGGAAGTAATTTTTCCTTGGCTCAGACGGAATGCATCTTTCCAGAATTCTTCAGGGGTACCAGGAATCGGTTTGGTGTAATCGATTGAATCTGGAACAACAATGCCACCGATGAAAATGATGTCTCCAGCACTTGCTTGGCCAATCTTTGCAGGCCTGCTCGGCTTGTTTCTGTATTTAAAACGGTCGGTGGGCGGAAGTTCAAGTATGGCCCAGTCATTTTCCGTATTCTCGTAGATGGTCTTCTGGTCGCTATAGACGTCGTCATACAGGGCTCTGAAGTGGAGTGGTGGACCTATCGCAAGGATCGTTGGTGTAAAAATGCCGCCTCGAAAATAACTTGAAAGTTTTGTCTGTTCACCTGACCATTCAATGGCATGTTGTGTGGTGATGGCGATGTTCTTATTCAATAATGTTGCTGTACTGGTGACGCCGTCAGAACTCACAACATGTAAACAAAGATCACGTGCTCGTTCTGAAAGTTCCGGAGCAATGTGCAATGGTTTTCTTGTGCAACCTGACAAACAGGCTATGACAAGTATGCACAACAGACTATCTTGTAAGGCTCGTGAGATCTTAATGCAGTTGTAGCGTGATTTTAAATTCATAGAGCGAACTAATGTTAACAAAGTGCTCCGCTAGTTACCATTCAATATTCAATCAAACAATCGGGATCGAGACCGGGGCCAAGGAAAACCGCTCAGCAGAATTGCGTCCATCACAAGAGCTGGTACGGCGATAATCATGACGTAGCAGCACGAATGAAGTCTCACATAGTCCAGTTGCCAAGCAGGCTTGCCCTCATAGGTCCGGCGCCGTGGCTGCTGCTGAAATTTCATGACCCAAGTTTAAGAAAGTCGATACCCGACAGGTATTCCAAATATCTAGATATGGCCTTGGCACAATGCAAACAGAGAAATTCGATATGAACAGTTGGTGTCTTTGTATTCCAACATTAAATAGACCTGATGTATTAGTTAAGTCAGTTAGACAAGCTGTTCAACAAACACGCCCTCCAGGGCAAATTGTAATTGTAGATGCAAGTGATGATTGGGAATCAACTTGTCAAAAAATACAGGAATTGATTCCAGACTCATTGTCTATTGAGCTGCGCTATGTCCCATGCAACATTCGCTCGTCAACCACACAAAGAAATTTAGGTACTGACAATTGCACGCAGGACGTCATTTTTTTCTTTGATGATGATGCATATATGCATCATGACTGTGCCGAAAAAATTATGAGTATTTATGATGCAGATCATGAAAAAAAAGTAGCAGGCATAGCGGGAAAGCATATATCACAAGATCCAACGGCGCAAGACAGTTCAAACATTGCGAGCAAAAACCAAGTTGGCCAAAGTAGAAATATTCAAACGTATCTTGTAAGTAAATTTCGGAAGTCGTTTTTTGGTCGATGGTTTATGAATAAAGTTCTGTTTCATAGTATGGGCGATTTATTCATTATGTATGATGAGCCAAGGGCAAGAGATATCCCACAAGAGCTCAAAGGTTTTGGTGTAACGCCAGCGCCGTTTTTGCATGGTTTTGCAATGACTGTACGAAAAGAGATCGCAATCAAAGAGCCTTTTGAACCAATGCTGCGTTATTACGCGGCCTTCGAAGATCTTGATGCGAGCTATCGATACGCTAAACATGGACTTCTATTAAATTCTAATAATGCAACCGTACACCACTTCGAAGCTGCGGGAGGTCGCATTAAGAGAAAAACAGTAATCGTATTTCAACTGTTAAATATGCTTGTCTTCTTAAAGAAAAATGCGTCGCAGCCAAATCAGTGGACTAGAAGATATAAGTGGATGCTGCGAAGAAGGCTCTTCGGAGAATTCATAAAAGACACCATGACACGAAGGTTTTCTTATCCACAAGCATCAGGTGTGTTCTTTGTTATGCGTCGTTGGCGCAAAGTCTGGAACAAAGATGCGCCAGAGCTGACTGATTGGTATCCCCAATTTCAGAAAGAAATACTGGAGAGAAACATTCGTTGACCTTGTCTTTAGTGTGGTGGTTGTTGTTTGTCCACATATAATGAAAAGATGTCCGGCCCCGCATGCAACGGAGGAAACGGTTCAATGATCAGTCCTACTATTTGGCGTGAAGTTCGACGTCGGCTGAAAGACCCGCTCGTGCATGCGTCGTTCTGGCCAGGTCTGGTCGCAGTTGTGGTGTGGATTTTGGTGGCGAACAAAATGAACCATTCCTGGTTGTGGTTGCCCGTCATCTCGTCCGCCGTGGCAGGCTCTTTATTGGCGGTGACTGGAACACGTTGGATCTTCATGGACAAATGGAAGATAGGCAGTGGGTTGTGCGGTTCTTGTGGATATAACCTTTGCCACATTGAACGGCGCTCCGAGCCCTGTCCTGAATGTGGCGCTTCGGGGGTGGCCCGTGCGCAGATATCGAAGCTGGTTCGAGTCGCGGCCCAAGTACCCGGCATCCTACTTCTCATGGCTAGTTTATTTTTTCTGTGGGTCACGTATCTAATGGCTTTCCTCATCAGCCAAGGGGCCTTTGTATGAGCCACAACGCTACGCGTCATGGAATCGATGGAACTCTGAACTCGGTCATAAACCGCTCAGCTGTGCGTCGACTTTCTTAGCCGAGCACGATGAGCGAAGGGTTGGGGTGGTACATTGGGTGAATCAATTGATCTCAGGAGTTCCAAGATGTCTACGATTGCGATTATTGGATACCGAGGGTCTGGGAAAACATCCATTAGTGAATGGATTGCAGAGTGTCTTGATATGCCATGCATCGATGCTGATGATCGGGTACTGGAACATGTCGGTGGATCGGGTCAATCTGAGTGGGATGAAGAGGATGAGGCGCGTTGGCGAAAGGCGGAAGCGGAGATTGTTCCGTCGCTGCTCAAGGAGGATGCCGTCGTTTCAATGGGAGGCGCTTCTCCGATGCCAGAAGTTGTCAAGGAAGCACTGAAACAGGTGTCGCTGGTCATTCACTGCATTGCTGATGAGCAAACAACGTTGGCCAGGATCGAAAAGGGTAAGGATCGCCCGATGACACATGCGATGTTGCATGCCGATGCGCTGCAAGTAAGAAGCGAACGTCTTGAGATCTATGATTCGGTCGCAACCCATGAACTCGATTCAAATGGGGGTCTCGCCTCTGTCGTACCACGCATTGAGGCATTGCTTGAGAATCGACTTCAAAGCGAGTGAAGGGGATCGAACCGGCTAGGACACTCAACCCCTCTGCATAACAAGCAGAGGGGTTGTTCTTTAGTATTGAAGATTGTGCAAGTCCCTCAAAGGCACATCTATCACTACGAGTTCACCCGTGACTGGTAGAATCTTGAGCAGGTACTGTTTGAGAAATTAGGAAGTCACACGATGAAATAAGAGGGCAGTTTCTAATGGAATATAAAATTACGGGAAGTAAATCAAAATTATCTAAAGCATATGTTTCTTTTCGGTGTCCAGTATGTACTACGAGTTTGAAGAGTCCGCTTGCTGAGGCTGGTAATATTGAGACCTGTCCAAAATGTCACAAGCAGGTAGAAGTGCCAGGAAAATCTGACTATGAACGTCTGCTTTCCGAAAAGAAT